>NZ_JBIAUE010000091.1:0-1141 GCF_042892615.1 Streptomyces sp. NPDC001750 | reverse complement strand
TGTCGGTCAGTCGTCCATAATCAGGTCGGTGCTGGCGAGGCATCCGTCGACCAGGTCCGGGCGGTACTGGATCTGCTTGAGCCTGTGCTTGACGGCGCGGGTGATCTGGCCGAGGTCGGCTGCGGCGAGGTTGCCGATGTCGCGCTTGACCAGCGACCAGACGCCCTCTTGCGGGTTCAAGTCCGGTGTGTAGCTCGGAAGCTGGAAGACGGTGAGCCAGTCCGCGTGGGCGGCGATGAACTCACGCAGTGGCTCGACCAGGTGCATCCGCAGGTTGTCCCACACGAGCACGATCGGGCCGCCGAGCTGGATGTGGGCCCTGACCAGCAGGTCGCGCAGGTCGCGCCAGCCGATGCCCTTCGGCTCACCCTTGCGGCCCCGGTACTCGCGGACCGAGTAGAACATCCGGGACCGCTTCCCCGGCTTGTAGCAGGTCAGCCCGGCCATCGACACCCGGCCCGAGCCCCGGCCGCGCACCCGGACCACCGGCGTAGAGCCCTTGCGTCCCCAGCTCCTGGCGCGCGGCGGCGTCATCGACTGCCCGGCTTCGTCCTCGAAGACGATCCAGCCGTCACACGCCGCCGCGGTGCTCTTACCAACGGCCAGGTCTCCTTCTTCCAGACCTCGACCACTCCGTCGTCGCGCTCGATCGCCCGCCGGCACGGCTGCTGCCAGGACCAGCCGTGCCGCTTCAGCAGCCGCCAGGTGCCCTCCACCGTGTACCTCACGTGGAACAGGCGGCCGATCAGCGTCCTGATCCGCGCCAAGGTCCACCGCTGGTCCGCCCAGCCGTGGACCAGCGGCCCGCGCTCCAACTCACGTTCCAGCCTGGCGATCTGCTTCTCGTCGAGCCTCGGCCGTCCCGGCGATCCCTTCGACCGGACCCCGACCTCGCCCCGCTCGCGCCACTGGCGGCGCCACCGCTCCACCGACCGCTCCGACACCCGCAACACGGCGGCGACGTCCTTATTCTTCTCCCCGCGCTCGAAGCGTTCCACGGCCTGAAGCCGAACCCGCTCCCGCGCGGCCCTCCCAGCGTCGGTCAGCCCGCCGCCCTGCGCGTATCTCACCCAACCAGAACTACCGGACCTGGCGCTCAACTGTCAGGCCGATAGCCCGACATCACTCAATCAAGTTCAGT
>NZ_JBIAUE010000090.1:0-1207 GCF_042892615.1 Streptomyces sp. NPDC001750 | reverse complement strand
CCGTCAAGCACAGGCTCAAGCAGATCCAGTACCGCCCGGACCTGGTCGACGGATGCCTCGCCAGCACCGACCTGATTATGGACGACTGACCGACACATCACGAATTCAAGTTCAGTAGCGCGAAGACGGAAGTCGCCTCCGGCTCCTGCGCCCTTTGCCCAGCTGCGCCGGGGCCCACTCTTCTCGATGTGGCAGCTTCCTGGCGAGTGCGACCGCGGGGAGCTGGCGCATTGCTGTACCACCCACAGGGGCACCCGAGGGTGGTATAGCCGGTTTGTGTAGTCGCCTACCCCCAGCAGATGAAGGAAGACACCGCGTCGTTCCACCCGAAGGCATTCAGATCTGGAATCCGGGTACCCGCCGGGACGAAGAACTCAGGCCCTGACAGGTTGATGTCCCAGAAGAGACTGACATCGAACGCGCAGACGCTGACCGACGACACGATGTCGTTCCAGTTCTGCGTGTGGAGAAATCCCCTGGGCACATCCAGGAGGTTGGGCCAGTGGAAGCCGTGCTCCAGTTCAAGACGGTCTCCGCCCTCGTTGGCGTCTTCCCAGACCCTGGTGAAGGTGGGAAGCCCGAAGTCCAGCGTCGTATCCGTGTCCATCGGGTGTGCAACAGAGAGCATCCCCGCACGGTCGGTGAAGACTCCGAGAGCGACGGCACCTCCGTCGGACAGCCGAGTGGTGTAGAGAGCCTGATTCCTCGTCATGGCGTTGAGCCGCTCGAGGTCTTCGAATACTTCACCATCGAGGACCACTGGGACCTCGGGTTCGAGAGGACGCACGATGCCGCTTACCGACGGGCGTCCCTCGTCGAGCGACTTGATGAGTTCTGGGGTATTTCGGCGGGCCTGTATCTGCGCCCACGCTTGGTGCTTCTGCGCTGTGACGGTCATCCGCGATCACTCCTGACCAATTGGAGGCGAACGATGATTCGTCACTTTCATGCTAGGACCCTGACCTCAGGGCGCCACTGGCCACGGGGTAATTGACAGTGCGAATACGTTAGTGATCTTCTTTCGTCCTGAGTTCGTGCAGATCAGGTGGTGCGAACCGTACAAACGATGCGGCCGAGTGATTGGTTGAACGGCGTGCCCTTTGGGGCAGGCGCTAGTAGGGCTTGGTCATGTTGGTGCGGGGTCTGGCATGTCGCGGTGACAGGTGGGGCAGGCGCCGGTCCAGGTCGCGATGAGTATCTGCAGCTC
>NZ_JBIAUE010000089.1:0-1244 GCF_042892615.1 Streptomyces sp. NPDC001750 | reverse complement strand
GCCAGGAGGAGCCCGTAGGGAAGGCCGGCCCCGCCGCGCCCGTGCAGGACTGGGAGCTGCCGGGTCTTCCGGAGGACTGCGCGCCGGGGCGTCTGCCCGCTCTGCTGACCGATGCTCAGTCCCGGGCCCGGATCAGGTACGGCCACGAGCGAGGGTGGGCCCAGCGTCGCGTAGCCGTATTCGCGGACCGTTCGCCGTCGACGGTTCATAAGCACATGAAGGCGCTCGCGGCTGAATAGGGAATTGGAAAGCAGCGGTCCCGGATCCTTTTCAATGGATTCGGGACCGCTGCTTTCTGCTCGGGGCGATCGGTTGTTTTCCGGTGTGTCGTGGATTTGGGTCGGGTGGGTGTTCGGGCGACCGATGGATAAACCGATGTGGTGTCTGATGGAGTGTCAGGTTGGTGGGTGTCAGGGTTGGTGCGTGCTCCGGTCGGTGGTGCCGCGCCCGCGCGGGCACGGCCCCGAGCGGTCGATGTCGCGCTCGTCTCCGGGTGTTTGCCCAGTTCAGGGCGGGGGCGAGCGCTGCGCCGAAGAGGGCCAGGACCACGGGCCCGGAGGGCCGGGCGGGGGCGAGCGCCGCGCGGAGGTGGTGGCGCGAGATCCCAGACGCTACACAGCCGGTCCCTGATGCACCGCCAAGACCGTGACAGGCCCAGGAAGGTGCCTGAGCGCCCGTCTCCCGGCCTCACCCCCCGTTCTGGACAGGAACCACGCCAAGAGCCCGGCGGAAGGCCGGGAGACGGGCGTTCAGGGGGTGTGGCCCGGATCCGCCAAAGGTACATGCGCCTGCACACCTGATGCAGGGTGATGCACCGCCCATTCCAGGGTCCATCCAGAGTCAGAAAATGAGACACCCTCAGTAACCAGACCAGCGGCGGCACTGAGCCTTGCCGTCACCACGGCAAGGCTCACCCCTAGCCACTCCAGCCCCTCCCCGCCACCCCGACCCCTCCCTCGCAGCCAGCCACCGCCCCCGGAGCGCAGCGGAGGGGGTGGCCCAGAATCCCAAGCCCTACACAGGCAGAAGCCTGATGCATCACCAGGCCGGGGAGCGCAGCGGACCGGCCCCGGGCGCGCTTGCGCACCCGCCCCACAGCCTCTCGGAGCGAAGCGGAGAGAGGCACGGCCACGCAGTGGCCGAACCACCCGCGCTTGCGCGGGTGGTGACGCTCCGTCACCCGCCCCGCTTCGCGGGGCGGTTTCGCTGGGGTGCGCACCGCGCACTCCTACCCGCTCCGCGGG
>NZ_JBIAUE010000088.1:0-1252 GCF_042892615.1 Streptomyces sp. NPDC001750 | reverse complement strand
GTAGGAGAGCCGGCGTGAGCTTGAGGATCGTTGTCTGTGTGAAGTATGTGCCGGATGCGACGGGTGACCGGCGTTTCTCGGATGATCTGACGGTGGACCGTGAGGATGTGGATGGTCTGTTGTCGGAGTTGGACGAGTACGCGGTGGAGCAGGCGTTGCGGGTCGCGGAGGGTGCCGGTGATGCCGAGGTGACGGTGTTGACGGTGGGTCCGGAGGATGCGCGGGATGCGTTGCGCAAGGCGTTGTCGATGGGGGCGGACCGGGCGGTTCATGTCGAGGACGAGTCTGTGCATGGTTCGGATGTGATGGGGACGTCGTTGGTGTTGGCGAGGGCGGTGGAGAAGGCCGGGTTCGATCTGGTGGTGGCGGGTATGGCGTCGACGGATGGTGGTGGGGGTGTGGTTCCGGCGTTGCTGGCGGAGCGGTTGGGGGTGGCGCAGGTGACGTTGTTGTCGGAGGTGTCGGTGGAGGGTGGTGTGGTGCGGGGGCGGCGTGATGGTGATGTGGCCTCGGAGTGGCTGGAGGCGTCGTTGCCGGCGGTGGTGTCGGTGACGGACCAGTCGGGTGAGGCGCGGTATCCGTCGTTCAAGGGGATCATGGCGGCGAAGAAGAAGCCGGTGGAGTCGTGGGATCTGGATGATCTGGGTGTGGAGGCCGGGGAGGTGGGTCTGGGTGGTGCGTTCACGCAGGTCGTTTCCGTGGCGGAGCGTCCGGCGCGGACGGTGGGCACGGTCGTGACGGACGAGGGTGAGGGTGGCCGGCAGGTTGCCGAGTTCCTGGCGGGCCGGAAGTTCATCTGACGGCCCGTGCTGTGCGTGGCTGTTCCTCAAATCTCATCGTGGCGGGAGTTCATTTCCATGGCTGAAGTGCTTGTTTTTGTCGATCATGTGGACGGTGTCGTTCGCAAGCCCACGCTGGAGTTGCTGACGCTGGCGCGTCGGGTGGGTGAGCCGGTTGCGGTGGCGTTGGGTGCGGGGGCCGGTGCGACGGCGGGTGTGCTGGGTGAGCACGGTGCGGTGCGGGTGCTGGTGGACGAGGCTCCGGAGTACGGGGAGTTCCTGGTCGTGCCGAAGGTGGATGCGCTGGTGGCGGCTTGTGAGGCGGTGTCGCCGGTGGCGGTGCTGGTGGTGTCGTCGGCGGAGGGCAAGGAGGTCGCGGCGCGTCTGGCGTTGCGGACGGGTTCGGGTCTGCTGACCGATGTGGTGGATGTGGAGGCCGGGGAGGGGGGTGTGGTGGTGGTGCAGTCGGTGTT
>NZ_JBIAUE010000087.1:0-1418 GCF_042892615.1 Streptomyces sp. NPDC001750 | reverse complement strand
CGGTCCGTGATGGCGTGTCTTCTTGATCGGTCGTTTCGTTGACCGTGTGTGCTGAGTGAGGAGTTGGCTGCGGTCCGGTGTGATCTGGAGGACTTCGCGGCGGAGATGTTCGAGCCGTTCGCGCGGGCGGATCAGCGGCGGTGGGGCGGGGTCTATCTGCGGGGCCTGCTGCTGGATGGCGGGCGCAAGTCGGTGGAGCCGATGGCCGCCCGCCTGGGCGAAGACGGGAACCGGCAGGCCCTGGCCCACTTCGTCACTTCCAGCCCCTGGGATGCGGCGCATGTGCGGGCCCGTCTGGCCTGGCGCATGCAGCCGGTCGTCAAGCCCACCGCGTTGATCATCGATGACACAGGATTCCTCAAGGACGGGGATGCGTCGGCGTGCGTGACCCGGCAGTACACGGGCACCGCGGGCAAGGTCACCAACTGCCAGGCCGGAGTCTCGCTGCACCTGGCTTCCAACGGCGCCTCCGCGGCCGTGAACTGGCGTCTGTTCCTGCCCGGGAGCTGGGATCCCGCCTCGCCCAAGGCCGACCGGGCCAAGGTAGCCCGCCGTGACAAGTGCGCCATCCCCGCCCAGGTGGGCCATGTCGAGAAGTGGCAGCTGGCCCTCGACATGATCGACGAAACGCGGTCCTGGGGCATCGAGGTGCCCCAGGTCATCGCCGACGGCGGCTACGGGGACACCGCAGCCTTCCGGCTCGGCCTGGAAGAACGCAGCCTTGAGTACGTGGTGGGCATCTCGACCACGACCACCGCGCAACCTGAAGACGCACAGCCCTGCACCCCGGCCTACTCCGGCCGCGGCCCACGGCCGGTTCCTGCCTACCCCGAGGCGGCCCAGCGGGTGAAGAGCCTGGTCGTCGCGGCCGGTAAGAACACCGCTCGGCCGGTGCAGTGGAGGGAGGGATCGCGGCCGGGCAGCGGCCGCAGCGGGTACAAGCGCATGTACTCGCGCTTCGTGGCCCTGCGGGTTCGGCCCGCCGGACGTGAGATCCGCAAGGCCACGGCCGGCACCGAGCTTCCGGTCCGCTGGCTGCTGGCCGAATGGCCCGCCGACCAGGACGAGCCCGTGCAGTTCTGGCTCTCCAACCTGCCCGAGACCACGCCGTTGCCCGTCCTCGTGCGCACCGCGAAGCTCCGCTGGCGCATCGAGAACGACTACCGCGAGATGAAACAGACCCTGGGCCTGGCCCACTTCGAAGGCCGAACCTGGCCAGGCTGGCACCACCACGTCACCCTCGTCTCGGTCGCCCACGCCTTCTGCACCCTTCAGCGACTGACCCGATCCCCAAAAGAGACGGCGTCGGCCTGAGCCTCTACCGAGTCCTCCGCGAGCTGCAGATACTCATCGCGACCTGGACCGGCGCCTGCCCCACCTGTCACCGCGACATGCCAGACCCCGCACCAACATGACCA
>NZ_JBIAUE010000086.1:0-1588 GCF_042892615.1 Streptomyces sp. NPDC001750 | reverse complement strand
AGCGTGCCCGGCACGGCGAGCACGGTGTACAGGACGGTGACCTTCAGTGCCTGCCAGAACAGCGGGTCGTCCCACAGGCGGGTGAAGTTGTCCAGCCCGATGAAGCTGCCGCCGCCGGTCAGGGTGTAGTCGGTGAAGCTCATCAGCACACCGGCGATGCCCGGACCGAACCGGAAGGCGAGGAAGAGCAGGAAGCACGGGAGGACGAACAGCAGGCCGATCCGGGCCTCGCGGCGCGCCTGCGGCCCGCTGCGACGGCCCCGGCGGGTGGGTTCCGCGACGACTGCCACGGGGATCTCCTTGCGGTGCGGGGGAAAGGGCGGGGGCGGACAAAACCGCCCCAGGGGGGTGCGGGTCCCGGGTCCGGGTGCGGCCGGATGCGGGCCCCGCACCCGTGTATCAGCGGCCGAGCAGCGCCTGCGCGGCCTTCTGCGCGGCGTCCAGCGCTTCCTGCGGGCTCTTCTTGCCCAGCAGAGCGGCCTGGATCTCCGGCGCGAGCACGCCCTGGACCTCACGGGACTTGTCGTGGAGCGGGCCCACGGTCATGCTCGGCAGCGTGGCGCCGACCGCCGACTGCAGCGCGTCGCCCGGGTAGAGGTCGCCGCCGGACTTGCGGGCCGGGAAGTAGCCGGCCTCCTTCTGCAGACCGGCCGCGTTCTTCGACTCGGCGACGAAGTTCAGCCAGTCGCCGGTGTTCTTCTTGTCGGCGCCCTTCAGCATGGACAGGGCGCCCACCGTGCCGTAGCCGACCGACTCGACGTCCTTCAGCGGCGGCCGGACGACGATGTTCTCCTTGCCCCAGAACGGCTCGACGTCGGTGGGGGTGTTCTGCCAGGTGCAGGCGGTCTTGCCCTTGGCGGTCGGGGTCTGCTCCAGCTTCGGCGCGGTGGTGATCAGGTCCTTGTCGGTGTAGCCGCCCTCGACGAGCTTCTTCAGGTACGTCAGCGCCTTGACACCGGCCGCGTCGTTGAACGTGACCTGCTTGCCGTCCTTGGAGAAGACGTCGCCGCCCGCCTGCCACAGCAGCGGGTAGAAGGTCATGTTCAGCGTCTGCTGGGTGTCACCGCTGTGGCTGGTGGCGTAGTAGCCCTTCGCCTTCAGCTTCGGGCCCAGCGCCTCCAGGTCCGCCCAGGTCGTGGGGTAGTTCTTCTCGCCGATCGCGTCGAACACCCGCTTGTCGCAGATCAGCGGGTTGGCGCTGGTCAGGACCGGGGTGGCTAGCGCCTTGCCGTCGATGGTGACGGACTTCAGCGCGAAGTCGGTGTAGTCGGACTCGGCGCCGGAGGGCATGTACTCGTCGGCCGGGACGATGTTCCTGGCGTACTTCGGCAGCTGGTCCGGGATCAGGTAGACCGCGTCCGGACCCTTGCCCGAGGCGATCGCGGTGGCCAGGGCGGTGTCGCGGTTGGCCCAGGGGAAGGTCTCCACCTTCACCTTGACGCCCGAGTGCTCCTTCTCGAACGCCTTGACCAGACCGTCCCAGTACGCCTTGTTCTTCGCCTCGTCGAAGATGACCGGGTAGGTCCACATGGTGACGGTGTTGTCGTCGCCGCCGCTGGAACAGCCGGCCAGCACACCGGCGGCCAGC
>NZ_JBIAUE010000085.1:0-1602 GCF_042892615.1 Streptomyces sp. NPDC001750 | reverse complement strand
AAGGGCTGACTCTGTCGGGGATCTTGGTGTCGTCTGCTCAGTCTCTGGCGGATCGCCAAGACCTCGGCCGGGGGATCTCGTGCTGGTCCAGGAAGATCTGGAAGGCGGTCGGCGGCCGCGACGGGGGTGCTTCTCCGGTCGGCGGCCGTCGGCTGAGGCGCTCGATGTTCGCGGCGATGGCTGTGAACACGTGCTGTAAGTGGGCTTTGTGCTGTCCCCGGTAGCGGCAGCGGCGCATGCCGTGTCCGTGGGCGAGTTCGTTGATGGTGCCTTCGACTCCGGAGCGGACCGCGTAGCGGGCCTGCCATTGGGGTGTCTGCTGCTCTGCGCGGACGCGGAGTTGCAGGTCACGGAGTTCTCGCGGGGGAAAGCCCACGCTCCGGGCACTGTCGGCAGTGGTCGTGCAGCGGGTGCGGACCGGGCAGGGGCGGCACTGGCTCTTGGTGAACCGTGCCACGATCAAAGGTGCCGCGGTGGGCGAGGAGGTCGGATAGGGGCCGTGCCATCCCGCGCTGGTCTCGCCCTGCGGGCAGGTGACCTGCCGGCGGTCGAAGTCGATGCGGAAGTCATCACGGCCGAAGCCGTTGTTCCTGCGGTTCTGACGGGTGGTGTTGACCGGCAGTGGCCCGGTGACCGTGACCTGGTGTTCGCGCGCTGCCTGTTCCAGATGGACCAGGGAGGTGTAGCCGCCGTCGACCAGGTGCTCGGCGGGCAGCAGCCCGCGGCGCTTGAGCCGGGTATGGATGCCGGGCAGAGCCTTCGCGTCGTAGCCGGTGGCGTCGGTGGTGGCCACATCCGTGATCACGTTGACGCCGTCAGGATCACAGGTCTCGGTGAGATGTGCGATGAACCCTCTCCAACGGGTGACGTGTCCGCGACGTGCGTAGCGGGCGGTTGCGTCGTAGGGCGAGACGACCGCGACGGCCGAGGGCGGCAGGCCGCCGTCCTCGGCCGTGCGCCAGCGCAGGCGGCCTGTCCCGTCGCGGTAGTAGTTCTGCACCATGATCTGCCGCAGGGCCTGGATGCGGGGACCGGACAGGCGTTTCGGCCCGTGCTGCCCGAGGTGCTCGATCAGCCGGACGGCGTCGTTGCCGGTGGCGAGGATCCTGGTCTTGGGGCGGGTGGGGTTCTTGCCCAGACGGACCGGGCGGCCGTAGCGGCGCCCCCACTCTTCGTCGACCAGGCCGGCCAGCAGGTGCGGAGCTGTGCCGGCCAGCTCTTCCAGCGCGGCGCGGACCGCCTCGGTGACCAGTTCCAGCCGGGTCAGGTCGCGCACCGCGGCCAGGACGTGGGTGGAGTCCGTGCGCTGGGTGGTGCGCTCGCGGACGAGACCGGCTTCCTTCAGACGCGTGAGCGCGAGGTCGAGGAGACGGTCGGCTCGGCCGTCCTCGGTGAGACGGTCGCGGAAGTCGGACAGCACGCTGTGGTGGAAGCCGGGATCGTCCAGTTCCATGGCCAGCGCGTACTTGAAATCGATGCGGCAGCGAACTGCCTCGGCTGCCTGCCGGTCCGACAGACCGAGCAGGAACTGGAGCACACAGACGGTGGCCAGCTGAGCGGGCGAAAGCCCCGGGCGACCGTCACGCGGATACCAGTCGGCGA
>NZ_JBIAUE010000084.1:0-2015 GCF_042892615.1 Streptomyces sp. NPDC001750 | reverse complement strand
ACCGCAACCGCCCCAGGAACAACCGCCACACGCCCCGCAACCAACTCCACCACCGAACGACCACCCACACCCACACCAGGACCCGCCCACTGCGCAAGGGCGAGTTCACGTTCGCCCGGGTCCAGGCACTCCAGCCGGGCAAGCGGCGTCGTCGGCGATGCGACCACCGCCTCCGCGAGCGCTGTCCAGTGGCGGCACATCCGCTCGACGGTCGAGGCGTCGAAGAGATCGGTGCTGTACTCCAGTTCGGCCGTCAGGCCGCCGTTCTCCTCCCAGAACTCCCAGGAGACGTCGAACTTCGCCGTGGCTCGCGGAACGAACTCGCGCTTCGCCGGACAGCCGGCGAACTCGGCTTCGAGACCGAGGGAGTTCTGGAGTACGACGAGAGCCTGGACCAGCGGGCTACGGCTCGGGTCCCGTTCCGGTTCGGCGGCGTCCACCACGCGGTCGAAGGGGACGTCCTGGTGGGCGAACGCGTCCAGGGTGGTCGCGCGCACCGCCGAGAGCAACTCCCCGAAGCTCACGGACTCGTCGATCCGAGTGCGCAGCGCAAGGGTGTTGACGAAGAACCCGACGAGGTTCTCCAGCTCGGTGTGCTCGCGCCCCGACGCGACCGTACCGACCGTGATGTCCCGCCGACCGCTGTAACGCGACAGCAGCAACTGCGTCACCGCCGTCAGCCCCATGAACAGGCTCGCCCCACGCTCCTGCCCCGCCGCCCTGAGCCGGTCGACGAGGTTCACCGGAACCTCGAACGTATGCAGCGCGCCGGCCGAGGTGCGCACGGCCGGACGCGGCCGGTCCGTCGGCAACTCCAAAGGCTCCAGACCCGACAACTTGTCACGCCAGTAGTCGAGCTGACCGTCGAATGCACCACCCGTGAGATTCTCCCGCTGCCAGACCGCGAAGTCCGGGTACTGGATGCGCGGCTCCGGCAGAGCCGCTTCCTCGCCACGCACAGCTGCGGCGTACAGCGCGCTCAGCTCGCGCGTGATCACGCCCATGGACCAGCCGTCGGTCACGATGTGGTGCATCGACAGCACCAGCACGTGCACGCGCTCGGAGAGACGGACGACCAGGACCCGGATGAGCGGGCCTCCGTCGAGGTCGAACGGGGCGGCCTGTTCCTCCTGCAGGACCCGCAGCAGCGCGTCCGGCCGCGCACCGTCGGCCTCAGCCACGAGGTCCACCTCCCGCACGGGCACCTCGATGTCCTGCTGGACGTGCTGGCGTCCGTCGGCGAACGTGGTGCGCAGCACCTCATGGCGGGCGACGAGCCCGACCAACGCGGTGCGCAGTGCGGACGCGTCGACGTCACCGAAGACTCGCAGGGCGAGGCCGGTGTTGTACGTGGAGTCGCCGGGCGCGAAGTCGGCCAGAAAGGCAAGACGCTCCTGACCGTAGGACAGCGGAAGGGGCCCGGCGCGCTCGACGCGCGGGATCGCCGGCTCGGCGGAAGCCCCGGGCACGCCGGGCGCGGCGAGGGCCCGGGCCAGTGTCTCGACGGTCGGGTGGGCGAAGAGCGTACGGGAGGACAACTCGCCGCCGATGACCGTGCGAACACGGCCGACGGCCCGCAGGGCGGAGATGGAGTCGCCGCCGAGGGCGAAGAAGTTGTCGTGGACGCCGACCCGTTCGACGCCGAGCACGTCCGACCAGACACCCGCGAGGATCTTCTCCGCATCGGTGCGCGGGGCGACATACTCCTCCCCCGTCTCTGCCTCCGGAGCGGGAAGCGCCCTGCGGTCCACCTTGCCGTTCACGTTCAATGGCAGCGCGTCCAGGACGACGAACGCCGACGGCACCATGTACTCGGGGAGTACGACCGCCGCGTGCTCACGCACGACGGCCACGTCCACACTTCGCCCGGAGGCCGCAACCACATAGGCCACCAGTCGCTTCACCCCGGGGCGGTCCTCGCGGACCTGCACCGACACCCGCCCCACCGACACGTGCCGGGAAAGCACCGCCTCGATCTCGGCCAACTCGATCCGGAAACCCCGCACCTTCACCTG
>NZ_JBIAUE010000083.1:0-2657 GCF_042892615.1 Streptomyces sp. NPDC001750 | reverse complement strand
AACTGCAGTCACTCCTCGCGGTCTGGACCGGCGCCTGCCCCACCTGCCACCGCGACATACCAGAACCGATAGCAACCTGACCAAGCACTACTAGTACTGCATCAGGCAACGGTACGTGATACGCGGCGTGTGCAAGCGTCGGCACCTGCTCGCCGAAGCCCGTCGCCGCCTCGCCCACGCCCTGCAGGGCCGCCCCCCACCAGCCCGGCCCGGACGAACAGATCGTGCAGACCGTCGCCGACGACCGCTGTACTCGCGCGACACGGAGGACCAGGCCGTGGTGCGTCCGCCGGCCCGCGCCCGCATGGGCTCCCGGACCCGGCCGCACACCGTCGTCGTGCCCGCCGCCCCGAGGCCCCGCCCGCGGCCGTCCCGTACGGACCGGAAGGCGAGCCGCGGCCCGGAGCAGGCAACCGATGTCGCCATGGTGGAGCAGACCCGCCGGGCGTTCGAGGCCGCCGCCGCCAAGACGGCCGCCAAGCTCCGGGACGGCATCCGGGACCGCGCCGTCGTTCACGGTCCCCGACCACGGCCCGCCCCGGCGACGGCCCCGCCGCCGCTTCGCCTCCGGACAGTCGCGCCGGGCCCTGGTTCGTGTGCGTGGCCGCCTGCGTCAGCGGCGGCCAGGTGCTCTCGGGGGCGGGTCGCAGCGTGGGAAGGGCCGGTGCCCGTCTCGAAGCGGCGACCTGGCTGCTCATTGAGTGGGAGCGGACGATGCCGCCGCGTTCCCGATCTGGCGTGGGCGGACAACCGTGCCGGAGCCGGACGCCATGAACGCTCTGATGCTGCTGGATCAGCTGAAGCAGAAGGGGCAGGTCAGCAAGCTGGTCGTCGGCATCCCTCGCCTGGGCCCGGGGACGTCGCCGCTGCCGGAGCCGCCCCATGCGCGGTGGCGGGTGCGGACCGGTCGCGGGCGCCACCGACGGCGGTGCCGCCCGTTCTTTGAACATCGGATCCGACCGTGATGGACGCCTGCCGGCGTGCTGTACATCTGCTGTCGGGACTCATAAACAGAGTCACCCGTGCTTGGTCGTGGGAAATGACGGCGCTGCGGTGTCGTCGGACGGGGAAGGTCCGCCGCTCGTCAGCGCAGATACTCGATCAGTCCGTCGGCCAGGTCGACCGGGCGTGACAGCGCAACCAGGTGACCGCCGGGGACCTCGTCGGCGTTGATCCTGAGAGCCTGTCGGGTGGCCGGTTGATTACGCTGCGATGTAGTCCTCGACGGTGTTCGCTCGTGCGGTCTTGCGGTGGGATTCATGGCTCCACCGCAAGGACTGCCCGGCGAGCCGGACCGAGCATCAAGCGGATCACTGCCACCTTGATCATGGCCTCGGAGGTCGCGGTCAGCCGCTCGTAGTCGCGGGCCAGCCGACGATTTCGGACCAGCCAGCCGAAACTTCGCTCCACCACCCAGCGGCGGGGCAGGACCTTGAAGCCCTTGACGTCGTCGGTCCGCTTCACGACCTCGACAACGATGTTCAACGCATCCCGAGCCCATGAAAGAAGCTTGGAATCAACGGAGCTGGCGTATCCGCCGTCGGCCCACACCAGACTGACCGTGCGGAATCCCTTCGCGAGACGGGCCAGGACGATGCGGCCTCCGGCCCGGTCCTGCACCGACGCGGAGGTGACCGCGACGACCAGCAGCAGGCCCATCGTGTCCACGATCACGTGTCTCTTTCGCCCTGTCGTCCGGTTGCCCGCATCGAACCCACGCGCCTCGCCGCCCTCGCTGGTCTTGATCGACTGGGCGTCGATCGCGGCGGCCGACGGCTCGGGATCGCGTCCGGCCCCGACCCGGACCTGGCGGCGGAGCTCGTCGTGGACGCGGTCCCAGGTGCCGTCCCGGCGCCACTTGGTGAACCAGCGGTGGGCCGCGTCCCAGGGCATCAGATAGCGCGGAAGCATCCGCCACTGGCAGCCCGACCGCAGCACGTAGAACACCGAGTCGAGCACCAACCGGTCTCCGTAATTGCGCATCCCGCCGCCTTTTCGCAGGTCACGCGCGGGAAGGAGCGGCTTGATGATCTCCCACATCTCATCGGTCAAGTTGGACGGATAGCATGGGCCGCTGACGGCCTCGGAGTTGTCGCACTGGCACACACCACGTGATCGTTCTGGGGCCGTCGCCATACCCGGAGGGCAGATCACGACCATCACGCATCACGCATGATCAGCCACCCGACAGGCTCTCAGGCCCGGCAGGGCACCGGCTGGGAGGGCCCTGACCCCCGGATGCGCTGCACCACCACCGAAGCCGTGTACGTCTGGCCGGAGGGCGCTCCCTACGAGGGAGGCACGACGGTCACGTGGAACGTGCCGGGCCACGGCTCCCACGCCACCGATCCCACCGAGGACCCGTCGATGTCGCTGTGCGGCTTCAACTGGGCAGAGTGAGAAGGCCGACGCGTGGACGGCCCGCCGGACTGCCGCGAGTGCCGACGCGAGGCCCAGCTCGGTGCCGAACGCCCCCGCGGCAACTGGTGACTACACGTTGCCGCCCAGGTGGCGACGGCCGTGGCCACGATGCGAAACACCCCGACCCTGGCAGCTTCCGTTCTAGTACTGCAATCACAGTTACTGATAGGGCGGTTGTGAGCTCTGTCGGTGGCTGTGGTTGTGTTCTGTCGTGTCTGTAGATCTTGGGGTGGGGC
>NZ_JBIAUE010000082.1:0-3190 GCF_042892615.1 Streptomyces sp. NPDC001750 | reverse complement strand
ACCGCATACGCACCGAAGGCATCGAGAAGAACACCCACGACAACCCCTTCGGAGCCGTCCTCTCCTTCCGCGGCACCGTCACCGACACCACCGTCGAGCACACCCTGGGCGCGGCGATGCCGGACCTCTCGGACCTGTTCGAGGTCGGCGACTCCTCGAAGTTCGAGGTCGGCCAGTGGTGGGCCGTCGAGGTCAACGCGCTGGCGGGCAAGTACGAGAAGGAGATCCAGCGTCTCGTCCAGGTCACCCAGGTCGTCGACGCCACGCACATCAGGGTCAACTACCAGATCGGCTGGGACCTGGCCGCGGGCCGCAAGCTCACCTGGACCCGGATCGAGCCCGTCGACCGCGCCCACGTCCGCAACATGGTCTTCGAGGGCTGGGGCGACGACGAGATGTCCGGCTCGCACCCGGTCGCGTACGAGTACGCCGTCCGCTGCGACGTCTCCGGGATCGAGGCGATCGGCACCTTCTGGCCGGTGGTGATGCGCCGCTGGTGCACGTACTACCGCACCGAGCAGTGCTCGCTGACCAACCCGAAGTCCGTCACCTACGGCGGCGCTGGCTACCTCACCCAGCAGATCTACTGCCTCTACGGACATGTCGAGGACTGCCACACCTCCAACGCCCGCCACCTGAACGACTTCACGGCCTCCGCGTACTGCTACGTCACCAACTGCCACGGCGACGGGGACGACGAGGGCCCGTTCGTGACGCACGGTCAGTTCGAGCACGACCTCGTCTACACCGGCAACTCGGGGCTGATGACCTTCGCCAACTCCGGTGCCGCGTGGGGCGGCAGGGCCAAGCGGATCACGGTGCGCCGGCACGCCTGCTCCTGGTTCGTGGCCCGGGTCAAGATCACCGATCTGACCCTGGAGGACGTCCTGGTCGTCGGGAAGAAGTCGCTGTCCGGCTCCGGCATGCTCTGGGTCAACGCCGACGGCATACAGATGCGCGGCTGCACCGCCACCGGCCCGCTGATCGTGTCCCGGGCCTCGGACCTGTCCGCCCGCCCCAACGTGATCGCCGACTCGTCGTTCGCGTTCGCCCCGGGCGCGGAGATCACCCAGGCCAACGTGACCGTCCCGCTCACCCTCCAGCGCACCACGCTCAAGGGCGTCGACGGCGCGGTGTTCAACGGCACCGGCCCGCTGGTCCTGGACCAGTGCGTCCTGAGCGGCTCCAAGGACACCGCCCCGGTCGCGCTCAAGCACGCCGACATCACCGTCCTCGGCGGCGAACTCCGCGACACCGGGCTGAAGCTGACCTCCGACAAGGACCAGCGGCTGCGGGTCGACGGCACGCGCCTCAACGGCACCAACAAGGACGGTGCCCTGCTGTCCCGCACCGGCTCCGGGCGGACCGTCGACTGGCAGCTCACCGGCCTCGACTCGACCGCCCCCAAGGGCACCGCCCACGTCCTGGCCGCCGAGGGGCCCAACCGCTACCGGGCCACCGGCTCCACCTTCACCGGCGGCCGGCTCGAACTGCGGCCCGCGGCGTTCACCGGCACCGGCAGCCATCTGCTGCACACCGGCTGCGTCGAGGACGGCACCGAGCGCACCGCGCTGCCGGACGAAGGCGACCGCGTCGCCCACACCGCGGCCACGCTGCGCTTCTGACCACTCGGGGCCTCTGGTCCGGATCGCGCCCGATCCGGCCCGATCCGGACGGAAGGCCCCGACCCACCGAGCACCAGGGATTCCCCGTGTCCACGCATACCCCGATCACCGGCCGGCCCGTCCGGGTCGCGCTCGTCGGCGCCGGCAACCGCGGTCTGACGTACGCCGAGTGGATCAAGGCGCACCCCGAGCGCGCCGAACTCGTCGCCGTCGCCGACCCCCGCCCCGCGGCACGGGCGGCCGCCGGCGCGCCCGTCGAGTTCGACGACTGGCGCCCGCTCGCAGAGAACCGGATCGCCGACGCCGTCGTCGTCGCCACCCAGGACCGCTTCCACGTGGAGCCGGTGCTGGCCCTGGCCGAGGCCGGCTACGCGATCCTCGCCGAGAAGCCGCTCGCGCCGACCGAGGAGGAGACCCGGCGGATCGTCGAGGGCGTGGAACGGGCCGGGGTGCTGTTCGCGGTGTGCCACGTCATGCGGTACACCCCCTACACCGACCTGGTGAAGGAGGTCGTGGACTCCGGCATGCTCGGGCAGCTGGTCTCCATCGACCACCTGGAGCCGGTGGGCTGGTGGCACTACGCCCACAGCTATGTGCGCGGTCCGTGGCGCAGCGAGAAGGACTCCTCCCCGATGCTGCTCGCCAAGTCCTGCCACGACCTGGACTGGATCACGTACGTCATGGGCGGCCGGATCGAGCAGGTCACCAGCTTCGGCGGGCTCAAGCACTTCCGGCCGGAGAACGCCCCGGCCGGATCCGCCGAGCGGTGTCTCGACTGTGCGGTCGAGCCCGGCTGCCCGTACAGCGCGCCGAAGCTGTACCTTCCGACACTGCGCGAGAAGGGCGCGGTCTGGCCGGTCACCCACGTCACCGAGGCGACCGACGAGGCCGGGCTGCTGCGGGCGCTGCGCGAGGGCCCGTACGGGGTCTGCGCGTACCGCGGCGACAACGACGTGGTCGACCACCAGGTCCTGGCGATGCGCCTGACGGACGGGGTGACCGCCACGTTCCAGATGGTGGCCTTCACCGAGCAGACGCACCGGCAGACACGGATCTTCGGCTCGCACGGCTGGCTGATCGGCGACGGCGAGCGGGTCACCGTGCAGGACTTCCGGACCGGCGAGTCCACCGTCCACGAACTCGGCGCGTCCGGCTCGAACGCGGCCGACGGGCACGGCGGCGGGGACGCCGCGCTCGTCGAGGCGTTCGTCACCGCCGTCGCCACCGGCGACGCCGGGGCCGTGCGCTCCGGTCCCGCCACCTCGCTCGGCAGTCACCTCGCGGCGTTCGCCGCCGAACGCGCCCGGCACACCGGCACTGTTCAGACGGTGCCGGCCCGGTGACGTCTCACCGGGTGCCGTCCTCTCTTCCCTCTCCCGCCCTCATGTCTTCGGAGGACCCTCTCATGTCCCGTTTTCTCACCCGTCGTTCCAGAGTCCGTGCGGTTGCCGTGCCGGTGGTGGTCACTGCGCTGGCCGCCGGTGTGCTGGCCGGCTGTTCCAGCGGCGGCGACGACAACACCGTCACCATGTGGACCTACCCGGTCATCTTCGACGAGGCGAAGA
>NZ_JBIAUE010000081.1:0-4589 GCF_042892615.1 Streptomyces sp. NPDC001750 | reverse complement strand
CTACGAACGCAAAGCCGAGCACTTCCTCGCGTTCGTTGGCATAGCGGCAACCCTCATCGGCTACCGCCGACTCACCAAATGAAACGACGTCTTACACGAACAGGCACACATGGTGGTGATCGTCGCGGACGCCTCGGCCGCACGATCACCACCAGAGCATCACAATGCGCAGTTGATCAGTTACCCAACACTTTCTCAGGCCAGATGCCGACCGAGCAGATGTCCCCTGTGGGGTCCGATCTGCAATTCCGTGGGCTCCCGTGGATCGCTGAGGACGGCGGACGGGCTCAGACGCGCTGCAGCGCGCGAGCGGTCTGCTGTGCGAACGCCCCGGGGTTATCCAGCATGATGTTGTGTCCACAGTCCGGTACGGCCACGACGGAAATTCCTCTTTCGAGGAGCTGCTGTTCACCGGGGAGCGGGCCATCTCCTGCGGGACGCAAGTAGGTGCGGGGGATCGTCAGGCTCAGCAGGAGTTCACGCATGGTGGGGCTCGTGCCGCGGACGAGGTGTACGGCGCTGCGGTGGAGCGCTTCGCGCCCGGCCAGCCGCATCGTGGACCACCAGTGCGGCCCGGCGGCCTCGCGGACTTCCCGCCATCCTCCGGCGAGGAAGTCTTCTTCGGTGTAGGCGGCGATGCCGCGGATGCCGGGCCAGCATTGCTCAGGTGTCAAGGGGTCGAGGACGGCGTCGACCAGGACCAAGCGGGACACCAGGTGCTGATGGCGACTGGCGAGCGCGATGGCCACGGCGCCGCCCATGCTGTGGGCTATGACGTCGGCTGCCTGGACGTGGGCCGCCTCAAGGGCCGTGGCGAGAGCGTCGGCGTGGTTTTCCACGGTGTACTCAAAGTCGGTAGGGCGGTCGCTGATGCCGAAGCCGAGCATGTCGACGAGCAGCGACCGGTGGCCGGCAAGGTCCGGATGGACGGCGGCGGCTGCAAAGTACGGGCTGGACGAGGCACCGATTCCGTGCAGATAGACCCGGGTGTGCCGAGGGTCTCCGGGTATCTCGACCCAGCGGATCCGCGCCCCCTTGGGCGTCACCTGAGCGTCGTGCATGGCTCCTCCTCGATCAGATAATGCATCGCCTAGACTATACATCGGCATCGATATATAGCCTTGAGGGGGGATGATGCTGTCATGTTGGAGTTGGCGATTTTGGGTTTTCTGTTCAACCAGCCGCTGCACGGCTACGAGCTGAAACGACGCGTGGCGCACCTCACCGGTCATGTCCGGCCGATCGCGGACGGCACGCTGTACCCGGCGATCAAACGCCTGGAGCGGGCCGGCTGGCTGAGCCGTCAGACCGAACCAGGCAGCAGAGCGGCTCCTCGGCATGTGCTCACCCTGACCGACCAGGGACGAGAAGAGCTTCGCCGTCGGCTGCGGGAAGCCGACGGAACCGCGATCAGTGACGAGAACCACTGGTTCACCGTCCTGGCCTTCCTGCGCCACCTGGAAACCCCGGCCGACCAGGCGGCCGTACTACAGCGCCGCCTGACCTTCCTCCGAGAGCCCAGCAGCTTCTTCTACGAAGGCGAACGCCCGCTTGCAGCCGAAGAGCTCGACGACCCCTTCCGACAGGGACTTCTCAAGATCGCACGTGCAACAAGCGAGGCGGAGGTGGGCTGGCTGGCAACGACGTTGAAGACGCTCGCCGCTCGCGGCTTGCAGTGAACGGCGTCGGCAACTGGCGACCACCTAGCAATGGCACCAAGTGCTGACACGGCGTAGCGCCCCATCCCAACCTTCAAAAATCGCGCGTGCCATCGCAACCTCGAACGCCCCTGAGGGCACGGCTGGAGAGGCCTTGTGGCGACTGATGATGTGGTGTCACCCGCGAGGGCGAATCGGGTCGACTTGCTGCGGACAGCGTCCGTCTCACACATCCTTCTCCGAGAAGCGGCGCCGCTTCTCGGAGAAGAGCGAAGGGTTCGGGAGCGGATGGCTGAGCTGCCGGTCAGGCGGTTGGGGCGGATGTGTGGAGATGTTCGTGGATGAAGGCGCGGAGTGCCCTGGCGGGGCGGCCGAGGGCGGTCTCGATGGTGCCGTTGGTGGGCTCCGCGCGTGCGATGGCCAGTTGCTGGATCTCCACCACGTGGTCGGCGAGCCAGGGCGGCATCTGTGCGGTCGACAGGAGATGGCTGTGAAAGTCGCCTGGCGGCAGGCAGACAGGACGGCCGGTCAGCTCACTGAGCAGACGGGCGAGCTCGGGGTGGCTGAAGGCCTGCGGGCCGGTCAGGGTGTACGTGGCGCCGGCGAGGCCAGGGCGCAGGAGGGTCTCGGCGGCCACGTCGGCGATGTCCCGGACGTCTACGTAGTTGCATGGCGCCTCGCGCATTGCCCCGATGAGCACGCCCCGGGCGATCGCCGGGGCGTTCTGGAGCAGCTTCTGCATGAACGCGTACGGCCGAAGCAGCGTAGCCGTCATGCCGGTTGCCGCCAGGTGTCCCTCGACCTGCCGGTGGCCGCCGGAGACGGCCACCGGCGAGGCGGGCTCGGCTGCTGGGGCGGAAAGCTTGACCACGTGCCTACGTCCAAGCGGTCATCGCCCTGGCACGCCGACGGGCCAGCGTTTTGTGGGCGCTGTTGCGTGACAACCGGGTCTTCACCTCCGCCCCGCCAGTCGCTCTGGCGACTTGACTTCATCATTGAGACTCCTGGCGCGACTACCGGGACCTGCTGACCGCCGCCCACCAGCAACTCGGAGGCACGATCGTGCTCATCTGGGACAATCTCAACATCCACAAGGCCGCCGGGCTCCGGGAGTTCGCCGAAGCCCGGGACTGGCTGACCATCTACTACCTGCCGCCCTACGCACCCGACCTCAACCCCGTCGAAGGCATCTGGTCACTTCTGCGACGCGGCTGGCTCTCCAACGTCGCCTTCACCACCCCGGAACACCTCGTCCAACGCATCCGACGCGGCCTACGGCACATCCAGTACCGCAGCCACCTCATAGACGGCTGCCTCGCCGAGACCAGCCTGACCATCAGACCCGCCTGAACAACAGCACGACACCACGAGTTCAACCTCAGTAGCTGTGCGGCTCGCGTGGGCGTTGGAGCCGCCTTGAGAAGCTCGTGGGCCTCCGGCCGGCACAGACCGTTGCGCCATGACTCGAAGGCGGCGAGCGCGGAGGGGTAGTACTCCCGCAGCAGCGAGCGCAGCTGGTTGGAGATCTGCTGCCGGTTCCAGGTGGCGTCCTGCTGGGCGCGTGTGAGCACGGCGACCGCGCGGGCCAGGTCGCTGTCCTGCGACAACGGCCGGTGGGCGTGCATGTCGGTGCGCAGAATGTTGGCCAGGGCCAGGGCGTCACCAGGGTCGGACTTCTTGCGGGAGACGCTGTGGCTATCAGTTACGTGGAATCTGATCGGAGGAGTGATGTTGCTCCTCTCGATCTCACCGCGTTCTGGGGAGGGGCATTGGATGCCGAGAAGTTGGAGAAGAAGTGGCCTGTCCTGGGCCGCCACGAACAGGCCGCGGGCTGGCTGCTTGTGTGGGTCGACCTCGGGCGGGCGCTCCGGACGATCGATGCGTACGCTCGCGGGCTCGCCGAGTACCTGGAGGTATGCGAACGTGACGCGGTCGATCCCGTCACGGCGAACCGTGCCAACATCGCCGCGTACGTCCGTGAGCTGAGCACACGCCCCAGTCGGCGCGGGGCGAACGTCCTGTCGATCGATTCGGGAGCCGGGCTGGCCAATGCGACGCTTCAGCAGAGGCTTGTGCCTGTCTGTCTTTTCTACGACTTCCTCATCGAGGAGGGGCTGCGGGGATCCAATCCCGTCGGACGCGGCAAGTACACGCCCGGTCGCCATTTCGGCAGCTCGCAGCGCGGGTTGGTGCCGCGGCTGACCAAGCTGCCCTGGATCCCCACAGAGCAAGAGTGGCTGGATGTGCTGGCGGTCGCTCGTGTCGAGCCGATCCGTAACCGGTTGATGCTGGCGCTGGCCTACGACGCCGCCCTGCGCCGGGAAGAGCTGTGCGCGCTGCGTACTGATGATCTGGATCCAGCGCATCGGACGCTGCGAGTACGGGCGGAATACACGAAGAACCGGCTGGAGCGAGTCGTCCCGTACTCTGCGTCCACCGGGGTGCTGATGTCGGAGTACCTGGGGCACCGGGCCAAGATCAGCAGAGCACGGGGGCCGCTGTTCCTGTCGGAGTCCCGCCGCAATCGCGCCGAGCCGCTGACGCTGTGGACCTGGTCGAAGGTGGTGCGGCGGGTCGCGCTCGCGGCCGGTGTTCCGCGGTTCTCCACGCACACGACGCGGCATCTGTGCTTGACCGATCTGGCCCGGATGGGCTGGGAACTGCACGCCATCGCGACGTTCGCTGGCCATCGGAGCACCGAGTCGACACTTCGCTACATCCACCTCTCAGGCCGGGACCTTTCTCAGAAGCTCAACCGCGGCATGGAGCAGATCCACGACTGGCGGACGCGAATGCTGGCCCAAGCCGACGCCGGCCTCATGGCGGAGGGCTCATGACTAGTACTGCAACGGTGCTTGCCGTGACTGATGGCCAGGTCATGGGCTGTGTCCGCGCCGTTTGTAGTGACTGATGCGGGCCTGGTGTTGTCGT
>NZ_JBIAUE010000080.1:3112-4731 GCF_042892615.1 Streptomyces sp. NPDC001750 | reverse complement strand
CAACACAGTGGACGCGAGCAACTGAGGACAAGCCCTCGGCCTATTAGTACCGGTCAGCTCCACCCGTTACCAGGCTTCCACATCCGGCCTATCAACCCAGTCGTCTACTGGGAGCCTTAACCCATCAAGTGGGTGGGAATACTCATCTCGAAGCAGGCTTCCCGCTTAGATGCTTTCAGCGGTTATCCCTCCCGAACGTAGCCAACCAGCCATGCCCTTGGCAGAACAACTGGCACACCAGAGGTTCGTCCGTCCCGGTCCTCTCGTACTAGGGACAGCCCTTCTCAATATTCCTACGCGCACAGCGGATAGGGACCGAACTGTCTCACGACGTTCTAAACCCAGCTCGCGTACCGCTTTAATGGGCGAACAGCCCAACCCTTGGGACCGACTCCAGCCCCAGGATGCGACGAGCCGACATCGAGGTGCCAAACCATCCCGTCGATATGGACTCTTGGGGAAGATCAGCCTGTTATCCCCGGGGTACCTTTTATCCGTTGAGCGACAGCGCTTCCACAAGCCACTGCCGGATCACTAGTCCCGACTTTCGTCCCTGCTCGACCCGTCGGTCTCACAGTCAAGCTCCCTTGTGCACTTACACTCAACACCTGATTACCAACCAGGCTGAGGGAACCTTTGGGCGCCTCCGTTACCCTTTAGGAGGCAACCGCCCCAGTTAAACTACCCATCAGACACTGTCCCTGATCCGGATCACGGACCCAGGTTAGACATCCAGCACGACCAGAGTGGTATTTCAACGACGACTCCACAACCACTGGCGTGGCCGCTTCAAAGTCTCCCACCTATCCTACACAAGCCGAACCGAACACCAATATCAAACTGTAGTAAAGGTCCCGGGGTCTTTCCGTCCTGCTGCGCGAAACGAGCATCTTTACTCGTAGTGCAATTTCACCGGGCCTATGGTTGAGACAGTCGAGAAGTCGTTACGCCATTCGTGCAGGTCGGAACTTACCCGACAAGGAATTTCGCTACCTTAGGATGGTTATAGTTACCACCGCCGTTTACTGGCGCTTAAGTTCTCAGCTTCGCCAACCCGAAAGTCGGCTAACCGGTCCCCTTAACGTTCCAGCACCGGGCAGGCGTCAGTCCGTATACATCGCCTTACGGCTTCGCACGGACCTGTGTTTTTAGTAAACAGTCGCTTCTCGCTGGTCTCTGCGGCCACCCCCAGCTCAAGGCGCAAAGCCCATCACCAGACGTGGCCCCCCTTCTCCCGAAGTTACGGGGGCATTTTGCCGAGTTCCTTAACCATAGTTCACCCGAACGCCTCGGTATTCTCTACCTGACCACCTGAGTCGGTTTAGGGTACGGGCCGCCATGAAACTCGCTAGAGGCTTTTCTCGACAGCATAGGATCATCCACTTCACCACAATCGGCTCGGCATCAGGTCTCAGCCTTAACGTGTGACGGATTTACCTACCACACGGCCTACACCCTTACCCCGGGACAACCACCGCCCGGGCTGGACTACCTTCCTGCGTCACCCCATCGCTTACCTACTACCACCTTGGGTCATCGGCTCCACCACTACCCTCAACTCCGAAGAGATCAGGCCGGCTTCACGGACTTAGCATTAATGGGCTCAGTACTGGGCGTTT
>NZ_JBIAUE010000080.1:0-3017 GCF_042892615.1 Streptomyces sp. NPDC001750 | reverse complement strand
TATACCACCTTGGGTCATCGGCTCCACCACTACCCTCAACTCCGAAGAGATCAGGCCGGCTTCACGGACTTAGCATTAATGGGCTCAGTACTGGGCGTCTCAAAGCGGGTACCGGAATATCAACCGGTTGTCCATCGACTACGCCTGTCGGCCTCGCCTTAGGTCCCGACTTACCCTGGGCAGATCAGCTTGACCCAGGAACCCTTAGTCAATCGGCGCACACGTTTCTCACGTGTGTATCGCTACTCATGCCTGCATTCTCACTCGTGAACCGTCCACAACTACCTTCCAGTGCTGCTTCACCCGGCACACGACGCTCCCCTACCCAACCCAGCCCCCGTTAGAGGTTAATACTGGATTGACACGACTTCGGCGGTACGCTTGAGCCCCGCTACATTGTCGGCGCGGAATCACTTGACCAGTGAGCTATTACGCACTCTTTCAAGGATGGCTGCTTCTAAGCCAACCTCCTGGTTGTCTCTGCGACTCCACATCCTTTCCCACTTAGCGTACGCTTAGGGGCCTTAGTCGATGCTCTGGGCTGTTTCCCTCTCGACCATGGAGCTTATCCCCCACAGTCTCACTGCCGCGCTCTCACTTACCGGCATTCGGAGTTTGGCTAAGGTCAGTAACCCGGTAGGGCCCATCGCCTATCCAGTGCTCTACCTCCGGCAAGAAACACACGACGCTGCACCTAAATGCATTTCGGGGAGAACCAGCTATCACGGAGTTTGATTGGCCTTTCACCCCTAACCACAGGTCATCCCCCAGGTTTTCAACCCTGGTGGGTTCGGTCCTCCACGAAGTCTTACCTCCGCTTCAACCTGCCCATGGCTAGATCACTCCGCTTCGGGTCTTGAGCGTGCTACTCCACCGCCCTATTCGGACTCGCTTTCGCTACGGCTTCCCCACACGGGTTAACCTCGCAACACACCGCAAACTCGCAGGCTCATTCTTCAAAAGGCACGCAGTCACGACTATTGTCCCGAAGAACAACAGCGACGCTCCCACGGCTTGTAGGCACACGGTTTCAGGTACTATTTCACTCCGCTCCCGCGGTACTTTTCACCATTCCCTCACGGTACTATCCGCTATCGGTCACCAGGGAATATTTAGGCTTAGCGGGTGGTCCCGCCAGATTCACACGGGATTTCTCGGGCCCCGTGCTACTTGGGTATCTTCCAAACGAGCCGCTAATGTTTCAGCTACGGGGGTCTTACCCTCTACGCCGGACCTTTCGCATGTCCTTCGCCTACATCAACGGTTTCTGACTCGTCCCACGGCCGGCAGACCGCAGAAGAAAGAACCCACAACCCCGTAAACGCAACCCCTGCCGGGTATCACACGCATACGGTTTGGCCTCATCCAGTTTCGCTCGCCACTACTCCCGGAATCACGGTTGTTTTCTCTTCCTGAGGGTACTGAGATGTTTCACTTCCCCTCGTTCCCTCCACACTGCCTATGTGTTCAGCAGCGGGTGACAGCCCATGACGACTGCCGGGTTTCCCCATTCGGACACCCCCGGATCAAAGCTCGGTTGACAGCTCCCCGGGGCCTATCGCGGCCTCCCACGTCCTTCATCGGTTCCTGGTGCCAAGGCATCCACCGTGCGCCCTTAAAAACTTGGCCACAGATGCTCGCGTCCACTGTGCAGTTCTCAAACAACGACCAGCCACCCATCACCCCGAACCATAAAGATCCGAGTACACCGGGACCGGCACTGAAGGCAACCATCACGGCCATACCCTCAGACACCCAACAACGTGCCCGACACAACCCAGCCATCACCCGCGTTCCACGCCGAAGCAGTACTAACGAACAACAACCAAGCCATGCCGAATAGTCAACGTTCCACCCATGAGCAACCAGCATCAGACACTCGCCGATGTACTGGCCCCTGACCCAGCTCCGAAGAAACCAGGTAAGAAGTGCTCCTTAGAAAGGAGGTGATCCAGCCGCACCTTCCGGTACGGCTACCTTGTTACGACTTCGTCCCAATCGCCAGTCCCACCTTCGACAGCTCCCTCCCACAAGGGGTTGGGCCACCGGCTTCGGGTGTTACCGACTTTCGTGACGTGACGGGCGGTGTGTACAAGGCCCGGGAACGTATTCACCGCAGCAATGCTGATCTGCGATTACTAGCAACTCCGACTTCATGGGGTCGAGTTGCAGACCCCAATCCGAACTGAGACCGGCTTTTTGAGATTCGCTCCGCCTCACGACATCGCAGCTCATTGTACCGGCCATTGTAGCACGTGTGCAGCCCAAGACATAAGGGGCATGATGACTTGACGTCGTCCCCACCTTCCTCCGAGTTGACCCCGGCAGTCTCCTGTGAGTCCCCATCACCCCGAAAGGCATGCTGGCAACACAGAACAAGGGTTGCGCTCGTTGCGGGACTTAACCCAACATCTCACGACACGAGCTGACGACAGCCATGCACCACCTGTACACCGACCACAAGGGGGGCACCATCTCTGATGCTTTCCGGTGTATGTCAAGCCTTGGTAAGGTTCTTCGCGTTGCGTCGAATTAAGCCACATGCTCCGCTGCTTGTGCGGGCCCCCGTCAATTCCTTTGAGTTTTAGCCTTGCGGCCGTACTCCCCAGGCGGGGAACTTAATGCGTTAGCTGCGGCACCGACGACGTGGAATGTCGCCAACACCTAGTTCCCAACGTTTACGGCGTGGACTACCAGGGTATCTAATCCTGTTCGCTCCCCACGCTTTCGCTCCTCAGCGTCAGTAATGGCCCAGAGATCCGCCTTCGCCACCGGTGTTCCTCCTGATATCTGCGCATTTCACCGCTACACCAGGAATTCCGATCTCCCCTACCACACTCTAGCCTGCCCGTATCGACTGCAGACCCGGGGTTAAGCCCCGGGCTTTCACAACCGACGCGACAAGCCGCCTACGAGCTCTTTACGCCCAATAATTCCGGACAACGCTTGCGCCCTACGTATTACCGCGGCTGCTGGCACGTAGTTAGCCGGCGCTTCTTCTGCAGGTACCGTCACTT
>NZ_JBIAUE010000079.1:0-4791 GCF_042892615.1 Streptomyces sp. NPDC001750 | reverse complement strand
GTTCCCACTCGGCATCACTCAGATCACCCCGCCCCATGCCCACATCAACGACCCAGGCGCAAGGCAGTCACATGATCGACCGGACAAGTCCTAGGCTGCCCTGCCGTCCTGGGAACGAACCAAGATCAGCGGGTTAGGTGGACGTGCGACGCCAAGCAAAACCGCGGCTCTCATCACTCATGGGCTCATCGTGGCATGCCCTGTCCGGGGCTTGCAGGGTGCATCTTGGTCCACAACCCGACGACGCCGCTTCATGCGACGACCGGCTTGGCTACCCTCCTCGACCGCTCCCCAAGATCAGCGCCAGAGCCTCCAGCTCGCGCCCTCCACCTCCCGGCCGCCCACGTCGCAACCTTCGTCCAGGACGGAATCGTCGAGGAACTCGGCCCCCACCACTGCCGACTCACCCTCGGCTCCTGGTCATGGACCGGACTCGCCGCCACCATCGGCCGCTTCGACACCGACATCGACGTCATCGGCCCACCCCAACTGGCCACCGCATTCGCAGACCTCGCAGCCCGCTACACCCGCGCCACACGCACCACAGACCAGAGATCGGTCCGACGCGGTGAGAACGAGGGTGAGCAATAGTCCACGAGTTCCGCGCTCGTCCGCGGCTCCCTGGTGCGGCCGAGAGTGCCTGGACCCGGCCTTGTTACCCCGTTCTTGTCACCTCGTTCGGGTGACCGCAGGCCGTTCGGCTCACCGCTGCTGCCGGTGAGCCGCAGCAAGGGGCGCCAGGTTCCCGAAGCGTCTTCGGCGAGCCGCTGCCAGCGCCCGAGCAGCCCTGGCGCAGCAGAGCCGTGTAACGGTGGGCGCGTCACCCGTTATCCGGGGCTGTCAAGCCTCGATGCAGTTCAGAGCCTTGCTGCCTCTCAAGCCCGCCTCGACCGCCCGCTGTGGCGGGCGGGCTTCGGTGGGATGAGGCCGCCTGGGTCGCGGGCCGTTCCTCGGCAAGGTGCTGCTCACGCTTTGCTCTGGGCGAGTGCGCTCCAGCCGTGTTCCAGGAGGTCGAAGGCCCGGGTGATGGCCTGGCGGGGGTTGTCGTGGGTGTAAACCGCGCAGGGGGCCTCGAGGGCGAAGTGGGCCATGGCGGAGCACGCGGGGTCACCTGCGGCGAGGCCGCTCTCCTCGGCGATGGCCTGGGTGAGTGCGGCGGTGTGGCGCAGCCACATGTTCTGGGCGTAGTCGCGCAGCGCGGGAGTGCTGGCCACCAGGCTGGTGAAGGCGGTGAAGCGGGCGTCGCTGTCAGCGGCGGCCAGCCGGGTGGTCAGGGCGTGTTCCCGCAGTGCGGCGGGGATGGACTGGCCCTTGGGCCGCTCGCGGACGGCGGCGAGCAGGCGGGTCTCCTGGTCGGCGTCCTCGTCGAAGACGAGAGCTTCCTTGACCGGGAAGTGTTTGAACAGCGTTGTGGTGGACACGTCGGCGGCGTCCGCGATCTCGCGAATGCCGACCTCGTCGTATCCGCGCTCCAGGAACAGGCACAGCGCGGCATCGGCGATGGCCTGTCGGGTGGCGGCCTTCTTGCGCTCGCGGCGCCCCATCGGCGCAGGAGAGGGACCTGTTGCGGCGCCGGTCGTAGTGCTGGGCATACCGACACCCTACCTCTTTGGTTAATTAACTTCAAAAGTTGAGTTGTTGCACTTATTGAGTTGGTGTGCTTTTCTGATGTGACGGCCGCGAGGCGCTGCCCGGCCCTTTCTTTCTCAGTGAGACCCCCGCCATCCCATCAGCCACAGGCAGTCGCGGCACCGCTGCACGGAACGAACGGAGCACCACCATGAACACCACTCCCGCACCCCGCATTGCCATCATCGGCGCCGGCCCCGGCGGCCTGACCTGCGCGCGCATCCTCCAGCAGCACGGCATCACCGCCGCCGTCTACGACCGCGAGGCCGGCCCCGACGCCCGCAACCAGGGCGGCACCCTCGACCTGCACGCCGACAACGGCCAGATCGCCCTGCGTGAAGCCGGTCTCCTGGAGGAGTTCTTCCAACTGGCCCGCCCCGAGGGTCAGGAGATGCGTCAGATGGACCCGGCCGGCACGATCCTGTTCCACCACGTCCCCGAGGAGGGCGAGCGGTTCAAGCCGGAAATCGACCGCGGTCAGTTGCGCGGCCTGCTGCTCAACTCGCTGCAGCCCGGCACCGTGCGCTGGGGCCGTACCCTGCAGGCCATCAGCGGCCCCGACGAAGGTCCCCGGCAGCTGCACTTTGCCGACGGCTCCACCGTCGAAACGGACCTCGTCGTCGGCGCCGACGGCGCCTGGTCCAAGGTCCGCCGCGTCATTTCCCCGGCCGTCCCCCAGTACAGCGGCGTGAGCTTCCTGGAAGCCTGGTTCCACCACGTCGAGGCCCAGCACTCCGACATCGCTGAACTGGTCGGCCAGGGCAGCGCCGCAGCAGCCGATGGCGACCGCGGCCTCTTCGCCCAGCGCAACGGCGGCGACCACATCCGCGTCTACATCATCCAGCGGGCCCCGGCCGACTGGATCACCGTCGGCGGCGTCACCCCCCAGGACACCGACGGTATCCGCGCCCTCCTCCTGGAGCGCTACCGCAACTGGTCACCTCGCCTGCGCCAGCTGATCACCGACAACGACGGCCTCTACATCGACCGCTCGATCTTCGCCCTGCCCGTCCCGCACATCTGGGAGCACAGCCCCACAGTGACTCTGCTCGGTGACGCCGCTCACCTCATGCCCCCGCTCGGTGTCGGTGTCAACCTGGCCATGCTGGATGCCTGCGAACTCGCCCTCGCCCTCGCACGCCACGACGCCGTCGACGACGCCATCCGCGCCTACGAAAAGACCATGCTGCCCCGCTCCACGGAGATGGCTCAGCTCCTCGACGGTGCCGCCGAACATCTACTGTCCACCCATTTACCAGACTTCGCTGCCGACGGCAACCACTGACCATCCCTCCACGACGTCCGGGGCGTTTTCGCTGGTCGCGGGCGTGGAGCGGGTACCGGGAGCCGCCACCTCGGAAGGGGTGGTGACGGCGTCGTGCACCCGCTTGCGCTCGCGGTAGGCGGCTTCGCGGCACGCGGGCCGCGAAGCCGCGAGTCCCGGCGGTGGCCGTGTCCGAAGGCGAAGGCTTCCCGCACGCTGGGCAGCGAACGATGAGCTCGGTCTCGACGCCGAGCGTGTACCACAGGCCGACGGCGACGGCCTCGACCTTGTGGCGGCGCCACCGGCGATCGGCCTGCTTGCACGCTGCGGAACAGAACAAGGCGTCAGGCCGCGAACCCGCCCTCAGCCGGTCGCCACAAGCCCGACAGTTCTTCTCCCCGGCCCGCTCGGTGCCCCTGGATACCACGTCGGCGTTGAGGGCCGGGGCGGCATCGCCGCGGCGAATGCCGCGCTGATCGCCGCCCAGGCCAAGGTGCCGATCGTCAGGTACTGGGGGAGGGTCTGCTGGCGTCGGTGGACGGACTGCGGTTCGTCGTCCCGTTCCGCACGATCAGCGCGGCGCCGTCGCCGAAGTACTTCGGGTTCAGGCGCGGCATCACCTGGCTGAACGAGCGCCCCATGCGTTCTGGAGAGCTGACGGCACGCCTTCTCCAAGAACGCCGTGCGTGACCCCGCCTGGCAGGGTGGGCAGCTCGGCCCAGTGAGTCACGGTTTCGTCACTGTCATGGCCGTAGGGCAGGCGGACGACCCCATCGGAGTCGACGAAGCAGTCCCGGTGTTCCGCCCCGTCCTCCTCGCTCAAGTGCCGAGTCGTGAAGTACATCGGCCTCACCAGCCAGAACTCCTCACCCAACTCGCTACCGGACTCATTGGCACTTTTAACCGGGTACCGGCCCGTGATCGCCGCTGCCACCGGTGCACCGTCCCAGGGCAGTCTCTCGCGTGCGTCCACCCACGTCACGACGGTGTTCAAATTCGTCATCTCCATCCTCACTCAGGCACTCGGCACGTCGTCTTTCACCCATACGTTCGGTGCGTCGGCAAGGCACTGCCCCGGCATCCGGTAAGACCGCCCGGCACTCGTGAAGGTTGCTCGAGCCGGAACGAGCACGGCTTCGGACATCTCGGCACATGCATTCGTCATGCCAAGTTGCCCTGCCCGGGAGGCACTCACCCCGAGACGACCGGTCTCTTGAGGAGCGTAACCGTACGCTCGTCAGGGGCAGGGGCAGGGGCAGGGGCAGGGGCAGGGGCAGGGGCAGGGGCAGGGGCAGGGGCGGCCCGTCCAGAAGGTCGTGTTGGCCGCGGCGATGACGGTGTCCAGCCTTTCCTGGGTGTCCACCAGGGTGCCGATCTGGGTGTCGATGCGGTTCTCAGCTCTGCTGAGAGCCGTTCGAGCAGTTCCGGTGTCACCTCGCCGGGTCACGACGCACGGCAGCAGTTCCACGATCGACCTGCTCGCCAGCCCTGCCGCGAACAGGTGTTTTCCACACCGAAGTTGGTGTGACACCACTCACCGTGCCGCGTGTGCCGGTCGGCGGTCCATGCGGGGGCCTGCCCCGGGCATGCGCGAAGCCGGACACCCTGTCGGCACCTGCGGCGGCTGGGCGATCGAGGCGTGGCCGCCCTTCACGGACACGGTGCTGGCGGACGTGCGCGGCTGAGCCCGGCCTCGGGCACCGGCCGGAGAGCGGTTGCCAGGCGGCTGGTCGGCCCACGGCTTCCGCGGGCTGGTCACCATCCGCCGTCAGCCGCGCAGTCCATGGACAGCACGCTCTAGTCTGTATTGCCCTGTGAGGTTGGGGACACGGCTGGCGGGTGGTTGGCCTTTGAGCGCGGTGTGTTCGCGGTGGTGATTGTAGGTGTGCAGCCAGCGG
>NZ_JBIAUE010000078.1:0-5174 GCF_042892615.1 Streptomyces sp. NPDC001750 | reverse complement strand
CAGTTGCATCCGTGTCACACAACAAGATCTACCGGATCAGGCCCAGCCGCGAGGGCCAGTCCCGCAAATTGATCACAACCAAATACGTGCCCTAGTTAGCCGGGCCGGGGCGATGCACGTCGGCGTACACCCGTGCCCGGACCCCGGGCTCACCTGGAAGGCGCCGCACCGGGGCGATACCGGAGGTTGCCCACTGCCGCTGGAGGCCGTCCATCACCGCGCGCAGGGTGTCCTCGTCCGCGGCGGTGATGTCCATGACTACAAGCCCCGGCCCGGCGGTTCGCCGGCCGGACAGGGAGCATCCGTACGAGGGAGCCCGGTCACCGACCCGACCAGTACCGCTCGCACGACCCGCCCCTGGCCCGTAGACATGAAGGGCAGTCGCGCCCGCCGACAGGACCGGGCCGGCTGCACCACTGCCCGGGAGCCACGCCAATGCCCCAGCGGCCAGGGCCCCCGTAAGGCTGCACTCCTGCGCGGGCCTGCGGTCTTCGGGGCGCAGGCCGCCCGCCTCCAAAGCCCGGGCCTCCTCCGCGTCACGGGCGAAGACCTGCTGGTAGATCAGCTGGGGGGAGAGGGGGAGCAACTCCGGGCAGGGACGCACGATTCCGTACAGTCGGTTGAAGGCGTGCACCGGAATCCCGTAGGCGAAGTTCGCCGCGACGCCGCCGCCCTCGGGAATCCGAACCCGAACCTGTTCGCGCCTCCACGCCGCGTCGACAACGGCTCTGAACAGCTCCTCGACCTGCGGGCGAGATAGCAGCGCCCACCACTCCTCTGCAGTGGCTCGGGCCCGCAGCTCCAGTTCCTGCAGGGCGGCCTGCCGCTGGGCATCGCGCCTCTGCTCCTGCATAAACTCCTCCAGGACCTGGCGTTCTCGAAGCGCTGCCCGATGCCGGGATTCTTCCTCTTCGCGCCGCGTCCGAAGCCGACGGGCGGATACCTTCTGCTCCAGCTTCTGCGCGTCCCTCTGCACCTTGGCTTCGTGGCGCCTTCTCTGGGCCTTCTGACCAGCGGGGGAGGCCAGCCACACCTTGCGGCGCTCCCTGGACGCGGTCTCCAGCTCCTGCCTTCGGGCCTCACGCTGTCGCGCGTCCTCCGCCCGCTGCTCCCGCTCCCGTTCGTACTCGTTCTGCGCCTCTGCGGACTGGCGGGAGGTCCACCACAGGTCGCGGACAAACCAGTGATGCTCCTCGCCGACGATTCGCATCACCTCGCGGTGACGCGGCAGGCTCCGCCAGGGGCGCAGCTGACCGCGAAGGACCCACCTCACGAACTGGGCCAGTTCCGCCTCCTGGAAGAACCACCCGCTGGAGACGAAGCTGCCGAGACCGTCGTCCACGACCCAGGACTCGTCAGCTTCCTCGGGCATCCGTACACGCACGGACGGTACAGCCCCCAGCCACACCGGCGGGCGCTTGTGGGGGGGACACCCAGCACACGGCGACGCCTTCGGCCGTGTACCGGTCGGTGCGCGCCGTGATGTCTTCCACCGTGATCGGGGAAAGCTGCGCCTCCCACGCCATGCGCCGCTCGCTGTCGGGCGAGGTCGCCATCACGTCGGCCCGCCAGGAGCCGTCGGCGGCGGCGACCTCAAGCTCGGCGAACCAGCCGGCCGCGCGAATGGCTCCGGCCATCTCCAGCTTGAGCATGTGGTGTTCCCAGGACTCGTTCGCCAGGGTGCACTCCGGCGGCCGCCCGCCGTCGTGGCAGAAGAATCGCACGCGGTTCGGAGAGTGCTTGGCGTGTACACCCCACGCGCACTCAGGACAGGTGAGGGCGACGCGAGGCGAGAGCTTGTAGACCCGGGACCATTCCAGGCTGGCTCCGAGGTCGGGCAAGGTGGCGTCGATGCGTCCGGCTTCGGGGTGCAGTGCGGTGAAGGGCATGAAGCGCATCTCCTAGGTGATACGGCGCATATGGCTTCCAACCAGGCCTGAATGGAGATAGCAGTCAGCACTGACAATCCGCCCTGGCCCGTGGGGGCGGAAGCGCCGACCGAGCCCGCGATCGTTGAGGCGCTTCACCCATCACGCAAGGCGATGTGTACCGCACTGTACGAAACCGGTACGGTCACCACATGTCTGGAGAACACAACACACAAGACGCTGCTCGCACAGGAGTTGGCGTGGTCAGCGCCGAATTACCGCCGCAGAGCGGACCACCGCTAACGGAGTTTGAGCTCTCGGTCGGCGAGCGCAAGATTCTCCAGTTCAAGAGGAAGCCCCAGATCACGGCGGTCGCCGAACTGGTGTGGAACGCCCTGGACGCCAACGCCACCGAGGTCCACGTCGAACTGCGCCGCTCCGTCATGGAGGCGATCACCGACATCGTGGTGACCGACAACGGTCATGGCATGACACCTGAGCGAGCACGAACCGCCTTCCAGTCATACGGCACCACCTGGAAGACCAGCAGGACACACACCAAGGGCGGGGAACGCATCCTGCATGGCCGCAACGGTGAAGGCCGCCTTTTCGCCTTCGCCCTGGGCGACCGGCTCACCTGGGAGTCGGCGGCCATGGTCGATGACGGCGTGGTCGGGGTCCGGGTCCGCGGCAACGCTGACCACGCCACCATCTGGCAGGTTGAGGAGACAGAGCCGACCCGGGGAAAGCCGGGCACGACAGTCCGCATCTCTGTACCCCAGGGCAAGCCCCTGAGCCGCCTGGAGCGCGACGACGCAGCCGCGAACCTCACCGCGAAGCTGGCGTTCTACCTCCGGGCCTACCCGAACGCGCACGTCACGTTCGACGGCAAACGGCTCGACCCCAGCGACATTATTGTCGGCGAACCCATCGATCTGGAGCTGGAACTGCCAGAGGACTACGCCGGCGAGGACCCACCCCCGGTCGTGACCTTTGTCGAGTGGAACAAGCGGATGAGCGACCGCAAGATGCTCATCTGCAACGCCGACGGCATCGCCCTCGGCGAGCACGGCAGCGACTGGTCCGACGGCATCATCAGCTTCACCCCCTATCTGCGTTCCAACCTGTTCAACGGTCTCTCCGGCGACGACCTCCACGGCCTGACCATGTCTCACTCCGGCCTCCTGGACGCGGCCGTCAAGGCTGTCCAACACCACCTGGCCATTCGCGGCGCCCAGATCTCGGCAGAGGTCGTGCGGAAGCTGAAGACCGAAGGCATCTACCCCTACGACGACCGGCCGGCAACCGGCGCGCTCGCCATAGAGCGCCAGACCTTCGACGTCGTCATCACCGCCGCCCGCCATGCGCTTCCCAACAAGAAGGCGGCCCGGAGCCTCTCCGTAAACCTCATCCGCACCGCTCTGGAGAGCAACCCCGGTGATCTCCACACCATCCTCGAAAAGGTCCTGGCGCTCAGTGAAGACGACCGCCGGCACCTGAAGAACCTCCTGGACAGCACCGACCTGACCCACGTGATCGGCGCGGCAACCACCGTCACCAACCGGTTGAACTTCATCCAGGCCCTGCGCAAGATGCTCGCCGACGAACGACTCCGCAAGGATCTCCGCGAAGTCGACCAGCTCCATCCCATGGTCGCCAAGAACCTCTGGATGTTCGGCGAAGACTGGAACATGACCAGGAGCGAGCTGGGACTCACCAACGTCCTCCAAGCCCACCTGGAAGACCATCTCGGTGAAGACGTGGTCCTGGAGCACGAGCTCGAAGCCGTTACCCAGCCGGACGGGCGCAAAGGCCGCGTCGACATCCTGCTGTTCCGCAGCCGCAAGGACGACAACTCCACCGAGCGCCTCGTCATCGAGCTCAAGCGACCCACGGTGAAGGTCGGCCCGAAAGAACTCGACCAGATCAAGGGCTACGCCCGGGCCATCATTGACGACCCCCAGTACAGCGGGGTGGGCTCCAAGTGGCGCTTCTACCTCGTCACCTACGACTACTCAGACAAGATCCTTCGCGACATCAGGCAGAAGGACCGCCCCGCCGGCCTCGCCGACGTACAGGACGACTACGAAGTCTGGGTCAAGAGCTGGGGCGAGATCCTCGACGCTGGGGAGAAGAAGCTGCGGTTCTTCCAGGAGCAGCTGAACTACGAGGCGACCGACGACCGTGTCACGCAGCACCTACGCGAGAGCTACTCACACTTCATTCCGGAGTTTCTCGCGGCGGAAGGCCAGTCCGCCACGGCGGCGTCCAGCTGCGACACGGATAGTCACACACCGGGCTCGTCGCAGCCCCGAGACGCGGCGGAGCTCCAGTCCTGAGTCAGCAGAGGCCTCGTATTGCGCCGCGATCCTGCGGCGACCGGCCAACAACACAAACGTACCGACCGGGCCGCGCCTTCCCGTTCGACCCACTGCGCGAGGGCCGCAAGGCATTGCTGGAACGCCTACTGTGCCTTGCTGGCCCCTTTCGCCGTACGCCCGGTCGCCGGGGCGGGAGACGGCGCCTCGGCGGGTTTGACGCCAGCGCCATCTGGCAGACGCCATCGTCAGCTACGAGCGCGCCTCGCACTGAGACACGAAGAAGGGGGCCAGTCGCGGGCTGTTCTGACTGGCCCCCTTCGACGTCCGGCCCTACGCCCAGTCGATGCCTAGCTTGCGCAGCGCGTCCAGTTGCTCCGCCGTGAGCTTGTCGCGCCGGGACTTGGTGTTCGACACCCACACGCCCAGCTTCACGGCCATCGGCTCCGCCTCGCCGTCGACCGAGATTTCCTCCCCATGGCCGCGTGGTGCGATCTCTCGGTTTTGTCACAGCGGGGTGAGAGACAGTGGGGTTTGGGGGGTGTTGATGCTGGTCATGGGTTGTTTCGGGGCTGAGGGCTCACTGTCCTGGAGGTGAGAGATCCACAGAGTATCGCTGTCGTGGAGCGTTATCGCGTGAGGGGTGACGCTGTCTCAGTTTCGTGAGTTCTGATCCGCTGGGCGATGGGTGTTGGTGTGCTCAGGGTGTGGATCAGGGAGAGCGGGATCCAACCCTGGAAGGGGTGGGTGGTGGTTCGAGTGGGGTTTTGCCGGCTGTGTCGGTTCGGGCGCTGCGGGGACCGGCGGTGCGTCGTCTGCTGGCCCTGCGGCGGGAGGGGAAGGAGCAATGCTCAGAACCTGTGGATCGGCCCGGGGCTGATCGATGAGATCCCCCGGGAGGGCGCTCGGCGGGTGCTGGCCGCCGCACTGGAAGCCGAGGTTGAGCAGTACATAGCCGAGCTCGCCGGGCGGCGCGACGAGGCCGGCC
>NZ_JBIAUE010000077.1:0-5284 GCF_042892615.1 Streptomyces sp. NPDC001750 | reverse complement strand
AGGAGGGCGGATGGGAGTCTGGATTTCCTGGGGCGGATCGATCAGCAGGTGAAGGTCCGGGGGTATCGGATCGAGCTGGGGGAGATCGAGGCGGCGCTGTCGGCTCACCCGGGGGTCCGGGACGCGGTCGTCGTCGCACGCGAGGACACCCCCGGCGACAAGCGTCTCGTCGGCTACGTCGTCCCCTCCGTCGACACCCCGCCCGAGACCGCGGAACTGCGCGAACTCCTCGCCCGCGACCTCCCCGACTACATGGTCCCCGCGGCATTCGTCCCGCTCGACGTCCTCCCGCTCACCCCCAACGGGAAGCTGGACCGGCGGGCCCTGCCCGCTCCCGGGCACGACGCCTACGCCCGCTCCGCCTACGTCGCCCCCCGCACCCCTGTCGAGGCACGGCTCGCCGAGGTCTGGGCCACCGCCCTGGAGGTCGACCGCGTCGGCGTCCACGACAGCTTCTTCGACCTCGGCGGCGACTCCATCCGAGCCGTCGCCCTCGTCGGCGCCCTGCGCACCGAGGGATTCGACCTGTCCGTGCGCGACGTCTTCGACCGCCGGACCGTGGCCGAACTCTGCGAGCTGCTGACCGGCCGCTCCGCGCTCGACGCCGAACGGCTCCGGCTCGTCGAGCCGTTCGAGCTGATCTCCGACGAGGACCGGGCCCTGCTTCCCGACGGGATCGTGGACGCCTACCCGCTGTCCCAGATCCAGACCGGCATGGTCATCGAGATGCTGGCCGACGACGAGAAGAACCACTACCACAACTGCAGCTGCTTCCGGATCCTCGACGACAGGCCCTTCGACCGGGCCGCCTTCGCACAGGCCGTCGCCCATGTCGTGGACCGCCACGACATGCTCCGCACCTCCGTCCATCTCACGGACTACTCGGTGCCGATGCAACTGGTTCACGCGCACGCCGGGGCCGACACCGGCGTGCGCGACCTCGGCCACCTCGACGAGGACGGACTGCGTGAATCACTCGCCGAGTTCGTCCGTGCGGAACGGGCCGACGCCTTCGACCTGGGCCGCCCCGCCCTGATGCGGTTCCACGCGCACACCACGCGTGACACCACCTGGTGGATCTCCGTCACCGAATGCCACCCCATCATGGAGGGCTGGAGCTACCACTCCCTCCTGATGGAACTCCTCGGCATCTACCAGCGGCTCCGGGACGGCCGAGAACCCGAACCGTACGAGCGGCCCGCCGTCCGCTTCGCCGACTCCATCGCCGGTGAACTCGCCTCCCTCGCCTCCGACGAGGACCGCGCCTTCTGGCGCCGGATCACCCACGACTACGAGAAGTTCACCCTGCCCGCGAACTGGGGCGACGACAGCGACGCCCCGCCCGTCAAGCACCACGTCCAGATCCCCTGGGACGACCTGGAGCCCGGCCTGCGCGCCCTCGCCAGCAAGGCCGACGCCTCGCTCAAGAGCGTCATGCTCGCCTCGTTCGGCAAGGTGATGAGCGCGCTCACCGACGCCGAGCGGTTCCACGCCGGACTCGTCTTCGACGTGCGCCCCGAGGTCACCGGCGCCGACCGCGTCTACGGCATGTACCTCAACACCCTGCCGCTGGCCTTCGACCGGATGCCGGCCACCTGGCTGGAGCTCGTGCGGAACACCTTCGCCCGCGAGGTCGAGACCTGGGAGCACCGCCGTCACCCGCTGCCCGCCGTGCAGCGCGAGATCGGCGGCACCCAGCGCCTCATCGACGTCTTCTTCAACTACCAGGACTTCCGGCAGGTCGACGCCTCCCTCGTCGACGACGGCGTCGGCATCGACGACAGCCCCACCGAGTTCCCGCTGACCATCTCCTCCCGGGTCAAGCACATCTTCCTCACCGCGGACTCCCGGTCCCTCACCCCGGAGAACACCGAACGCATCGGCGCCATGTTCCGCGCCGTCCTGGAGGCCATGGCCGCCGACCCCGACGGGGACGCCCGCGCGACGCTCGTCCCCGCCGACGAGCACGAGCGGCTGATCAGGACCTGGGCGGTCAATCCCACCGAACCGGTGACCCGGACCGTGTACGAGCTGTTCGAGGAGCAGGCCGCCCGCACTCCCGACGCCCTCGCCGTCGTCTCCGGCCATGAGCGGCTGACCTACGCCGAACTGGACACGCGCGCCAACCGCCTCGCGCACGAACTGCGCGCGCTGGGCGTCGTGTCGGAGTCCGTCGTAGGCGTCCTCCTCGACCGCGGCGTCGACCTGGTCGTCGGCCTCCTCGGCGTCTGGAAGGCGGGCGGCGCCTATCTGCCGATGGACCCCGTCTTCCCGGCCGAACGCGTCGCCCACGTGCTCGCCGACGCCCGCGCCGACGTACTGCTCACCCAGGAGGCCCACCGCGGCCGGGCCGGTGACGCGTACGCCGGACACATCCTGCTCACCGACGGCGACCGGGCGTCCATCGACGGCAGGCCCGGCCAGGCACCCGAGCGGACCACCGACCTGGACCGGCTCGCGTACGTCATCTACACCTCCGGCTCCACCGGCACGCCCAAGGGTGTCCTCGTCCCGCACGCCGGACTCGCCCACCACGTCCGCTGGGCCGTCGACGAACTGACCGGAGCGGGCGGCGGCGCGCCCCTGTTCTCCTCCATCGCCTTCGACCTCGTCGTGCCCAACGTCTGGGCCCCGCTGCTGTCCGGTCAGCCCGTCCACGTCGTGCCGCAGGACGTGGACCTCGGCGACCTCGGCGGAGCACTCGCCGCCCACGCCCCGTACGCCTTCGTCAAACTGACCCCCGCGCACCTGGAGGTCCTCGCCCACCAGCTCACCGCCGAACAGGCCCGGGAGCTCGCCCCGCTGCTCGTCGTCGCGGGCGAGGCCTTCCGCCGCCAGGTCGCCCGCACCTGGCAGGAACTCGCCCCCGGTGCCCGGCTGATCAACGAGTACGGCCCCACCGAGACGTCCGTCGGCACCTGCACCTGGCCCGTCCCCGGACCGGGGACGAAGGACGGACTGCCCGACGTGATGCCCATCGGCCGCCCCCTGCCGGGCGTGTCGATGTACGTCCTGGACGACCGGCTGCGACCGGTGCCGACCGGTGTCCCGGGAGAGCTGTACGTCGGCGGCACGGGCGTGGCCCGCGGCTACCTCGCCCAGCCGCTCCTCACCGCCGAACGCTTCGTCCCCGACCCGTACGGCCCGCCCGGCGCCCGGCTCTACCGCACCGGCGACCTCGTGCGCGTCCTGCCCGACGGCGCCGTCGACTTCCTCGGCCGCGGCGACGGACAGATCAAGATACGCGGCTACCGCGTCGAACTCGGCGAGATCGAGGCCGCGCTCGGCGACCACCCCGCCGTCACGGACGCCCGCGTGGTGCTCCGCGAGGACACCCCCGGCGACAAGCGCCTGGTCGCCTACCTCGTTCCCGCGGGGGACGACGCACCCGACCCCGCCGACCTGCACACCCTGCTCGGCCGCACCCTGCCCGAGTACATGGTGCCGTCCGCGTTCGTGCCTCTCGGCGCCCTCCCGCTCAACGCCAACGGCAAGCTGGACCGGCACGCCCTGCCCGCACCCGGCCAGGACGCCTATGCCCGCGTCGCGTACACCCCACCGCGCACCCCGCTGGAGGAACGCGTCACCGCCGTATGGACCCAGGTCCTCGGCCACGACCCCATCGGCGTCCACGACGACTTCTTCGACCTCGGCGGCGACTCCATCCGAGCCGTCGCCCTCGTCGGCGCCCTGCGCGGCGAACGCCTCGACGTCGCGGTCAAGGACGTCTTCGCCCACCGCACCGTCGCCGCACTGTGCGAGCTGCTCTCCGGCCGCACGGCCCTGAGCGCCGACGCCCACGCCGCCATCGCGCCGTACGCGCTGATCACCGACGAGGACCGGGCGAAGCTGCCGCAGGGCGTGGTCGACGCCTACCCGCTCTCCCTCGTGCAGACCGGCATGCTCGTCGAGACGCTCGCCGACGACACGCGGAACAACTACCACAACGTCAACGTCTACCGGGTCCACGACGACCAGCCGTTCGACACCGCCGCCTTCGAGGAGGCCGTCCGCATCCTCGTCGCCCGCCACGAGCCGCTGCGCACCTCCGTCGCCCTCACCGGCTACTCGGCGCCCATGCAACTCGTGCACGCCGGGGCCGACGTGCCCGTGACCGTGCGCGACCTGCGCGGACTGTCCGAGGAACGGCAGCGGCGGAACATCACCGGCTACGTCGCCGACGAACGCGCGCACGTCTTCGACCTGACCGCCGGCCGACCGCTGCTGCGGGTCGCCGCGCACCTGCTCGGCGACGACTGGCTGTGCACCTTCACCCAGTCCCACGCCGTCATGGACGGCTGGAGCAACCAGCTGTTCCTGGTGGACCTGGTCGGCGTCTACCGGCGGCTGCGCGAGGGCCGGGAGCCGGAGCCGTACCAGCACCCCGCCGTCCGGTTCGCCGACTCCGTCGCCGCCGAACTCGCCGCCCTGGAATCGGCCGAGGACCGGGCCTACTGGGACGGCATGGTCTCCACCCACGTCAAGGCCGGCATCCCGGCCGACTGGCACGGCGACCTGTCCGCACCCGCCGGGACCGTCCGGGCCGGTGTCCGCTTCGGCGACCTGGAGGAGCCGCTGCGCGCCCTCGCCGACACCGCACGCGTCCCCGTCAAGAGCGTCCTGGTCGCCGCGTTCATGAAGGTCGTCGGCCAGCTCACCGACGAACCCGCCTACCACGCGGGCCTCGTCACCCACTCACGCCCGGAGGCGCCCGGCGCCGACCGCCTCTACGGCACCTACCTCAACACCCTGCCCTTCCCCGCCGACCGGACCGCCCGCACCTGGCGGGAACTGGTGCGCCGGATGTCCGACCGGGAGATCGAGGCATGGCCGCACCGGCACTTCCCGATGCCCGCCATCGCCGCGCCCGGTGGCGGTCGCCCGGTCGACATCTTCTTCGGCTACCTCGACTTCCACCGCATGGACGCCGAGGAGGCCGAGGACGGCTGGGGCTACAACGACGCCCCCAACGAGTTCGCGCTCACCGTCACCGCCCTCCAGGGCGTTCTCAGCCTGCGCTCCACCTCCCATGTCCTCAGCCAGTCGAACGCCGACCGGATCGCCGGCATGTTCCGCGCCGTGCTGGAGGCCATGGCCGCCGACCCCGACGGCGACGCACGTGCCGTGTACCTCCCCGAGGGGGAACGCGAACTGCTGCTCACCGCGGGCCTGGCCGCCTCGCCCGCCACACCCGTGACGCGGACGGTGCACGAGTTGTTCGAGGAGCAGGTGGCGCGTACGCCGGACGCGGTGGCGGTGGTGGCGGGCGAGGTGTCGTTGTCGT
>NZ_JBIAUE010000076.1:0-6022 GCF_042892615.1 Streptomyces sp. NPDC001750 | reverse complement strand
CGGACGACGGTGCCGGGGCTCCGGCGGGGGACGATGCGGGGACGGACATGACGAAGGTGCTCCTCGCGGTGTCGGGGTCGATGCGTGCTCGTGCCCCTCCCGGCGACGCCCGCCGGTCACGGCACTCGCGGGTGTCAGACGGTGTTCCGGTACGGCGGCATGAAACGCATCCGCGGCATCTGGTCGGCGAGCACTCCCCCGTCGACGACGATCCGCGCCCCGGTGAGGTACGCCCCCGCGTCCGAGGCGAGCAGCAGCAGCGCGCCTACGCACTCGTCGGGCCGCGCGTAGCGGCCGAGCGGGATGCGTTCGCGGTATGCGGCCTCGAACGCCTCCCGGTCGAAGGGGAATTCACCGTCGATGGGGGTCTCGACCATGCCGGGGGCGAGGGTGTTGGCGGTGATGCCGTGCGGGGCGAGCTCCACCGCCAGGGTCTCGGTGAGCAGTTGGGCGGCGGCCTTGGAGGCGTTGTAGTGGGCCAGGCCCGCCTCCGCCACCAGGGCGTTCTTCGAGGTGATGGTGATGATGCGGCCCGCGACGCGGTCCGCCGTCATGTGTTCGGCGATGCGCTGGCTGAGGAAGAAGACCGCGTCGACGTTGACCCGCATGATGTGCGACCAGCTCGCGGGCGTGATCTCGTTGAAGCGCTCCAGGGCGGCCGTACCCGCGTTGTTGACGAGGATGTGCAGCGGTCCGGCCTCGGCGCGCACGGCGTCGACGAACCCGGGCAGCGCGTCGATGTCCGCGAGGTCCTGTCCGTACACCCGGGCGCGGCGGCCGAGCGCCTCGACCTGTGCCGCCGTCGCGTCGATCCCCTCCGCGCCTGGCAGGTCGACTAGGACCAGGTCGGCGCCCGCCTCGGCGAGCCCGACGGCGAAGGCCCGGCCCAGACCCCGGGCTGCCCCGGTGACGACCGCGGTGCGCCCGGTCAGGTCGAAGCGGTCGATGGGGCGGGACGGGACGGCTGCGGTCATGGCGGAGGTCCTCCAGGCGGGGACGGCGAAGAGCGGTGAGTACGGGGAGGGGGCCGCCGCGCGGGACACAGGGGTGGGTGCGCGGCGGCCCGGCTGCCGGTGCGGCGGACGCGGGCGGGGGGCGCCCGTCCGCCGCACCGGCAGGTTCACGGGAACGGCCGGATCGGAGGCTGCCGGGTGATCTCGGCTCGCAGGCCACCCGGCGGCCTCTCAGCCGTTCAGGCCCAACAGGTCCAGCGACGGCCGGTGGATGATCTCCTCCACCGCGTCCACGTCGAGCGGCGGCAGTCCCGGGATGCCGGGGACGCGGGCGATCTCCCGCAGCCCCTTCACCGAGTCGTCGACCGTCGTGAACGGGTAGTCGCTGCCGAACATCAGCTTGTGGAGGACCCCGTAGTCCTGGGCCAGCCGGAGGCTGTGCCAGAGCTGGAAGGGCCGGTAGTGCAGGGCGCTGATGTCCGCGTACACGTGCGGGTGCTTGCGGATGACCGCGATGCACTCGCCCTCGAAGGGATGGCCGAGGTGCGCGAGGACCATCCGCAGTCCGGGGTGGCGGATCGCGACGGCGTCCAGGTGGCGGGGCATCGCCCACTCCAGGGGCGCCGTCGACACGAAGGTCGTGCCGGTGTGCACCAGGAGCGGGAGTCCGTGCCGTTCGGCGTAGCCGTACAGCTCGTCGTACTCCTCGGCGGCGGGATCGAAGCCCGCGTACATCGGCATCAGTTTGATGCCGCGCAGGCCCAGTTCCTGGTGTCCGTACCGGAGTTCGTCCTGCCAGCCGGGCTGGGTGGGGTCGAGGGAGAGATACCCGATCAGCCGGTCCGGGTGCTCTCCCGCGTACGCGGCCACGGCCGCGTCGTCGACCCACAGTCCGCTGCGCCGCGCCTTGCCCCCGACGACGATCGTGCGGGTGCCCTCGGGGGCGGTGGCGGCGTACTCCTCCCACGTCACCGTCAGGTCGACCTCGCCCGCGTGGGCGCGGGCGGAGTCGGACCTGAACGGCTCGGTGAAGTCGTGGCTGTGCCGGAAGAGGTGCGAGTGGACGTCGACGATCATGTCCGGTTCCGCTTCTCCCAGCCGTCCGCGAACATGTTCCAGAACCGGTGGCTGGGCGGGTGCTCCTCGAAGACCTCGTCGACGAGTTCGACACCGAGCCCCGGTGCGGTCGGCAGGCCGATGTGGCCGTCGCTGATCGGGAGGGTGCCCTTGAGCGCGTCGAAGACGTAGTCCTCCAGGAGCCCGTCGAACGTCTCGAGGATCTTGAAGTTGGGGATGCCGAGCGTCGCGTGCACCGAGACCGTGGTGCAGAGCGGCGAGTTGGAGTTGTGCGGGGCCACCAGCATGCCGTGGGTGTCGGCGATCGCGGCCAGCTTCCTGACCTCGGTGAGGCCGCCGGCCATGGAGAGGTCGGGCTGGATGATGTCGACGGCGTTGGTGGCGAACAGCTGCTTGTACTCGTAGCGGTTGTGGAAGTGCTCGCCGCCGGAGATCGGGAACGCGGCACGCTGCCGCAGCTCCGCGTAGCGCTCGATGTGGGTCCAGGGCATCGGCTCCTCGAACCAGCCGATGTCGAACGGTTCCAGCTCGCGCACCAGGCGGGCGGCGGTCGGCATGGCGAACCGGGCGTGGCCCTCGATGAACAGGTCGACGTCCGGTCCGATGGCCTCGCGGACCGCTGCCACCAGGTCGACGGAGCGGCGCAGTTCGGCGCGCTCCAGCTCGTGCAGTCCGGGGCCGAACGGGTCGAACTTGAGGGCGGTGAAGCCCTTGGCCACGGTCTCCTTCGCCTTGGCGGCGAAGGTCTCGGGTTCGCGTTCGCCGGTGTACCAGCCGTTGGCGTACACACGGACGCGGTCGCGGCAGGCGCCGCCGGTGAGGCGGTAGGCGGGCACCCCGAGCGCCTTGCCCATCAGGTCGTACATGGCCTGGTCGAGGCCCGACAGGGCGATGCCGCCCATGTCGCCGCCGCGCAGGAAGTCGCCCTGGTAGACGCGGAGCCACAGCTCCTCGATGTCGAAGGGGTCGGCGCCGATGAGATGCCGCTGGGCGATCGACTCGGTGAGGGCGCAGACCTCCCGGACCCGGTAGGGGTGGGTGATCTCGCCGATGCCGGACAGGCCCTCGTCGGTGTGCACCCGGACGTAGCCGAAGTCGCGCCAGGCGGTGCCGAGCATCAGGGTCTCGACGCGGCTGATGCGTCCGGCGGGGCCGGCCGGGCGGCTGCTGTTGACGGTGAGCATCAGCGGGTCGCCCCGCCCATGGTGGAGGTGTTCTCCAGGTCGCGTGCGCCGCCTTCGGCGAGGACGGCCCTGACCGCCGCCTCGGTGCCCTCGACGAGGCGGTCCACGTCGGCGTCGGTGTGGGCGTAGCTGATGTGGCTGCGCTTGAGGTTGAGCGGCAGCTCGAACAGGCCGTGCTCGAGGAGCTTGCGGCGGTAGCCGACGAACAGGGAGGCGTCGTTGTTCAGCAGGTCCGCGTAGGTGCGGGGGGTCTCGCCGGGCATGAAGTAGCTGACGAAGACGGAGCCGTAGCCGGTGACGACGGCGGGGACGCCGAGGCGCTCGTACAGCCCGGTCAGTTCGGTGCGGACGCGCTCGCCGAGCCGGAAGACGTGCTCGTGCACGGGCTCCTCGCGGAGCTTGCGCAGGGTGGCGAGGGCGGCGGCGACGACGGACGGGTGTCCGTTGTACGTGCCGGCGAAGAAGGCGGGGGCGCCGGGGATGGTGGAGAAGAGGTCCATCAGGTCGGCGCGGCCGCCGATCGCGCCGACGGGGGCTCCGTTGGCGATGGCCTTGCCGAGGGTGGTGAGGTCGGGGGTGACGCCGGAGATCTTCTGCCAGCCGCCGATGTCGTGGCGGAATCCGGTGATGACCTCGTCGAAGATCAGGACGCTGCCGGCCTTGCGGGTCTCCTCGCGCAGCGTGGTGAGGAACTCCTGGTACGGCAGGAGCGCGCCGACGTTGTGCGGGACGGGTTCGACGATGACGGCGGCGATGTCTGAGCCGTGCTCGGCGAAGGTGCGGCGGACGGCCTCGCTGTCGTTGAACGGCAGCACGAGGGTGGCTTCGAGGACCTCGGGCAGGATGCCGGTGGAGATCGGGTCGTGGCCGCCGACCTTGTCCGGGGCGGAGATGACGTTGAGGCTGACGGAGTCGTGCCAGCCGTGGTAGCAGCCCTGGAACTTGACGACGAGGCGGCGGCCGGTGGCGGCGCGGGAGACGCGCAGCGCGTGGAACGTGGCCTCGCTGCCGGTGCTGGTGAGCAGCACCTTCTCGATCGACGGGATCAGCTCGGCGAGCTGTTCGGCGAGGAGGACCTCGCCCTCGGTGACGCCGACGCCCATGTGGCCGAGGGTGGTGCCGGCCTCGGCGGTGGCGCGGGCCACGTCGGGGTCGTTGTGACCGAGCAGCGGCGGGCCGAACGCCGAGTGGAAGTCGGTGTACTCGCGTCCGTCGGCGGTACGGAACCGCGCGCCGTCGGTGCCGGTGACGACGAGGTCAGTCAGTCCGGGAACACTTCGCTGACCGCTGTTCACGCCACCGGGTACGACCCGGCGGGCGCGCTCGGCGAGTCGGGCTCCGGATTCGTTGCCGGCCGGGCCTGAACTCATATCGCTTGCTCCTTGCGTCGATAGTCGTCGGTTGTCGCGGGCCCTGCCCGGCCCGTGAGTCCCTGGCGCCATCCGCCCGGCAGTCGCCGCAGGAAGAGAGTGATCCGTGTTGCGTGGGTGGTGCTCGCTTTTTCTGAACACTGTTCTGTAGAGCAGAACAGTTCCTGGATAGTACGTGGGCCACTAGGGGCGGTCAACCCCCTTTCGGACATCGAATCGTCGATTCTCGGCCTTTAGCAGGAGGGAGCCATCAAGAACCGCACGCTCAGGCACTAAACTGTTCTGCTATGACGAACAGCTCTGCCACAGAAGAACCGAAGTACTGGGTCAAGAGCGTGGCCAGGGCAGCGGACATCCTCGAAGCGCTCGCCGCCCCCACGCAGGGGAACGGCCTGAGCGTCACGGAGGTCGCACACGCCTGCTCCATCTCCAAGAGCGCCGCCTTCGGCATGCTCCAGACCCTCCGCGCCTACGGCCTCGTCTCCGACGACGGCGAGGGCATGAACCGCCGCTACCGGCTCGGCATGAGCCTGGCCCGGCTCGGCGACCGGGCCCGTGCACAGGTCTCGCTGCGCGGGGTGGCCCGCCCCGTTCTGAGCGAACTCACCCGCACCACCGGCATGGCGTCCCGGCTCGCGATCCCCGAGGACGGTCACGCGGTCGTCGTGGACCAGGTCGAGCTCGACCAGCGGGTCCGCCTCGATCTGCGGATGGGCCACCGCGAGCTGCCGCACTGCACGGGTCTGGGCAAGGCGCTGCTGTCCGCCATGCCGCAGAGCGAGGCCGCCGCCGTCGTCGACCGGTTCGGACTGCCCGGACGCACCTCCCGCACGATCACCGACCGGGACACGTTCCTGGCGCACCTGCGCGACATCGCCCGGGTCGGCTACGCCCTGGACGACGAGGAGGATGCCGAGGGCATCATCTGCATCGGCGCCCCCGTCCTCGACGACCGCTCGGTGTGCGCGGGAGCCGTCTCCATCACGGGTCTCAAGCTCGGCCTGCCGGCCTGGCGCTACCAGGAACTGGGCGGCCAGGTACGGGACGCGGCCCGACGGATCAGCCTGTCGCTGGGCTGGGTCGACGACACGGAGGGCGCCGCGTAGACCTCCCGGCGCGCCTCTCGGCACCGACGCCCGTCCGGCATCCACCGCCGCCTGTCACGGCACCGGACGACGTACTCCGACAAATTCGGGTCTTGACCAATCGGCACAACCCGCCGTAGGTTCCCTGCCAACCGCGAGGACATCCTCCCGTCACTCGCGCTTCACCCCCCTTCCGGTTCACTCCGACGCCTGCCCACCGCGTCCGGAACACCAGACGACCGGACCTTTTCAGCCATCCGCCTCTCGGCAGTCCACCGCAGGAACGCTCCCTCATCCCCGGCGCTTCTCGGAAGGCGAAGTCCGCATGAGCGTTCCGCACCACCCCACCGCCC
>NZ_JBIAUE010000075.1:0-6201 GCF_042892615.1 Streptomyces sp. NPDC001750 | reverse complement strand
GTCCTCGGGCTGGAGCAAGTCGGCGTCCACGACAACTTCTTCGACCTCGGCGGCGACTCGATCATCAGCCTCCAGGTCGTCTCAAGGGCCCGCCGCGCAGGACTGTCACTCTCCTCCCGGGACGTCTTCCAGCACCCCACCATCTCCTCTCTGGCCGCGATCATCCCGGATGTGGAGTCGGACGCTGCGGCGGCGGCCTCGACCACCGAGCAGGGTGAGCTCACCGGTGAGGTGCCGACGTTGCCCGCCCGGGAGTGGTTCTTCGAGACCCACCCGGTGGCCCCGGAGCACTTCAACATGTCCCTGGCCCTCGCGCTGGACCCGGAGACCGACGAGTCGGCCCTGCTGATGGCGCTCGGAGCAGTCCTGTCCCAGCACGATGCGCTCCGTACCACCTTCTCCGGCCGCACCTCGGCCCGGTACGAGGACCGCTCGTCCGTCACCGCGGAAGGGATCTTCGCGTCCCACGATCTGCCCGAGGACGACGCCGAAGCAGAAGCACGTTGGCAGCGGCTGGCCACTGCCGCCCAGGCGGACCTGGACCTCGATGGAGGCCCGCTCATCCGCGTCCTGCTCGGCCGGAGGGGCGCGGGGCGTGCCCCGTGGTTCTTCATCGCGGCGCACCACCTGGTCATCGACGGCGTGTCCCTCCGTATCCTGCTGGAGGACCTGAGCACGGCGTACGAACAGGCCGCCGCAGGGCACACGCCCGACCTCGGCCCGAAGACCACTTCCGTGCGTCAGTGGGCCCAGGAACTGGCGGCTCACACGGCCCGCGGCGGTTTCGACGCCCAGCGTGCCCACTGGACCTCCGCCACCGCACAGGCCGACCACCGGCTGCCGCTCGACAACCCCGACGGAACCAACACCGTCGCCTCGGCCCGCAGTGTCTCCGTGGCTCTGTCGGTGGAGGAGACGGAGGCGTTGGTCCAGCGGGTGCCGGCGGTGTATCGGACGCAGGCGAATGATGTGTTGTTGACTGCGTTGGCGCGGGTGTTGCGTGGGTGGACGGGTCGTGATCGGGTTCCTGTGCTGTTGGAGGGGCATGGTCGTGAGGAGTTGTTCGCGGGTGTGGATCTGACGCGGACGGTGGGTTGGTTCACGTCGGTGTATCCGGTGGCCCTGGGGTTGTCGGGTGAGGACGTGGACGGTGTCGACGCGTGGGGTCGTGATCTGAAGTCGGTGAAGGAGCAGTTGCGTGCTGTTCCGGACCGGGGCGTGGGTTACGGGGCGCTGCGCTACCTCGGCGGTGGCCTGGAGGGTCTGGCCGAGGACGACCCGCAGATCAGCTTCAACTACCACGGTCACTTCGACATCGGTGGCGAAGGCGGCGACGGCCTCTTCCGAGACGCTTTGCCGTTGCCCGGCGGTGACCACGCACCGCACGAGAACCGCACCCATCTGATCGATGTGGTCGGAGCCATCCAGGACGGCCGTCTCGCGTTCTCGTGGATCTACTCGGGTGATGTGCATCGTGAGGAGACGGTGCGGGGCTTGGCGCAGGCGTTCGCGGCGGAGCTGGTCGCGTGTGTGGAGCATTGTGAGGGTGTGGGGGCAGGTGGTTGCACTCCGTCGGACTTCCCGTTGGTGGGGTTGTCGCAGGTGGAGGTGGATCGTGTGGTGGGTGACGGTCGGGGTGTGGAGGATGTGTATCCGTTGACGCCGTTGCAAGCGGGGATGCTGTTCCACGCGTTGGCGGATCCGGGTTCGTCGGCCTATGTGGAGCAGTTCGTGTTCCGGCTTGATGGTGTGTCGGATGTGGAGCGGTTGGCGTGTGCGTGGCGGACGGTGGTGGCGCGTTCGGACGCGCTGCGGGTGTCGTTGGCCTGGGAGGGCTTGTCGGAGCCGGTGCAGGTGGTGCATCGGGACGTGGCGGTGCCGGTCACCGTGCTCGACTGGAGCGATTTGACGGAGAAGGGACAGGCCGCGGCCCTGGCCGAGCTGTTGGACCAGGACCGCGCGCATGGGATCGACCTCGCCTCCGGTCCGTTGTTGCGGGTGGCGTTGGCACGGTTGTCGGCTGATGCGGTGCAGGTGGTGTGGACGTTCCACCATGTGCTGTTGGATGGGTGGAGTACGGCGGCGTTGGTGCCGGACGTGCTTGCCGAGTACGCCGATGACGGGGCTGGGCGGGCTGCGCGGTCGCGGGGTTCGTTCGGTGAGTACGTGCGTTGGCTGGTCGGTCAGGATGCGGAGGCCGGGCGGGCGTTCTGGCGTGGTCGGCTGGCGGGTGTGACGGATCCGGTGGCGTTGCCGTATGACCGTTTGCCGGGTGAGGTGGAGCGGGGCCGTGAGAGTGGCCGGGTTCCGGTGGTGCTGGGTGCCGGGGTTGCGAGCCGGGTCGGTGGGTTCGCGCGGAGGCATCGTCTGACGGTGAACGCGGTGGTGCAGGGGGCGTGGGCGTTGTTGCTGTCGCAGTCGGCGGGGGCGTCGTCCGGGTCGGGCTCGGGTGATGTGGTGTTCGGGGCGACGGTGTCGGGGCGTCCGGCGGATCTGCCGGGCGTGGAGGACATTCTGGGTCTGTTCATCAATACGGTTCCGGTGCGGGTGAGGGTGGATCCGTCGGCGCGGGTGGCATCGTGGCTGGGAGGCGTGCAGTCGGATCTGGTGGAGTCGCGGCAGTACGAGTACGTGGCGCTGTCGGACATCGAGACGGATCTGCCCGCGGGTGCTTCGCTGTTCGACAGCCTGGTGGTGTTCGAGAACTACCCGGTCGATACGGGAGCGGCGGAGCGGCATGGTGTGTCGGTCAGTGACGTCCAGGCTGCCGAGTCGACGAACTACGCACTGACCCTCATCGCCGGGCTTGCCGGCGAACGTCTGGACATGACGCTCGCCTACGACCCCGCCCTCCTCGACCAGACCACGGTCGACACCCTGGCCGAACGCCTCGCCCAGGTTCTCACCGCGCTCGTGGACAACGCTGAGACCCGGCTCGGAGCGCTGGACTTCCTGGCCCCCGAGGAACGCGCCCTCGTCGTCGACGAGTGGGCCGATGGAGGGGGCTCCACGCTCGACGACGCCTCGGCCGTGGCGACGTTTGCCCGTCGGGTCGCTGCGGCACCGGATGCGGTGGCGGTGCGGTGCGGTACGGCGATGCTGTCCTACGCGGAGCTGGAGTCCGAGTCCGACCGTCTTGCCGCCGTCCTGGTCGAGGGGGGTGTGTCGTCGGAGTCCAGGGTCGGGCTGCTGTTGGAGCGGTCGGTGGATGTCGTCGTGGCGATGCTGGCCGTGTTGAAGGCCGGTGGTGTGTATGTGCCGGTGCATGCCTCGTATCCGGAGGAGCGGGTGCGGCAGGTGCTGGCGCAGGCCGGTGCTCGGCTGGTCCTCACGGACCGGGGGGTGGACGAGGTCGCGGATATTCCGGCTCTCGCGGTGGACGCGGTGCCGGTCGGCACGGGCGTGGTCACGCCGGTCGTGAGTGCTGCTTCCTTGGCGTATGTGATGTTCACGTCGGGGTCGACGGGTGTGCCGAAGGGTGTGGCGGTCACGCATGGGGACATCGTTGCGTTGGCGGCGGACGGTCGTTGGGGTTCGGGTGGGCATGGGGCGGTGTTGTTCCATTCGCCGCATTCGTTCGACGCGGCGACGTATGAGGTGTGGGTGCCGTTGCTGAACGGCGGGACCGTGGTCGTGGCCGAGGCGGAGTTGAGTGCTGCGGTGGTGCGTGAGGCGGTTGCGTCGGGTGTGACGGGTCTGTGGGTGACCGCGGCGCTGTTCGGTGTGCTGGTGGAGGAGGATCCGGGGTGTTTCGCGGGTCTGCGTGAGGTGTGGACGGGTGGTGATGCGGTTCCGGCCGCGGCGGTGCGGCGTCTGCTGGACACCTGCCCGGGACTGGTGCTCGTCAATGGTTATGGTCCGACGGAGTCGACGACGTTCGCCGTGTGCGGTCCGATCGCGTCCGAGGACGCGGCGGGTGGTTCGGTGCCGTTGGGCCGGGTCATGGACAACACCCGTGCGTATGTGCTCGACGCCGCGCTCAGGCCGGTGGGTGTGGGTGTCGCGGGTGAGTTGTACCTTGGCGGGTCGGGTCTTGCGCGGGGCTATGACGGCAGGTCCGATCTGACGTCGGAGCGGTTCGTTGCGGATCCGTTCGGTGACGGGGGCCGGCTGTATCGCACGGGTGATGTGGTGCGGTGGCGGGCGGATGGCCGACTGGACTTCCTGGGTCGTGGTGACGGTCAGGTGAAGATCCGTGGTTTCCGTATCGAGGTCGCCGAGGTCGAGGCGGTTCTTGCGCGGCATGCGTCCGTGGGTGTGGTGTCGGTGCAGGTCCGTGAGGACCGTCCTGGCGTGAGGCGCCTGGTCGCCTACCTCGTCCCGGCCCGGCGTGCGGAGCTCGGTGTTGCGGAAGCGGTGCGTGAGCATGCGGCCGGTCTGTTGCCGGAGTACATGGTGCCGTCGGCGTTCGTCGTTCTGGACGAGCTGCCGCTCACCGTCAACGGGAAGGTGGACCGCAGGGCGCTTCCCGCGCCCGAGGCGGAGGCGGGGGAGGAGTACGTCGCCCCGCGTACCGATGCCGAGCGTGCCCTGGCGGGTATCTGGGCGGACGTCCTCGGGGTGGAACGGGTCGGCGTGCACGACGACTTCTTCGCGCTGGGCGGCGACTCGATCTCCAGCCTGAAGGTCGTCTCGCGGCTGCGCGGCGTTCTGGGCACGGGTCTGTCTCCCCGCGCGCTGTTCGACCACCCGACCGTTGCCGCCCTGGCCGGGCAGGTCGCCGGGGACGAGCCGGAGGAGCCGGGGATCCTCCCCGCGCCCCGGACCGGACCGCTCCCGCTCTCGTTCGCCCAGGAACGCCTCTGGTTCCTGGAGAACTTCACTCCCGGCGGTACCGAGTACAACATTTCCGCCGCTCTGCGTCTGACGGGTGTGTTGAACGTTGCTGCGCTGCGTGCGGCCGTGGCCGGGCTGGTCGCCCGGCACGAGGCCCTGCGTACGACCTTCGACTCCGTCGACGGCCGGGGCGTGCAGACCGTCCACGCACCTGAAGACATCGAGGTGGCCGTCCGCCTAGCGGAAGCTGCGGGCGAGGACGGCCTCAGGGCCATGCTGGCCGAGGAGGCGGCGCTGCCGTTCGACCTGCGCACCGGTCCGCTCACGCGGGTCCTGCTGGTACGCCTCTCCGAGCGTGAGCACGTCTTGGCGCTGTCGATGCACCACATCGTGACCGACGGCTGGTCGATGGGTGTGGTCACCCGTGAGCTGAGTGCGCTGTACGCCGCCGCCGCGCGTGGTGAAGGCGACGCGCTGCCCGAACTTCCGGTGCAATACCCGGACTTCGCGGTCTGGCAGCGTGAGCATCTGGCGGGCGAGGCGCTGGACGGTCAGCTCGACCACTGGCGTGACAAGTTGTCGGGTCTGGAGCCTTTGGAGTTGCCGACGGACCGGCCGCGTCCGGCCGTGCGCACCTCGGCCGGCGCCCTGCACGCCTTCGAGGTCCCGTCAGAACTGGCGGACCGGCTCACGAGGCTGAGCCAGGAGCGTGGGGCCAGCCTCTTCATGGCCCTGACCGCGGTGACGCAGTTGCTGCTTTCGCGGTACAGCGGGCAGCAGGACATCGCAGTGGGCACCGTGGTCTCCGGACGGGAGCGCGCCGAGATCGAGGATCTGGTGGGGTTCTTCGTCAACACCCTCGTGCTGCGGTCGCGGATCGACGAGTCCATGGGCTTCGGAGCTCTGCTGTCGGAGGTGCGGGAGACGACGCTGGACGCGTTCGCGCATCAGGATGTGCCGTTCAGCCGACTCATCGAGGAGCTGGCTCCCGAGCGTGACACCTCCCGTACCCCGCTCGTCCAGGCGCTCGTGGCGCTCCAGAACACCCCGATGGGCGCCTTCGAGCTGCCCGGCCTGCGTGTCGAGGACGAGGCGATGCCGCGCGAGGCGGCCCAGTTCGAGCTGAGCCTGCACTTCCAGCAGACCGACGGCGGCGGACTGGCAGCCGTGGCCGAGTTCAACACGGACCTGTTCGACGCCTCGACCGTCGAGCGGATGTGCCGTCATTGGATCGCTCTCGCCGAGCGTGTGACCGCGCAGCCGGACGCGCCGCTCGACCGGTTCGGGATGCTGGAGACCGCTGAAGCCGGTGTCCTGCTGGCGCAGTGGGCGGGTCCTGGTGTGGGTGTGGGTGGTCGTTCGGTGGTGGAGTTGGTTGCGGGGCGTGTGGCGGTTGTTCCTGGGGCGGTTGCGGTGGTGTGTGGT
>NZ_JBIAUE010000074.1:0-6708 GCF_042892615.1 Streptomyces sp. NPDC001750 | reverse complement strand
AGTACATCCAGTACGAGGGCTTCCGGCCGGCACACCGAGAGCACGTACCGGACGCGCTCCTTGACGGGCAAACGTTGCCTGCCGCGGCACTAGTCACCGATGCCGGAGTCCTTCTTCGTGGTCAGGTGCGGAGAGAAGTTGTCAAGCTCGATCGCGATGCGGATCTCCGATGGGCCGAGGCTGCCTCGAAGCAGTCGGCGTTGAAGTGGTGGATCACCTCCCGGACCCGGCCTGCGCTGGTGAATGTAACTTCGGCGATCTCCGCCACAGGTATGCTGTGCGCGGATAGCCACATCATTTGCGCCCTCCGCCAGGTCACCACCGACCCGCTGCCTTTACGGATGATCCGCAGCAGGCGCTTCCCCTTGTCGTCATCGAACTCGCGGACGCGTATTGCCGCAGGCGGAATCCGTAAAGGCCTCGGTCAGCCAGGACCAGCATGCCCGGCTTCAGTCGGCCGACGAGTTCTCGGGACAGCTCGATTTCCGGCACACCGCGAACTCTGACAGTCACGTTCCGAGCGACGGGATGCCGCAGACAACCTCACCTTTAGCCGTAAACCACTCCTTGAACCCGCAGAGGTGAGTGCATCCCGTCACCCTCGCGTCAGCCCACGAAAGGCGACTGGCGTCCCGGCCGGCTTCCGGCACCGACCACCACCAGGCGTGCCGCGAAGCTGTCCGGATGCGGATGGCTGATCTCCGTCTCGCGCTGCCCGGACGGCGGCCGCCACAGTGGCGCGATGGACACAGGACTCGCCGCCGTGCTCGGCGCCACGGTCGGAGCCCTCGGTACAGCGGCGACGGGTGCCACCGCAGCCCCCCTCAGCCGCAGTACAGCCCGCCACCAGACCAGGACCGAGACCCTCCGGGCCCTACGAGAGGCGAGACGGACCACCTGCACCAACTACGCCGAGACCGCCGGGCGCTACAAAGACATGCTTGCCACCACGCTCAGGCCGCTCGGACGCATCGACCGGTTTCCAATCCCTGCCCGTGACGTTCACGCCGACCAGCGACACCGCCCTGGACCCGTCCGTTCGATAGCCCGGCCCGCCCGCTCTCGCACCGTGTACCGGAGGTAGCTCATGACGGCACAACAACGTACTGCCCAGCATGTCCCGGTCCTGCGCCTGGACCCGACCGGCGCCGACCACCAGGGCGAAGCCGCACGGCTGCGAGAGCTCGGCCCGGTCGTGAAGGTGATCCTGCCCGGCGACGTGGAAGCCTGGGCCGTCACCACGCACCAGCTCGTCACGGAATTGGTGACTGATCCGCGGGTCAGCAAGGACTGGCACCGGTGGACGGACATCCGCACCAACCGGATTCCCGAGGACTGGCCGCTGACCGGCATGGTCAAAATCACCAACATGGTGACGGCTGACGGCGACGACCATCGCCGCCTGCGCCGCGTCGTCACCCAGGTCCTCACCCCCGAACGTGTCCGGGCCATGCGCCCGCAAGTGACGGAACTCGCCCGCGGCCTCGTCCAGGCGTTGCCCGAGCGCACCGGCCCGGACGGCTCGGTCGACCTGCGTGAGCACCTGGCCTACCCGCTACCGATGAACGTCATCTGCGACATCATTGGAGTCCCCGGCCCGTTCCGGCCCCAGCTGCGGCGTCTGGTCCGGTCCATCTTCGACTCCACCGCAGAGCCTGAAGAAGTCCTCTCGACACAACACCTCATCTACGAACTCCTCGACAAGGTCGTCGCACACAAGCGCCGTACACCGGGCGACGACCTCACCAGCGCCCTGATCGCCGCCCAGAGGGACAACCCCGGCATCCTCAGCGACGCAGAGCTGACCGGCACCCTCTGGCTGATGGTCGCCGCCGGTCACGAAACCACCCTCAGCCTCATCACCAACGCGCTGCGCGCCCTGCTCACCCACCCCGGCCAACTCGATCTCGCGCTGAGCTCCGCCCCCTCCGTCTGGCCCGTCGTCGTCGAGGAAACTCTGCGCTGGGACGCCCCCATCGGAAACTTCCTCGCCCGCTACCCACGCGAGGACCTGGACATAGGCGGCGTGACCATACCCGCTGGCGACGCCATCCTCGCCCCCTACAGCGCGGCCGGCCGCGACACCGCCCAGCACGGCCAGGACGCCGACCGGTTCGACCTCACCCGAACCCAGTCCCGGCACCTGGCCTTCGGCGGTGGCCCCCACGTCTGCCTTGGCGCACCCCTGGCACGCATGGAAGCCGCGATCGCTCTCGAAGCCCTGTTCAGCGCGTACCCCGGACTCTCACTCGCCACCAACCCCGAATCCCTCGTGCCCGTGCCATCCCTGATCTCCAACTCCGTCCAAACCCTCCCCACCCACCTGAACCAGGCCCGCCCATGAACCACCACCCCAATGGCTTCGTTCACTTTCAGCAGCAGCGTTTGTTCATCGGTTGCGGCAGCAGCGAGCGGTTGAGCGGCCCGTGTTTGTTCACGGGAAATGAAGCCCGGGGTGTGTCGGAACTGCTGCGGCCGTGGGGAAGTGGGCAGTACGGCGGCGGGTGGTCTCGGAGAGCCGGGGGCGGCTGTGTGACGGTAGCGACATGCACGGTCCCGGCCAGCCTTCCTCGCCCACGTACCGGAGATGGCTGGCGTTTCTGCTGCGGGAGCGTCCACGGCCCCGTGCGGTTCGGGAACGGCCCGGGGCTTGGCGGCTGGCCGTGGCCGCGGAGAAGGACACCCTCCGGCAGCTCCTCACTTCCTGGCTGGCCGAGTACGGCATCCCGGTCTTGGTCGTCCGCGGCTTCGCCTCCCAGTCCTACGCCGAAGTCGTACGCCGCCGCACCACCCGGCACGGCCGCGCCACGCTGCTCTGGTGCGGTGATTTCGACGCGAGCGGCGCGGATATCGAACGGGGCTGGGTCCGGCGCACCGCAGACTGCTGGGACGAGGTCCGCCGGTGCTCCTGACCCGCGAGCAGACCATCGAGTACGAACTGCCCTCGCCGAGGGCAAGCACGGCGACCCGAGATGGCCGACCTTCGCCGACCGCTACGGGCTCGGCCCCGCCCACCCCGTGCAGTGGGAACTTGAGGCCCTGGAACCAGCCGAACTCCAGCGCCTGGTCCTCGCCGCCGTCGCCCCGTACATCGACCACGCCGTACTCGCCCACCAGATCGCCCGCGAAGAAGAACAACGCCGCGCCCTGGCCGACTTCTTCGACGGCTGGGGAACGGCGAGCGGAACATCTCTCTGACCTGGCAGCGGGCCCGTCAGGCCCGCCCCGGTGCCGGATCAGGGGGCGGGTCCTTCACCGGTGCCGTCCATGGCCGAACGTCACCACGGCAGGCCGGTGCCGTGAAGGACCAGGAGGTGGCCGCCCCGGACAGCTGCAGTCCTGGCTATGGCGGACAGCAGCCCGTCAGCCGGCGCGGCGCCGTCCTCCTGCCGGAGACGATGCTCTGAGCCCGCACCCACACGTCCTGCATCCCCATAAGCCCTTGCCCTCCCGTACCGCGGCTGCGCCGACGCCCTGATTCTGCTGCTCCGGGATCACCGGGGGAGGCGACTTCAGGGAAGACCAGCCGAGCGGGGCGGCACACGGCACGGGCCCGGCCCTCCGACGGATCGGAAGGCCGGGCCTGTGTCGCATGCGCAGCCGAAGTCCGTCACGTGGCGCCCGCCGGGCTCACGGTCGGTTCCGTGAGCGCGGCGGGCGCTGGTACGTGCGGGCCGAGCCGGCCCTGTGGTCAGTTCCGTCTCAACCCTTCAGGGGTGCGGGTCAGTTGGTGCGGCGTCGGCGCTTGCTGGCGCCGAGGACGAGTCCGCCGGTGACCAGCAGCGCGCCACCGACCCCGAGGAGGGTGAGTGCCTGCAAGCCGTCGAGAAGCCCCGTACCGTCCTGGCAGGAATATCGTCGCCGTGTGGTCCTACGGCGCGCCCGTTCCGGCCTGCTGCTCCGGCGCCGTGTGATCGCGGGCGTTCAGGCACGAGCTGATCCGCTCGGGGTCGTTGAGTATGAGCGCGGCCAGCTCCGAGCCCGCCCACAGTGCGAGAGTCGGGGCCATCTCCCGTGCGCCCTCGACCTGGTGGCCGTCGCGCAGGTACCGCAGGTACAGGGTCCCGATGCGGACGAGCCGTTCGGTTCCGGCATGGTCCCGCGGGCGGGGATCCAGATCCTCGGCGACGACCGACGTGATCGCGACCGCGGTGGGTCCGGCCGGGGCGTGCTGCTGCACCCGGCCGGACCTCGTCACCGAAGTCACGCAGCCACCGTTCCATCCGGGCCCGGGGCCTTCACCCCTGATCTTGGACACTCGAGATAGTGGATCTTGAGGATCTGAGAGATGGACGTGTCGTGGTCATGAAGCGCTATCCGCCGGAGTTCAAGGCGGACGCGGTCGCTCTGTACGAGTCGCGGCCCGAGGCGACGATCAAGCAGATCGCCGCCGACCTGGGGGTGAACCCGGAGACGCTGCGCAACTGGATCCGGGCGGCCGGAGCCGGTCGTCCGCGCGGCCGTCGGGCGGCCAAGCCGCCGACGGTTCCGGTGGCACCGTCGGCCCTGGAGGCCGAGGTCGCCATCTTGAGGCGGGAGAACGCCGAGCTGAAGAAGGAACGGGAGATCCTGCGCAAGGCGGCCCGCTATTTCGCCTCGGAGACGGGCTGGTGAACCGCTGCCAGTTCGTTGAGGACCACCAGCGCCGTTACGGCGTGAAGCGGTTGTGCCGCATCCTGGGCATCGCCCGCTCGAGCTTCTACCACTGGCGCCGGAGCGCACCGCTGCGGGCAGCCCGCCAGGCTGCCGACGCCCAGCTCGCCGCTCGGATACGCGTGATCCACCAGGCCTCGGACGGCACCTACGGCGTCCCCGGGATCACCGCTGAACTCCGCGAGGACGGCGAGCGCGTGAACCACAAGCGGGTCGCCCGCATCATGCAGGCGACCGGGCTGGCCGGCCTCCGCCTGCGCAGGAAGCATCGCACCACCATCCCGGACCCCGCCGCGGCGAAGGTGCCGGACCTCCTGATCAGGGACAGTGCGAACGCGCCGGGCGTGAGTTGGGGTTCGGCGGTGTGGGGGCGGGGAAGGGCGTGGCGGCCCTGGTGGACGACGACGCCGTCGCGGTTGATGGTGAGCCGGTCGGGGCCGGCCTCCATCCATGGCGTCTCGACCGGGTCGGCCCCGTACAGCTCGGGCGGACCGGCGTACCACCCTCCCGAGGCCCCCTCGGGCGAGACCTCGACCAGGCGCAGCCCCATGCCGTTCCCGCCGCCGTCGACGACCTCGTACAGCTCCGTCGAGCCCGGGGCGGTGCCGCTGGCCTCCAGTGTGATCAGGAGCTGGTCGCCGGGGCGGGACGGGTACCGACCCTCGCCACATCATTGCCTACTCGGACGGTGAGGCGCGCAGACAGTTCAACGTCTGCTTCACCGCCCGCGTGGTCGGCGGCCGACTCGCGATCTCGGACGAGTCAACGGAGCTGCGTTCGTCCGGCCGGAAGAGATTGATCAACTGCCGATGCACCACACTCAGCAGCTCCGGATCCGTCATTTCCTGGAACACCGTAAGCGGCCCTATCTCGGCTGATCGCACCCCTGACACGCTTTAGGAGTTCGATCACCGTGCGGTGCAGGGTGCGGAAACGGCGTTGAACGGCTCGTCGTTGGTCCGGCCGTGGCCGCTTCGGTGTGGCAGCGTTCGCCGACGTTGATGTCAGGTGTGGATGTCAGGCGGGCTGGGGCACGATGCTTACCGCACGGTAGTCGTAGCCGTCCTGCTTGAAGCCGGGGGCTTCCCACGTGAGGTCCACCTGCTGCCCGGGCGACAGTGTGCGGAAGCCGGTCGCCTGGATGTCGGAGTAGTGGCCGAAGCAGCCACCGGGCGTCTCGGGGGAGTCGAGCACTCCCCACCCTTCCTCGTCGTTCCACTCGCGGACAGTCGCAGTCACCATGAGGGGAATCCTACGAGTCTGTCTGCGCCGGCACGTGCCTGGTTCTCAGCTTGGGAAGCTGCGATCATGTGCGGCCGGTTCGGGTGCTGACCTGGGCGAACGGTCGGTGAGCGGTGTCCTCGAGCTTGGTTGCTTTTACCGCCGCTGTTCCCCGCTCGATCTGGTGCGCTTGTGGTGCGCGCCGTCGTCTTCCAGTACTCGGCGCTGCCTATCGCTTCTGCGCTCGGTAGCGCTTCATCAGCGCGGTGATCCGCGCTTGGTCCGCCTGTCCATTGAGCTCGGCCAGGAGATCGTCAGGGCACAACTCGTAGAGATCGCCCCACCATCGGCGGCCGCGGTTGTCCCAGATTCGGTAGCCACCCGTCACTCCCCTGGCGACGTAGCGTCTCCTGCTCATCGTCCCTCTACTCCCCGTACAGCTCGTGCCGTCGTTCAACCTCATCCTCGGCAGAGACCATACGGAGGCTGGGGACGTCCCGGCGAGGCAATATGCGGCAGCCGGCCAGCACGCTCTCCAACTGTGTTGGCGGGGTTAGGGCCCGGTCATCGACCGGGCCCTAACCACATCCCTGCTCGCTTTACCAGCGCATCCCGAGCGCGTCGAGGTCCGCCCGGCGCTGCTCGGTGAGCTTGTCGGCGCGTTTGCGGACGTTGTCGAACCATGTCCCGAGCTTGACCTCCATGGCTCCGTCAGCGCCGTTCTGACGGCCCGACGGGTCTAGTGCTGTGACCGGGAAGGTTCACCGGCTCGCGATGCCCGGCACGGCACCTCGCGGTGTTGTCGCATCACCCGCGTACGTCCAGTACGCGGAC
>NZ_JBIAUE010000073.1:0-6782 GCF_042892615.1 Streptomyces sp. NPDC001750 | reverse complement strand
GTGGCGGGCAAGGGCACGTATGTGCTCGACTCCTTCCTCCGTCCTGTTCCTGTGGGTGTGTGGGGTGAGTTGTATCTCGCGGGTGGTCTGGCGCGTGGCTATCACGAGCGTCCCGGTCTGACCGCGGAACGCTTTGTCGCCGATCCGTTCCGCGATGGTGGTCGCCTGTACCGCACGGGTGACGTGGTGCGTTGGCATGCGGACGGGACGCTTGAGTACGCGGGTCGTGGCGATGATCAGGTGAAGGTGCGTGGTTTCCGGATCGAGCTGGGTGAGATCGAGAGCGTCCTGGTCGCGCACGAGCGTGTGAGCCAGGCCGTGGTTGTTGCTCGTGAGGACCGGCCGGGGGTGAAGCGTCTGGCCGCGTATGTGGTGGCCGATGGTTCGGGGTTGGATGTCGCGGCTGTGCGTGAGCATGTCGCAGTGGTTCTGCCGGAGTACATGGTGCCGGCCGTGTTCGTAGTTCTGGACGAGTTGCCGTTGAACGCGAACGGCAAGCTGGACCGCAAGGCCCTGCCCGCTCCGGAGTTCACCGGGGACGAGGAGGCCTATGTCGCTCCGCGCACCAGGACGGAACAGGTCCTGGCATCCGTCTGGGCGGAGGTCCTCGGGCTGGAGCAAGTCGGCGTCCACGACAACTTCTTCGACCTCGGCGGCGACTCGATCATCAGCCTCCAGGTCGTCTCAAGGGCCCGCCGTGCCGGTCTGTCACTCTCCTCCCGGGACGTCTTCCAGCACCCCACCATCTCCACCCTCGCCCCGCACGCCCGCGCTCTCGACGTCGATGCCGCCTCCCGTTCCCGGCTGACCGAGAGCGGTACGGTCATCGGCGTCGTGGCCCCGACCCCCGTACGGGAGTGGTTCTTCGAGACCCACCCCGTGGCCCCCGGCCACTTCAACATGGCCGCCGCCTTCACCCTCCCGGACGACACCGACCTCGGCGTCCTCCGCACCGCCGTCGCGGCCCTGGCGGCGCAGCACGACGCCCTGCGCTCCACGTTCATCCAGGACGTGGAAGGCGTCTGGACCGGCCGGATCGCTCCCGACATCGACCTCGACGCCGTTCTCGCCTTCCACACGCTCCCCGAGGACGGCGACCCCGACACCGACGCCGAGGCACGCTGGCAGGCGCTCGTCCGCGACGCACAGGCCGGGCTCGACCTCGCCACCGGCCCCCTGATGCGTGTGCTCGTCCGGACGGGGACGGCCGGACCTGTGCGTGTGGTCGTCGTGGCGCACCACCTGATCATGGACGGCGTCTCCTGGCGCATCCTGCTGGAGGACCTGAGCACGGCGTACGAGCAGACTGCCGCAGGCCGACCGGTCGACCTCGGCCCGAAGGGCACCTCCGTGCGGCAGTGGGCCGACCGGCTCGCCGCGTACACCGCCCGTGGCGGCTTCGATGCCCAGCTGGCCTACTGGCGCGACGCGACCGGGGCGGTCACCTCGCGGATCCCCGTCGACCGCCCCGGGGGCGACAACACCGTGGCCTCCGAGCGCACGGTCTCGGTCTCCTTGTCCGCCGCGGAGACACGGGCCCTGCTGCTCGACGTCCCCGGGGCGTACCGCACGCGCCCCAACGACGTGCTCCTCGCCGCCCTGACCCGCGCCGTCGGCCCCTGGGCGACGGGCGGAGCCGATCGACCCGCGGAGGGCGGGGCCGCTCCTCGATGGGCCGTGAACCTGGAGGCGCACGGCCGCGGGGAGCTCTTCGACGACGTCGATCTCACCCGTACCGTCGGCTGGTTCACCGCCATTCATCCGGTCGCCCTGCCCGTCGCGTACGGCGACGACGACTGGGCCGACACCGTGAAGGCGGTCAAGGAGCTGCTGCGGGCCGTGCCCGACCAGGGCATCGGCCATGGCGCCCTGCGTCACCTCGGCAACGCCACCGGCCTGGGCGACGCTCCGGAACTGGCGTTCAACTACCTCGGGCACTTCGACGAGGGGACTTCCGGTCTGCACCGTTCCCTCGTCCTCAACCCCGGCGGCGAGCACCACCCGGGCGAGCGGCGTACCCATCTGATCGAGGTGGTCGGCGCGGTCCAGGACGGCGTCCTCACCTTCACCTGGGCCTACTCCGAGAACCTTCACGACCTCACGACCGTAGAGGACCTTGCCCACCGGTACGCGGACGAGCTGCGCTCCCTGGTCGCGCACTGCACCGCGCCCGAGGGCCCCTCCGGCTGCACGCCGTCGGACTTTCCCCTCGTCCGCCTCGCCCAGCACGAGGTGGACGCGATCGCCTCGCGCGTCGGCGACGCCCGCGCCATCGAGGACATCCTCCCGCTGACCCCGCTCCAGTCGGGCATGCTCTTCCACACGCTCGACGCGGCCGGATCGCCTGGATCGCCCGCCTATCTCGAGCAGTTCACCTTCGTCATGGCGGGCGTGGGCGACACCGGGGCCGTGGCGCGCGCCTGGCGGGCCGTCGTCGACGCCTCGGACGCGTTGCGCGTCTCCGTCGTCTGGGAGGGAGTGGCCGAGCCCGTCCAGGTTGTCCATCGCGCAGGGACGCGGCCACTGCCGGTGACGTACGCAGACTGGACCGATCGCACCGCCGACGAGCAGGAATCGCTGCTCGCGGACCTGCTCGCCGCGGACCGGTCCGTCATCACGGGCCTTGACGCGCCGCTGATGCGGCTGACGCTCGTACGGGTCGAGGAGGAGGCCGTCCGCGTTCTGTGGTCCTTTCACCACCTGCTCATGGACGGCTGGAGCAGCGCCGCCGTCCTCTCCGACGTGGCCGCCCTCTGCGCGGGCGAACCCCTGCCGCCCCGGGAGCCGTTCCGCGAGCACCTGCGATGGCTCGCCGCACAGGACCATGCCGCCGGGCATGCCTTCTGGACCGGCCGCCTCGCAGGCTTCGAGGAGCCGACGCCGCTCCCGTACGACCGTTCGCCGCGCGGCTCCCGACACGCACGCTCGGGGGAACGCGTCATTCTGGGCCTTCCCGACGCCACCGCGCAGGCGGTCGCGGACTTCGCCCGGCGCAACCGCGTCACCGTCGGCGCCGTCGTCCAGGGCGCGTGGGCGCTGCTGCTCGGCCGGTACGCGGGAACGCACGACGTCCTGTTCGGCACGACCGTCTCCGGCCGTCCGGCGGAGCTGCGGGGCGCGGAGTCGACGGTCGGACTGTTCATCAACACCGTGCCCGTGCGCGTCGTCACGCCGCCGGACGAGCCGGTGAGCGCCTGGCTGCGCCGTCTCGGCGACGCCCAGGCAGCGGCCCGCCCGTACGAGTACGTCGCCCTGCACGAGATCGAAGTGCCCGGCCTGCCGTCCGGCACGCCTCTGTTCGACAGCCTCGTCGTCGTCGAGAACTACCCGGTCGACGCCGCCGCCACCACGCGCCACGGCATCGCCCTTTCCGGGCTCGACGCCGCCGAGTCGACCAACTACCCGCTCACCCTGACCGCGCGCCCCGCCGGGGAGTTCCTGCTCACCTTCGGCTACGACCCCGAACTCTTCGACGCCGCCACCATTCGGCTGCTCGCCGCCCGCTACGCCCACGTCCTGGAGGCCCTGGCGGACGCCGGGGACGCGGCCACCCTCGGCACCCTTCCGCTGACCGGTGCCGACGAGCTGACACGCGTTCTGGACGGTGCGTGGGCCGGCACGCTCGACGCGACCGCGGTGCCGGAGACCTCGCTGCCGGAACTCTTCGCACAGCGGGTCGCCGACACTCCCGACACGGTCGCCGTGACCGGTGCGTCCGGCACGCTCACCTACCGGCAGCTCGACGAACGCGCGGCCCGCCTGGCGAGCGCGCTGCGGGCGCGCGGAGCCGGCCGGGGATCCCGGATCGGACTGCTGCTCGACCGCTCGGCGGACGTCGTCGTCGCCATGCTCGCCGTGCTCAGGACCGGGGCCGCCTACGTTCCGCTGCACTCCGGTCACCCGGCGGACCGGATGCGCGCCATGCTCGACCGCAGCGGCGCCCTGCTGCTCCTCACCGACGGCGTCTTCCCGGCACCGGACGGCATCCCGACCCTCGACGTCTCCGGCATCCCAAACCTCGACGTCTCCGACATCCCGACCCACGATGTCTCCGACATCCCCGGCGGCGACACCACGGCCCCGGCCGACGGACCGGCGCATGTCGCCCCGGACGCCGATGCGTACATCATGTACACCTCCGGCTCGACCGGTGAGCCCAAGGGCGTCGCCGTCACCCACCGCGACATCGCCGCCCTCGCCGCCGACCGCCGCTGGACGCACGATGCGCAGCAGCGCGTCCTGTTCCACTCCTCCCACTCCTTCGACGCCGCCACCTACGAGGTCTGGGCCCCGCTCCTCAACGGCGGCACGGTCGTCGTCGCCGACGGCGACCTCACGGCGACCGCCGTACGCCACGCCGTCGCCGAACACGGTGTCAGCGCACTGTTCGTGACCACCGCGCTCTTCGGCGCCCTCGCCGACGAGGACCCGGCCTGCTTCTCCGGGCTCGGCGAGGTGTGGACGGGCGGCGAGGCCGCCTCCCGCCCGGCGATGCGACGCATGCTGGAGCACTGCCCCGACACCCGGCTCGTCCACGTCTACGGGCCCACCGAGGCCACCACCTTCGCCGTCTGCGGCCCCCTCGACGCCGCCGACCTCGCCGACGGTGCGGCCGTACCGCTCGGCCTGCCCATGGACAATACGCTCGCCTACGTCCTCGACGCGGCGCTGCGCCCGGTCGGCACAGGCCAGCCCGGTGAGCTGTACCTCGGCGGCCCCGGGCTGGCCCGCGGCTACGACGGCCGTCCAGGTCTCACCGCCGAGCGGTTCGTCGCCTCCCCGTTCGGTCCCGCGGGTGGCCGGCTCTACCGAACCGGCGACATCGTCCGGCGACGCCACGACGGCCGCCTCGAATTCCTGGGCCGGGGCGACGGACAGGTAAAGATCCGGGGCTTCCGCATCGAGCTCGCCGAGATCGAGGCCGCCCTTGCGCGCTGCGGCGGCATCGGCCGGGTGAGCGTCCAGGCGGTCACCGCCGCCCGGACGGGCGGCGGCGGTTCCAAGCGGCTGGTCGCCTACCTCGTCCCCGCGGCGCAGGACACCACGGCCGCCGAACTCGACGTCCGCCGCGTACGGGAGGAGGCCGCGGCCCTGCTCCCCTCGTACATGGTCCCCTCCGCGTACGTCGTCCTCGACGCCCTGCCCCTGAACTCCAGCGGCAAGGTCGACCGGCGCGCCCTGCCCGCCCCCGAGCACGACCACGTCACCGCCACCGTCCAAGAGGCCCCGCACGCCGGGGCCGAGGAGCGGATCGCTGCCGTCTGGGCCGAACTGCTCGGCAGCGGGCGAATCGGCCGGCACGACGACTTCTTCGACCTCGGCGGCGACTCCATCACCAGCCTCAAGGCCGCCTCCCGGCTGCGCACCGCCCTGGGCGCCGACCTCTCGCCGCGCGCCCTGTTCGACCATCCCACGGTCGCCTCGCTGGCCGCCGCCTGCGCCGCCACGACGGGCGCGACGACGGACGCCGCGATCACCCCGGCGCCGCGCGGCGCGGGCCCGCTGCCGCTCTCCTACGCGCAGGAACGGCTCTGGTTCCTCGACGCCTTCACCCCCGGTGGCTGCGAGTACAACGTCGTCACCACCCTGCGTCTCACCGGGGTCGTCGACACCGCCGCCCTGCGCACCGCCGTCGCCGGGCTCGTCGCCCGCCACGAGGCACTGCGCACCACCTTCGACGCCGCCGACGGCCGGGGCGGCACCCAGCACGTCCACGACACCCTCGACGTGCCCGTGCGCACGGTCCGGGCGGCGAGCGAGGACGCGCACGAACGCACCCTGCGGGCGGAGGCCGCCCAGCCGTTCGACCTGCGCACCGGGCCGCTGTTCCGCGTGCTCCTCGTCGAGCGGGCAGGGCGGGACGAGTCCACCCTCATGCTGACGATGCATCACATCGTCACTGACGGCTGGTCCATGGGCGTGATCACACGCGAGCTGAGCGCCCTCTACACAGCGGTGGTGGACGCGTCCCACGGTGATCCCGTGCTGCCCGAACCATCCCTTCAATACCCGGACTTCGCAGTCTGGCAGCGTGCGCGACTCACCGAGGACGCCCTCGCGCCCCACCTCGACCACTGGAGCGAGCGGCTGGCCGGTCTCGAACCCCTGGAGCTGCCCACCGACCGACCCCGCCCCGCCGTGCGGACGGGGCGCGGCGCCCTGCACTCCTTCCGCGTCCCGCAGCGTCTCACCACGGCACTCGCCGACGCGGCGCGAGCGCAGGACGCGACCCTGTCGATGGCCCTGACCGCGGTCACACAGCTGCTGCTCTCGCGCTACAGCGGCCAGGACGACATCGCCGTCGGCACGGCCGTCTCGGGGCGCGAGCGCACCGAGCTGGAACCGCTGGTCGGCTTCTTCGTCAACACACTCGTGCTGCGCACCCGCATCGACGCCCATGCCGACTTCGGCACGCTGCTGGACGACGTACGAGAGACCACCCTGGCCGCCTTCGAGCACCAGGCGGCCCCGTTCAGCCGCCTCGTCGAGGCCCTCGCCCCGGAACGCGACCCCAGCAGGACCCCGCTCGTCCAGGCCGCGGTCACCCTCCAGAACGCGCCGCGCGAGACGTTCGCACTGCCGGGGCTCTTGGTCGAGGAAGTCCTGCCGCCGGTCGAGACGAGCCCGTTCGACCTCAATATCGAGTTCGAACCCATCGACGGAGAGGGCCTGTTCGCCGTCGTCTCCTACAGCACGGATTTGTTCGATGCGGTGACGGTGGAGCGGATGGCGGGGCATTGGTTGGGTCTCGCGGAGGGGTTGGTGGCTGCTTCGGGTGTGGC
>NZ_JBIAUE010000072.1:0-6831 GCF_042892615.1 Streptomyces sp. NPDC001750 | reverse complement strand
CAGCGAACACAGGGAAGGCGGCGTACAGCTCACGCCCCATCCCGGCCCGCTGGCTGCCCTGCCCCGAGAACAGAAACGCCAACCGCCCCTGTGCCCGGTCCGCCGAGCCGGTGAGGACCCGGCTGTCCGCCTCGCCCCGCGCGAGCGCGCCCAGCGCGTCGAGGAAGTCGGACCGGTCCTCGGCGACCACGGCGGCCCGGTCGTCCAGCGCCGCCCGCGAGGTGGTGAGGGAGAACGCCACGTCGGCGGTGGGAAGTTCGGGCCGCGCTGCGACGAACGACCGCAGCCGCTCGGCCTGCGCCCGCAGGGCGTCGGTGCCCTGACCGGAGACGACCCACGGCATGGGCCCGGCCCCAGCCTCAGGTGCGTCTACGACGGCCGGCTCCTCCTCGGCCTGTTCGATGATCGCGTGGGCGTTGGTGCCGCTCACGCCGAAGGACGAGACACCGGCCCGGCGGGGCCGTCCGGTCTGCGGCCACTCGACCGCTTCCCGCAGCAGCGACACGGCACCGGCGGACCAGTCGACGTGCGGAGTCGGCTCGTCCACGTGCAGCGTCCTCGGCAGCACACCGTGACGCATCGCCATCACCATCTTGATGACTCCGCCCACGCCCGCCGCGGCCTGCGTGTGTCCGATGTTGGACTTCAAGGAGCCGAGCAGCAGCGGCTGTTCGGCGGGCCGGTCCTGCCCGTACGTGGCCAGCAGCGCCTGCGCCTCGATCGGGTCACCGAGCCTGGTGCCGGTGCCGTGCGCCTCGACGGCGTCGACGCCGGCGGCGGTCAGCCGGGCCCGGCCGAGCGCCTGCCGGATGACCCGCTCCTGTGAGGGGCCGTTGGGGGCGCTGAGCCCGTTGCTTGCGCCGTCCTGGTTGACCGCCGTACCGCGCACCACGCCCAGGACCGGGTGTCCGTTGCGGCGGGCGTCCGACAGCCGCTCCAGGAGCAGGACGCCCGCGCCCTCGCCCCAGCTGGTGCCGTCGGCCGACGCGGAGAACGACTTGCTACGGCCGTCGGGAGCGAGCCCCCGCTGCCGGCTGAACTCCACGAACGTCCCCTGGGAGGCCATGACGGTCACGCCGCCCGCCAGCGCGAGCGCGCACTCGCAGTCCCGCAGCGCCTGGACGGCCATGTGCAGGGCGACCAGCGAGGACGAGCAGGCCGTGTCGACCGTGACGGCCGGGCCCTCCAGGCCGAGGGAGTACGCCACCCGGCCGGAGATCACACTGGCCGCCGTACCGGTGAGCAGATACCCCTCGAACCCCTCGGGCGCCTCACTCATGCGCGGCCCGTACCCGTCCTGGGACGCCACACCGACGTAGACGCCCGCCTGGCTGCCGGCCACCGACCGCGGGTCGATCCCGGCCCGTTCGAACACCTCCCACGAGGTCTCCAGCAGAAGCCGCTGCTGCGGGTCCATCGCCTGCGCCTCGCGCGGCGAGATCCCGAAGAAATCGGCGTCGAACTCGGCGGCGTCGTAGAGGAATCCGCCCTCGCGGACGTACGACGTACCCGCGCGCTCCGGATCAGGGTGGTAGAGCGCGTCGATGTCCCAGCCCCGGTCCGTGGGGAACACGGACACGGCGTCCCGGGCTTCGATGACCAACTGCCAGAGGTCCTCCGGCGAGCGCACCCCGCCCGGGTAACGGCAGGCCATGGACACGATGACGACCGGGTCGTCCTCGGCCGCGACGCCCGCCGGGACCGGCAGCGCGGAGGCGGACTCCGCCGTGCCGGCCGCCTGCGTGTGCAGGAAGCGGGCCAGCGCCTGGGGCGTCGGATGGTTGAAGACCAGCGTCGGCGGCAGCTTCAGACCGGTGACGGCGACGAGCCGGTTACGCAGTTCGACCCCGGTCAGCGAGTCGACACCGATGTCCTTGAACGCCTGCGACGCGTTCACCGCGTCCGCGAAAGCGTGCCCGAGCACGGCCGCGGCCTGCGTGCGCACCAGGTCCAGCAGCACCCGCTGGGCCTCGGCATCGGAGAGGCCGGACAGGTTCTGTGCCGTCCAGGTCGTGTCGTCACCGCCCGGACGATCGGCGTCGGACCCGGACCGCAGATCCCGCACGTCCGTCAGGTCCGAGATCAGCGCGCTGGGCCGGGCGGCGGTGTACGCCGGCACGAAACGGGCCCAGTCGATGTCGGCGACGGTCACCGCCGGTTCGCCGCGTCCGACGGCCTCTCCCAGCGCGGTGAGCGCGAGGTCCGGCGCCAGGGCCGGGAGCCCGCGCCGACGCAACTGGTCGGCCACGTCCCCGGCCGCCATCCCGTCCGCGTCCCACGGGCCCCACGCCACGGAGGTGGAGGGCAGCCCCAGCGCGTGCCGCTGCTCGGCGATCGCATCCAAGTGGGCGTTGGCCGCACCGAAGTTGGCCTGCCCGGCGCGGCCGAGCGTGCCGACCACCGACGAGAAGAGCACGAAGGCGTCGAGGTCGAGGTGACGCGTGTACTGGTCGAGGAGTTCGGCGGCCGTGGCCTTCGGGCGCAGTACGTGGTGCAGGCGGTCGGCGGTGAGCCGGTCGAGCACTGCGTCGTCGAGGACACCGGCGGTGTGGACGACGGCGGTCAGGTCGGGGTGGTCGGCGATGAGCGCCTTTACGGTTTCCGGGTCGCTCACATCGCAGGCGGCGAAGGTCACGGTGGCGCCGAGAGCGGCGAGTTCGCCGTGCAGGCCGGCAGCACCCGGGGTGCTGTCGCCGCTGCGGCTGGCGAGGACGAGGTGCTGCGCTCCGTTGGCGGCGGCCCAGCGGGCGACGTGTGCGCCGAGGGCGCCGGTGCCGCCGGTGATCAGGACGGTGCCGCGCGGCTGCCACGCGCTTCCGTTGGTGCCGGTGCGGGCTATTCGGCGGGCGAGGAGGCCGGAGGCGCGGATGGCCACCTGGTCCTCGCCGCCGGCCGGGGCGGCCAGTACGGCACGCAGGCGGGCGGCGCCGCGTTCGTCGAACTGTTTGGGCACGTCGACGAGTCCGCCCCAGCGGTCGGGGTGCTCCAGCGCGGCGACCCGGCCCAGGCCCCAGATCTGTGCCTGGGCGGGGTGGGTGAGCGGGTCGTTGCCGCCGGTGGTGACCGCGCCCTGGGTGACGCACCAGAGCGGAGCCTGGACACCCGCGTCGCCGAGCGCCTGGAAGAGGGCGAGCGTCGGCGCTGCTGTGGTGGTGTCGTCGCCGGTCAGCGCGAGGAGAGACAGCACGCCGGCGGTGTCTTCGCCCAGGGCCAGTGCGCTGGAGAGGTGCTCGGCGTAGAGCGTGCGGTCCGGCTGGGCCGGGTGCAGCACGACCTGTCGTACGTGGGTCCGGTTACCGCGCAGGGCCTCCGTGGCGGCGCCCACCAGCGTGTCGCCCTCGTGGCCTTCGGGAACCACGACCAGCCAGGTGCCGGACAGCCCCGCCTGCGGGTCCGCCACCGGCCTCCACGTCGCCCGGTAGCGCAGATTGTCCACCGCCGACGCGCGATCCAGGCTCTTCCGCCAGGACGCCAGCGCCGCAAGCACCGTGCTCAGCGGCGCATCGCCCTCGACCGAGAGGGTGTGGCCGAGGGACTCCCAGTCCTCGTTCTCGACCGCCTCCCAGAAGCGGGTGTCCGCAGTGTCCGTGCCGGTGCTCGGGCGGGGGTTGATCCAGTAGCGCTGGTGCTGGAAGGGGTAGGTGGGGAGGTCGATGGGTCGGCTGTGGGGGATTGGCCAGTTGATGGTGTGGCCGTGGGTGTGGAGGTGGGCTGCGGAGGTGAGGAGGCGGGTGAGGGTGCCTTCGTTGCGGCGGAGGGTGCCGGTGATGGTCTCTGCGCCTTCGGTTTCTTCGATGCTGTAGGTGAGGACGGGGTGGGCGCTGGACTCGATGTAGGTGGTGTGGCCGCTGTCGCTGAGCTGCTGGATGGCGGTGTGGAAGTGGACGGTCTGGCGGAGGTTGCGGTACCAGTAATTGGCGTCGAGTTCGGAGGTGTTGAGGAATCCGGGTTCGACGGTGGAGAAGAACGGGACTTCAGAAGCCTGGGGCGTGATCCCTGCGAGGGCCGTTGCCAAGTGGCCCTCGATCGTTTCGACGTGGGCCGAGTGTGAGGCGTAGTCGACGGGGATGAGCCGGGCTCGGACGTCCTGTTCCTGGAGCTGAGCGACGAGGGCCTCGACGGCGTCTTTGTCGCCCGAAACGACGGTCGCATTCGGGCCGTTGACGGCCGCGATGCCGATACCGCTGGTCAGGTGTTCCCGGACCACCTCGACGGGCTGCGGGATCGAGGCCATGGCGCCCCGTCCGGCCAGGTGCTCGGCGATGATCCGGGCACGTACGGCGACGACCTTCGCCGCGTCCTCCGGCGAAAGCGCACCCGCCACAGCCGCAGCCGCGATCTCGCCCTGGGAGTGGCCCACGACCGCGTCGGGGCGGATGCCGAGGTGCTGCCATGTGGCGGCGAGGGAGACCATGACGGCCCAGGTCACAGGCTGGATGACGTCGACACGGTCCAGCTGTGCGCCGGAGCGCAGGACATCGGTCAGCGACCAGTCGACGTAAGGCGCAAGCGCTTCCTCGCACCGGGCGATGGATTCCGCGAACGCCGGCACGGTGTCCAGGAGGTCCGCGCCCATTCCGGCCCACTGCGTCCCCTGCCCGGGGAACACGAACACGGTCTTGCCGGTGTTCTTGACCTGGCCCTGGACAAGGTGGGTGTGAGGCTGCCCGGTGGCAAGCGCGTCGAGCGCGGCGGCGATGGCATCAGGCGCCTCAGCGAGGACCACGGCGCGGCGCTCGAACAGGGCGCGTCCGTGGACGAGCGTGCCGGCGACAGCCACGGCATCCAGCTCAGGCCGCTGATCGACGTACGCGCGAAGCTGCCGTGCCTGATCGCGCAGCGCGTCCGCCGTCCGTGCCGAGATCACCCACGGCACGACGCCCGGTTCGGCGGGCTCGTACTGGTGCTGCTGGCCGGCCAAGGCGGGAGGCTCTTCGATGATGGCGTGGGCGTTGGTGCCGCTGACGCCGAAGGACGATACACCGGCGCGGCGGGGCCGGTCGCTCCCGGGCCAGGTCTGTTCCTCGGTGAGGAGGCTGACCGCCCCGGCCGACCAGTCGACATGGGGGGTGGGTCGGTCGACATGCAGTGTCCTCGGCAGGACACCGTGATGCATGGCCATGACCATCTTGATGACACCGGCGACACCGGCGGCGGCCTGCGTGTGGCCGATGTTGGACTTCACCGAGCCCAGCCACAGGGGCCGTTCAGCCGGGCGGCCCTGTCCGTAGGTGGCCAGCAGCGCCTGAGCCTCGATCGGATCGCCGAGGGTCGTCCCGGTGCCGTGTGCTTCGACCGCGTCGACCTGATCGGGGGTGAGACCGGCGTTGGCGAGCGCCTGCCGGATGACCCGCTGCTGCGAGGGGCCGTTCGGGGCGGTCAGACCGTTGCTGGCCCCGTCCTGGTTGACGGCCGTACCCCGGACCACGGCCAGCACCGGATGCCCGTTCCGCCGCGCATCCGACAGCCGCTCCAGCAGGAGCATGCCGATGCCCTCGCCCCACCCGGTTCCGTCGGCGGCCTCGGCGAAGGCCTTGACCCGGGAGTTGGGAGCGAGCCCCCGCTGCCTGCTGAACTCCACGAACATGCCGGGGTTGGACATGACGGTCGCCCCGCCCGCGAGGGCGAGGGTGCATTCGCCGGAGCGCAGTGACTGGGCGGCCATGTGCAAGGCGACGAGCGAGGAGGAGCAGGCGGTGTCGACGGTGATGGCCGGGCCCTCCAGACCCAGTGTGTAGGCCACACGGCCCGACGCCACACTGGGCGTCGTTCCCGTCAGCGCATAGCCCTCGATCTTCTCGGGCGCTTCGTGCAGCCGGGGCCCGTAGTCCTGTGCCGTCGCACCGACGAACACCCCGGCCCTGCTGCCGCGCAGCGCCTTCGGGTTGATGCCGGCGCGTTCGAGGGCCTCCCAGGAGGTCTCAAGGAGCAGCCGCTGCTGCGGGTCCATGGCCAGCGCCTCCCTCGGCGAGATGCCGAAGAAGGCCGGGTCGAAGTCGGCGGCGTCGTGAAGGAAACCGCCCTCGCGCGCGTACGACGTGCCGGTGCGGACCGGGTCCGCGTCGTACAGCGCGTCCAGGTCCCAGCCGCGGTCGGCGGGGAACGGCGAGACCGCGTCACCACCGGCCGCCAGCAGCGCCCACAACTGCTCGGGCGTCCGGACCCCACCCGGCAGACGGCAGCTCATGCCGACGATGACGATCGGGTCGTCGGAGTTCGGGGCAGCCGACGCCTCCGGCGCCGTCACCTCTCCCCGCAGGCCCGCAAGTTCGCTGTGCAGGTGCCGGGCCAGCAGCTCCGGAGTGGGGTGGTCGTAGAGCGCGGACGAAGGCAGCCGCACACCAGCCGCCTGTCCGAGCGCGGCACAGAGCTCCACCGACATGAGCGAGTCGAAACCGAGCTGCTTGAACGGCGCGTCCACCGCGACCTGTTCGGGGCTGTCGTGCTCCAGCACGGCGGCGATGTGTCGGCGTACGAGATCCAGCAGCTCCCGGTCCGCCTCCTGGGACATCGCAGCGAAGGCCACCGCGGAACCGGCTGCCTGCGGAACGGACTCCGCGACCTCCTCGTCCGCCGCAGTGTCGGCCGTATCGTCGAGGCGACCGGCCGACACCCCGACCGTCTCCTTGAGCCAGTACCGACGGCGCTGGAACGCATACGTCGGCAGCTCCACACGGCGCGAAGGCGTGATGCCCAGATCGGCGAGCACATCCGGCCACGCGATCTCCATGCCCGAGACGTGGAGTTCGGCTGTGGCGCGGGTGACGGCGTGGGTTTCGTCGAGGTTCTTGTGGAGGGTGGGGAGGAGGCGAGCCTCGGCGCAGGTGATGC
>NZ_JBIAUE010000071.1:0-9212 GCF_042892615.1 Streptomyces sp. NPDC001750 | reverse complement strand
GCCGCCCTGCGCGTATCTCACCCAACCAGAACTACCGGACCTGGCGCTCAACTGTCAGGCCGATAGCCCGACATCACTCAATCAAGTTCAGTAGTGCCGCATCAGGCAACGTTTGCCCCGTTGTGACGCATCGTTTGGTTGCTGCGCCGGGCGGCACCGGGCGGTCAGAATGATCACGTGGCTGAACGTGTGCAGGTCCGGGAGATCGATGACGACGAGGGCAGGCGGTTACTGCGGATCCTCCGTCGCGGCACGGGTTCGGTGGTGACCTGGCGGCGGGGTCAGATGGTGCTGCTGTCCGCGCAGGGCATGTCCGTGGCGAAGATCGCCGAGGTGACGTTCGCAAGCCCGGACCGCGTCCGGGACGTGATCCACAACTTCAACGCGGACGGCTTCGAGGCGCTCTACCCGAAGTACAAGGGCGGCCGGCCGAGAACCTTCACCCTTCCTGAACGCCGGGAGATCAAGAAGATCGCCAAGTCAAAGCCGGCTGAGCACGGCTTGCCGTTCTCGGTCTGGAGCCTGGTCAAGCTGGCCGACTTCCTGGTCGCCGAGGGGGTGGTCGACGACATCAGCCACGAGGGCCTTCGGGTCCTGCTCCGCGAGGAGGGCGTCTCGTTTCAACGTGTGAAGACCTGGAAGTCCTCCCGGGCCCCGGACTATGCGGTCAAGAAGGCCCGCATCGAGCATCTCTACGCGATCGCCGACGGCGAGGTCGTACCCGAGGAAGGCGAGCCCGAAATCGTCTTCTGCATGGACGAGTTCGGGCCGCTCAACCTCCAGCCCCACTCCGGTCGGCAGTGGACCGAACGCGGCGGCCGGCACAAGGATCCCGACCGCGAGCCCCGGCCCCGGCGCCGGGCGACCTACACTCGCCCGCACGGGGTCCGGCACCTGTTCGCCGCCTACGACCTGGCCAAGGACCAGCTCTGCGGGCACGTCAAGAAGACCAAGAACAGGTTGAAGTTCCTGGAGTTCTGCCGCTACCTGCGCTCACTGCACCCGATACACGTACGCATCGCGATCGTCTGTGACAACTACTCCCCGCACCTGACGACGAAACGGTGTCAGCGGGTCGCGACGTGGGCGACGGCGAACAACGTTGAGATCGCCTACACCCCGACCAACAGCTCCTGGCTCAACCGGATCGAGGCCCAGTTCACCGCCCTGCGCTACTTCACTCTCGACGGCACCGACCACGCCAGCCACAAGGAGCAGGGAAGCATGATCCGCCGCTACATCATCTGGCGCAACAAGCACGCCGCCGACGAACGCCTTCGCGAGGTCGTGAGCAGGGCAAACGTTGCCTGATGCGGCACTAGCTCGGTATGCGGGCCATCGATGTGACGGTCAGCGGTCCCAGCGAGGTCTCGCCGAGCGTGGTGAAGTCGAAGTGGCGGTAGAGGGGGACGTTCGCCGGGTCCGCCGTGGTCAGGTGGACTGCTCCCGGCGTCGTCGTCAGGACGTGGTCCAGGAGGGTGCGGCCCGCTCCACGGCCGGTGAGGTCCGGGCGGACTCCGACGAACTCCAGGGTCCAGGCTCCCGCGGGGGCCCCGCCCTCGGTGGCGTCCAGGTAGCGCAGGGTCCGGCCGAGGGCGTGCGGCCCGCTGCTCAGCAGGGTCCGGGCCGCCCAGAGCGCGCGGGCGCCGGCGGGCGGGGTCGCGCCCGGCGGGGTCAGGACGGCTGCCGCCAGGAGCCGTCCGTCGGCGTCCACCAGTGCCGTACGGCGGGCCCCGGCGAGGCCGGCGTGGGTGCGCAGGGTGGCGCGGAACCAGTGAGCGCGGGCGGAGTGCGCGCCGCCGCAGATCCAGGAGACGGCCGGCTCCCGGGCGAACGCGGCGGCCAGCAGATCGGCGCAGGCGGCCGGGTCGGGGTCGGTGTCGATCCGGTGGGAGGCCGCGGCGGCCAGGTCCTCAGACATCCCGACCCCGCTCCAGGGGCGCCTCGGGCACGAGGTGGCAGACGAGCAGTTTGAGGAAGAACAGTGGTGCGAACCAGGCAAGCGTGGCCGGTACCGGCAGCCAGAACAGGTTGACCAGGACGGCTGCCATCAACACCGCCATCGCCACGGGCCGTTTGAGGTGGACGGGCGCGAACTCCACCGCCACCGCCCCGCCGAGGAGCAGTGCGGCGTTCGCCGAGGTCCAGGCGAGGTCGCCGGAGAGGACGTACAGCCCCATCGCGGCGAGGTGGATCAGGTGCGCTGAGACGAACAGCAGCCGGGCGCGCCGCGCCGCCGGGTCGGCCCGGTGGTACCAACGCTTCGCGGCGTTGGTGGCGTTGGTCAGGACCCCGCCGATCAGGTCGAGCCCGGCCAGGGCGACCACGACGAGTTGCCCTGTCGACCAGTCGCGTGCGGCCCCCGAGCTCCACAGTCCGGCGGCCAGCAGCAGGGCGCAGCCGAGGAGGCTGATGGTCTCCACCGCGGACTCGGAGCGGGACTTGCCCGGACCCATGAACCGTTCCAGGCGGCCGGCGAGGCCGGGCGGGGTGGCCGGTATCTCCCAGGAGATCCTCAGGTCAGTGCGCATCGTTCGGCTCCTGTCCGGGGGCCGCGGTTGCCGCTGCGCCCCACAGGCCGCGCAGGAGGCTCCACAGCTGGTCCGGGGGGTCACCCTCCGGGAGGCCTTCGAGGGATCCGCTTGTCATCAGGGCCACGGCCCAGGCGTCCGCGGCCCGGACGACGGCGGCGGTCGCCGACACCATCAGTGCGTGGTCCACATCGGTACGGATCATCCCGAGCCGACGGCCGTCCGTGACCAGGGCGCCGAACCAGTCGAGCCACAGGCTTCCGTCGCTGCGCCCAATGGCAGCGTCGGCGAGGGCCAGGTCCTCGGGGTGGTCCCTCAGGTGGGCGGCGAGGGCGGCGGATCCAGCGGTGAACCGGGCGCCGAAGTCCTCCTCGTCGCGGGCCGGGTCCCAGGGTCCGAGGGCGTCCAGCAGTCGGTCGAGGACTCCGTCGAGGACCGCGGTGAGCAGGTCCTCCCGGCCGTCGAAGTAGTGGTAGGCGGCGGTCTTGGAGACTTCTGCCGCCTCGATGATCTTGTTGTAGGAGGCGCCTTCGGCGCCGTGCTCGGCGAAGTGCCGACGCGCGACTCCCAGGATGTGCTCCCGGCGTTCGGCGGGCAGGCGGTCGAAACGGGGAAGAGGCATGAACGCATGATACGCACCAGCAGGGTGTACCGCCAGTGCATCCCACTGGTTTCTGGGGGATGGGCGGACCGCGCCAGGTGAGCCGGTCGTTGGTCATGACGGCGCTCTGGCCTGGCAGGCCCGCGTGGGGGGCGCGGATCTGCTGCAGGGTCTCCGGCATGCGAGGCGAGGTGCGAGCCGGGCCCCGGCCCCGCCCGTCCCTTGCGTCACGGAGAGGCGCTCACTTGTAGAAACCTTGTAAACCTGCTGGTCAGTGACACGGCTGCAGAGGCATGTCGATCACCTGGTGAAAGACATCTCACGTGCCCAACAACTCGCGCGAATAGGTGGGTGGTCATGGTCGGCGGTGGGGGTGTGTGTCCCAGCGGTGCGTGGTCCAGGCTCGGCGGATCAGACTACGGACGGTGGTGATCGTGTCGGCGAAGTCGAAGAAGGCGTTGATGACGTGGACCCGACGTTCGTAGCAGCGGGCGAGCCGGTTGAAGGCGTTCTGCCAGGCATGTGTTCGCTCGGCATGCCACCGTCGGCTGGCCTGGATGGGTGCTTTGGTGCCTTTCTGCGCGATCCGGCCGTGCAGCCCCCGCTCGCCGAGCAGGTTGCGGGACTTGTCCGAGTCATAGCCGGCGTCGAGGTGCACGGTGATCTCGTCAGGCAGTGGCCCGAGTCTGTCCAAGAGGTTGAGGGTTGGGGCGAGGAGTGGGGAGTCGTGGCGGTGGGCGCCGGCCAGGACACGGCCGAGCGGTATGCCATAGCCGTCGGTCATACCCGAGCGTTTCATGCCCTGTTTGCCCCGGTCGACGGGTGAGCGTCCGGCCGCTTCGCCGCCGCCGGGGGCTTTGGTGATGGCCCCGTCCACGGCGATCTGGTCCAGGGCCAGGCCCACAATGCGGTCATAGGCGTCGAGCGCGAGGTGCTTCAGCTTCGCGAAGATCCCCAGGCGTATCCACTCGTCCCGGCGGGTGCCGGATCGTGGTGGCCGAGCAGGTGGCGTCCGCGATGGCCTGGTAGGAGCAGCCGAACCGCAGGACCTGCAGGAGTTTGTCGAAGACGACCCGGTCGCTGATGCGGCGGCGGTGGCAGCCCAGCGGGTGGGCCGGGTCGAAGACCGGCCGGTTCGGCAGCAAGGCGGCGAACTGGTCCCACAGCGGTTCGGCCAACCACGATGGCAGCACGGGCACAGATCTCCCCAACAGTCGCACGGCGCCGTAGGAGTGGGATCACAGCGCTGGTAGTCGTTTCGTCGAACAGGCGCGCGCCAACCTCGCAGGCACAGGCGCAAAGGGGAGGAGCTTCATCCAGCGCACTCAGGCAGTGTGGCGCCTCACCTGAACCGGTTCCTTCGCCTCACGCGAGGGGTTGTGGTGCTCAAGGGCGGGTGTGCCGCCGGGGCCGATCTCGACATCGCCGTCTTGTCGTCTGGTCCGACGTACGCCCGCCACCGCCGCCGGGCCGCGAGTGCCTGCGGCCGCCCGCGACTATGCTGTCCGGCCCATCGATCCTGGGGGTGGCGATGGCCAGCTGAGGAGTGCCGGCCGGTGCGACGGCACCCTCTCGGAAGGCGGTACACGGCCTGGGGTTCAGCGGGGGGAGAAGAAAGCGAGTTCCCTGTCGAAGCCGACCAGCAGCCCTGCGCCCGGCACCACTGCTACCGCGTTGACCAACGAAGGAAACGACAGGAACGGAACGTTTTGCTCCCTGGTGGCCAGGTCCCACACCCGCACCGCAATAACGTTCGGGTTGTATCCGAACTCCTCGATGCCGGAGGTGACGGCGACCGGGCGGCCGTCCACCAAGCCCGTCGCCACCAAATGCGCCGCACCGAAGGGGGGGATCAAAGGCTCACCGATCTGCTGGCCGGTGGCCAGGTTCCACACCCGCACCGTGCGGTCATCGCTGCCCGAGACGGCGACGGACCGGCCGTCCACCACTGCCGTCGCCACTGCCCACACCCTGCTGGTGTGGCCGGTCAGGGGTTCGTCGATCTGCTGGCCGGTGGCCAGGTTCCACACCCGCACCGTGCGGTCATCGCTGCCCGAGACGGCGACGGACCGGCCGTCCACCACCGCGGTTGCCACCCCGCGTACCCAATCGGCGTGGCCGGTCAGGGGTTCGCCGATCTGTTGACCGGTGGTCAGATCCCACACCCGTACCGTTTCATCGTGGCTGCCGGTGACGGCGACCAGGCAGCCGTTCACCACCCCCGTCGCCACCGCCGACACTGCTCCCGTATGGCCGGTGAAGGGCTCACCGACAGGCTGGCCGGTGGCCACATCCCATACCCGCACCGTGCAATCAGCGCCGCCGGTGACGGTGACGGGCCGGCCGTTCACCACCACCGTCGCCGCTGCGTACACCTCATCGGTGTGACCGGTGATGGTGTGCCGGAGCGGAGGGCCAACCAGGCCACCCCCCGTAGCCCATTCCACCTCCCACCGTGCCACCTGCTGGCCCTCTACTGGCACAGTCGCGATCCGCGAGGCCAACTCCCGGTCCCCGTACCGGGCGGCATCCAACGCGAGCAACTGCCGCCGCACCCCGCCCCCTGTATCCCACTGGTGCAGATGCGCCGAGGCTCGGTACACCGCAGCCGCCAGCACCTCCTCCTGACCGGTTGCACCGTCCAGTGCCGCCAGGACCCGCTCCGGGTCGGTGTTCACCAGCCACCCCGGATCGGCCAACCACCCACCCACCACGGCACCCTCACAGCCTGGGCCACCATTTTTAAGATCGTCAGACCGACACGGTATCCACCCCCACCCCACAAACACACACCAGCAACGAAATTGCGTACTTCTACGCACACCACGACCAGCCCCCAGCCCCCAGCCCAGTATCCGGGCAACCCCCAGTGCCGTATGGAGACCGCACCCCCAGCACCTCACCCAAGCCATCAACGCCCAGCATCGTGAACAGGAGCACCGTGGCCCCGCGCCACCACAATGACGACCGGCCCGATTGGCTTGCAATGATCACACTGAGTAACGAACGTCCGGCCATAGCGAGACCCAGCCAATCACCCGAGCCCGCGCCTACTCGTGCGGGGTCTAAGTCGTTCGTGTAACTCCCGGTCATGGGGGAATGCGCCGATGACCAGTGGCTCGCATGGGGCGTCCAGTGGGGCGCGGCGCGATCTTGCGCCCCACTGGACGGCAGCGAGCTGCTAGAGGACGGCTACGGTGAACGGCCGGTCTGCTCCCTTGCCGCTGCTGTCGCTGGTGATGACGGTGATGGTGTTGGCGTTGTTGCCGCAGTAGCTGTGCGGGGCGCCGATGGCGGTGATCTCTCCCCGGAAGTTGTTGAGTGTGGCGATGATTGCCGCGTTGGCGAGGTCGTTGACGGCCTTCGGCGCGACCTTGACGCAGTAGACACCGGTACCGGTGCCCCGGGTGACCGACTGGACGTTCTTGGTGTCCAGAAGCTTGGCGTCGGCGGACACCTTCGCAGCGGCGCGGGCGTAGGGGGCGTCGATGTCCGCGGCCGAGGCGGTACCGGACAGGACAGTCAGGGACGTTACGGCGCCGAGAGCGAGAGCGAGTACGCGGCTGGTGACCCTGGGTTGCATCATCTTCTTCACTACCCTTTACGTCGAGATCATTACAAAGGGTAACTATGTCGGGGGCGTGAGCCACTCGCGGATACTTCCGAGGCAAACCCCCGAATGGAGGGCCTCGCACCTCTCGGTGTTGACCCCGGCCGCTCGCCACACCCCGGCGCGGAACGCCCGAAGCGCCACTTCCCGGGCCGGAGCGGCTCCGCTGCGGCAGCGTGGCCTCGCGGCGCGCGGCACGTTGGACAGGCCAACACGTGCAAAGCCAGCCCCGGTCGGGCGCGTGTGACGGCCCTCGACTCCCGCCCGGCGTCAGGGCCGTCGTCGCGCACCGGCGCCGCCAAGTCGGACAGCGATGTCCAGCACCGCAGGCCGAACATTTTGTTCACGGCCTGTTTGATGGTGAGGCCGCTTTGCTCCCGCCGCGGCGGGACCACGGATGCGGGAGCCGGAGGGACTTCGACGGCGAGGACCTCGACGCGCTGGCCGGGGACTGTCTGGGCGGCGATGCGGTTGCGTTCCCGCTCGGAGGCAGCGAAGTGGATGAGCGGGGCGAGGTTCTTGCGTAGTGCCGGAACGCGGCTGGCCACCGGGCAGATGACCGCGTACGGCTTGCGGCGCAGGTATACGGGCACACCCATGGCGAATTCGGGAAGGCCGTCGCCAGCAACACCGGGGTAGGCGCCGGCCTCGTGGTAGACGAACTTCACCACCGGTTTGACCAGAGCCTTCTGGCGCTGGAGCAGCGCCTCGATCGCCGCCAGGTGCTCCTGCTCTGCGGCCTCCCGTGCTTCTCGCTGCCGCCGGTGGACGGCGACCAGGCGGTCCATGACCTGCTCTCGCCGGGCCGTCGCCTGGACCTGTTCCTCCTCGAGATCGAAGTACGGGCGGGTCACCCAGCGCCATTTGCCGTCATCCCTCCGTCCCTTGGCGCGCAGCCGGTGCGGGCGGGTGGTGTTCGCGCAGATGGCGGCGACGAAGCGGTCCAGCGGGAAGGGTTTGGCCGTCAGCCAATACCGTGGCCGCCACAGGGCAGTGGACACTGAAGACCCACTTCCGATACGCGTCGCCTTAAGAGCGGGTGGCGGTCGCGCAGTTGTCGCCCGTGGCCGTGGTGCCGTCACTCGTGCCAATCGGCTTGCTGCGGTCGTACGGATCGACCTGGTGGGCCTCGTCGGCAGGCTGATTGTCGGCCGTGCCGAAAGGGGGTACGAAGTAGCCGGTCGGGGCGGAGCAGCCGCCGTTGGTCATGTCGAGCGCGTACGAGACGAGGGACATCGTGCCCGGTTCGGTGATGACCTTGGCCGGGTCGTCCCAGCTCATCACCACCTGGCGTCGCACGATTGTACGGACGACCTCGGCGTTCCGCCCGCTGTCGACCGCCGAGGTGACCGGGTACACGAAGGTGACGTCCGCCGTCACTTCGACCGCCCCCTGTTTCCCCTCCCGGTAGGTGAGCCGGCCGCGTGTCTTGATCACGTCGCCGACCAGCCTGGACTGCTCCGGCCTGAAGCGGCTGAACAACAGCAGCGGGTCGGTCTTGTCAGTGGTCGTCGTCGACGACAGTGCGGTACGGAGGTACTCCTGGATGTCCTTCTGGTGTGGGTTCAGCAGCGCGATCGCCTTCGTGGGCCGCGCGCCTTGCAGCACGCGGGAGTTGAGTCCCGCGGCTACCAGGAAGTCCCTGCTCTGCCGCAGGGCCCGCTCGACCTGCGCGGTGTCCATCCAGCCGGTCGCCTTGGCCGGTGGCACCGCGATCCCTGCCGCTCCGTCGGCCCAGTGTGCGGCAGGCGAACCGCGGAAAGGTTCGGCGAGGGTAGGGGGCAGATCCTGCTCGGCGCCGGGAGCCCCCCGCGGGCTTTCCGACTCGGCGGCCAGCGGTGCCCCGTCCTGCCCGCCGTCGTTGTCACCGAACCAGCCGACGACCTGCTGCGGGAAGAGCGCCACGACCAGGAGGGCCACGACCGCCACCAGCCCGGTCACGTACCAGCCGGTCCTGGGCCGGGGCCGGGCCGGTGAGTACGTACGCCAGCCTTCCGGCTGCCCGGAGCGCTCCCGCAGCCGCCGCTCCACCTCACGGGCGCGAGCCGACGGCTCCACGGGCGCCCCGGCCGCACCCGTCACCGATTCGCGGAGGAACCGCTCCCACTCCTCTTCGGGCACGGACGATTCGCCCTGCCCCCCAGCCCCGCTCACACCGCACTCCTGTTCTCGCTCGATTGCTCGATGCCCGATGGCTCGATCGCTCGGCCACTGATCAGTTGGTTGTGCACCGGTCCATCGAGAGCCACCCGTATGATCGCATGAGCAAGCTGCCAGCCTGTGGGTGAAATGTCAGGTCGCCGCGCTGTCCGCTGGCACGGCCGTGGGCGTGACATTCGACGACAGAACCTAGAAGTGGCTAGTGCTGTGACCGGCAAGGTTTGCCCGGAAGGAGCGTCGTCCGGTGCGTGCGATCGCAAGGCGGCCGAAAGCCCTCGTAGCGGGCTACGTGGGGTCTCGGCCAACGCCG
>NZ_JBIAUE010000070.1:0-9300 GCF_042892615.1 Streptomyces sp. NPDC001750 | reverse complement strand
GGATCGGGATCGTGGGCCGCGTCGGGACGATGACCGTGGTGGGTACCGGGGTCCGCGTCGGGACGACGACCGCGACGGACGTCAGGGCAGCGGATTCGAGCGCAGGGACGACCGGCCTCGCACTCCTCGGGATGATCGTCGGGACGACCGGGATCGTGGGTTCCGTCGGGATGATGATCGGCGTGGTGGTGGGTTCCGTCGGGACGACCGGGATCGGGATCGGGATCGTGGGCCGCGTCGGGACGATGACCGTGGTGGGTACCGGGGTCCGCGTCGGGACGACGACCGCGACGGACGTCAGGGCAGCGGATACCGGCGCGAGGACAGCCGTGGCGGCGGATACCGCGGGCAGCGCGACGACCGCGGTGGCCGGGGCGGCTACCGGGGGCGCGAGGACAGGGGCGGGTACGGACGGCGTGACGATCGTGACCGCGAGCCCGTCAAGCGGCTCCCCATCCCGGATGACGTCACCGGTGACGAGATCGACAAGGACGTGCGGCAGGAGCTGATGAGCCTGCCGAAGACCCTCGCCGTGGACGTGGCCAGGAACCTCGTCATGGTGGCCCGGCTGATCGACGAGGACCCCGAGCAGGCGTACACGTACTCCAGGGTCGCTCTGCGGCTGGCCTCGAGGGTCGCCGCCGTGCGTGAGGCGGCCGGGTTCGCCGCGTACGCGACGCAGAAGTACTCGGAGGCGCTCGCGGAGTTCCGGGCGGCCAGGCGGATGACCGGTTCGGTGGAGCTGTGGCCCGTCATGGCCGACTGCGAGCGGGGACTGGGACGTCCCGAGCGGGCGTTGGCCATGGCCGGTGAGCCCGAGGTGCGGAAGCTGGACAAGGCCGGTCAGGTCGAGATGCGTCTGGTGGCCGCCGGGGCCCGCCGTGACCTGGGACAGATCGACGCCGCCATCGTCACGCTGCAGAGTTCCGAACTCGCCTCGAACGCCGTGCACGCGTGGACGCCGCGACTGCGGTACGCGTACGCGGACGCCCTGCTGGCCGCCGGGCGCGAGGACGAGGCGCGCGAGTGGTTCGGCAAGGCGCTGGAGGCCGACAAGGACGGCGTGACGGACGCGTCCGACCGGCTGGCCGAGCTGGACGGGGTCGAGTTCGTGGACGCCCTCGACGAGAACGAGGGCGAACACGGGAACGAGCGCGCGGACGCCCCGGCGGCGGACGCCGCCCCGGCCGAGCACGAGCGCGGCGCCAAGGACGAGAACGGCTCCTCCGAAGCGTGAGACAGGGGAGAGGGGGGGGGGCCCCCCCCCCGGGCGCCCCCCCCCCCCGCCGCTCGAACTTGGACGCGGGGCCGCGGGCCCGCCGCCCCGCCGGGGCCGGCGGGGGGGGGGGGGGTGGGGGGGGGGGGGGGGGGGGGGCCCCGCCCCGGGGGGGGGGGGCGCCCCCCCCCCCCCCCCCCCCCCCCCCGCCGCGGGGGGGGGGGGGCCCCCCCCCCCCGGGCCCCCCCCCCCCTCTCCCATGTCCGGAATCAGTCGTCGAGAGCGAGGCTCCGCAGCACCAGCCCGGAGGCCGGCTTGGGGCCGAAGGACGTCGACTTGCGCGGCATGGTCACACCCTGCCGGGCGAGGTCCCGCACCACGTCCTCGTGCACCGGGTGCATCAGGACCGCCGTTCCGTCGCGCCGCTCGGCCTGCTCCACCGCGGCCGCCGTGTCGTGGATGTACCCGATGTGCTCCGGGGCGTCCGGGATCCGCCAGACATGATCCAGCAGGACCGCGTGCAGGACCGTCGCGTCGAGGGACCGCCAGGCGGCCGGGCGGTCGGCCGGAACCGTACGGCGCAGCAGCGCGGAGTCGGGGCGGTCGACCAGGTGGAAGCCGCCGTCGCCGGCGAGCAGGAAGGCGTTCCCCTCGGCCGCCGCCCCGGCGAGCACGTCCAGGGCGTGGGGCAGCGGGCCCTCGACGTCACGGACGCGGAAGAGACCGGTCAGCGCGGCGAGCGCGTCGGCGACGGGCAGCCGGTGCAGCAGCCGGTGGATGGCGCGGACCCGGAGTGGATAGCGGGCCGTGTCGACGAGCAGGACCAGGCCGAAGTCCCAGGGGCCGGGTGCGGTGTGCTCCCGCTGAAGGCGGAGGTAGGTGGCCCAGCGGTGGTGTCCGTCGGCGATCAGGGCCTGGTGGCGGGCGAGATCCGTCTCGATCTCGGCCCGGTCGGCCGGATCGGTGACCGCCCAGAGCCGGTGGCGGAAACCGTCCTCCGTGGTCGTCGCGAGCAGCGGCGGGCGGTCGACGGTCCGCTCGACGACACCGGCCGCGCCCGAGGCGTCGCCGCCGCCGCGGTAGGTGAGCAGCAGCGGTTCGAGATGGGCGGCCGTGGAACGCATCAGGTCGGCCCGGTCCTCGACGACGTGCGCCATCACGTCCTCGTGCGGCAGCACCACGCCCTCGGCGGGGGAGGAGAGTGCCAGCGCCCCGACGATGCCGCGCTGCAGGATCTCGGCGTTCCGCTGCTCGTACACGTACAGGGCGGGGGTGGGATCGGGGGCGAGTATCCCTTCGGCCAGCCAGTGATGCAGGGTCTCGGCGGCCTGCTTGTTGCGGGCCGCGGCCGTGTCCGCCTGCGGCAGGATCAGCCGGACGATGTTGTGCGGGTCCGCCGACTCCAGGTGATGCAGTCCGTCGGGGCGCACGACGACGTCGTACGGCGGTGAGGTCACCGCGGCGAGACTGCCGACCCGCTCGGGGACGTAACGCAGTCCGCGGAACGGGACCAGACGCAGTCCCCGGCGGGCCGGACCTGATGTGTTCATCACTGCATCGTAAGTGCGCGGCCGGGATGCGCGATGATCGGGACAGAAGCCCGTACCGAGGAGCGCAAAGAATGAGTCAGGCGAGCAGGACCAGGCCGAGCGGCAGCGGCACCGCCCTGAGCGAGGCGTACGACACGGCGCTGCTGGACCTCGACGGGGTGGTGTACGCGGGCGGTCGCGCCATCGCGCACGCCGTCGACTCCCTGGGCGCGGCGCGCGACGGCGGGATGCACCTCGCGTACGTGACCAACAACGCGCTGCGCACGCCGGACGCCGTCGCCGCGCACCTGACCGAGCTCGGCATTCCGGCCGGGCCCACCGATGTGATCACCTCCGCGCAGGCGGTTGCCCGGCTGATGGCCGATCAGCTGCCGGCCGGGGCGCGGGTGCTCGTGGTGGGGGGAGAGGGGCTGCGCGTGGCGCTGCGGGAGCGCGGCCTGGTCCCGGTGGAGTCGGCGGACGACGATCCGGCCGCGGTGGCGCAGGGGTACGGCGGGCCCGAGATGACATGGGGGCGGCTCGCGGAGGCGGCGTACGCGATCAGGCGCGGGGCGCCGTGGTTCGCGTCCAACACGGACCTGACGATTCCGAGCGCCCGGGGCATCGCGCCGGGGAACGGGGCGGCGGTGGAGGTCGTACGCATCGCGACCGGGGCCGAGCCGCAGATCGCCGGGAAGCCGCTGCCGCCGATGCACCGGGAGACGGTACTGAGGACCGGGGCCGAGCGGCCGCTGGTCGTCGGGGACCGGCTGGACACGGACATCGAGGGCGCGTTCAACGGCGGTGTGGACTCCCTCCTCGTGCTCACCGGGGTGACGGACGCGGCCCTGCTGCTGGCCGCCGGGCCGGAGCACCGGCCCACCTACGTCGACGCGGACCTGCGGGGGCTGCTGACGGGGCAGCCCGAGGTGACACGGGCGGGAGACCGGTTCGGCTGCCGCGACTGGAGCGCCTCGGTGCGCGGCGAGGAGATGGTGCTGGAGGGGGACGGCGACGACGTGCTCGACGGGCTGCGGGCATTGTGCGGCGCGGCGTGGTCGTACGCCGGGGACGGTTCGTGCGGCCTGGACGCGGGGAAGGCGCTCGCCCGGCTGGGCCTGTAGCGCTGGTGGTGCCCCCGACGATCGGTCGAGAGGAGAGGTTAGGCTAACCTAACTTCGTTGTGCCGGGTGTGCCGCCGGTCCGCGCGGCCGGCCCGGTACAGCGGGACGGGGCGGGGCCCGGCCCGGTCGTCGTCCGCGGTGGCGGACGGCGGTTCCGCCGCCCGATCACCTCCGACTCCGGGAGATACGACCGTGCAGCGCCTCACCGCGGACTCGGTGACCCTCGGCTACGACCGGCGGCTCATCGCGGAGAACCTCTCGGTCGAGATCCCCGACCACTCGTTCACGGTGATCGTGGGCCCCAACGCCTGCGGCAAGTCGACCCTGCTGCGCGCGCTCTCCCGGACGCTGAAGCCGACCGTCGGGCGGGTGCTCCTCGACGGGCAGTCCATTCACGGGATACCGGCGAAGACGGTCGCCAGGACGCTGGGGCTGCTGCCGCAGTCCGCCGTCGCGCCGGACGGCATCACCGTCGCCGACCTCGTAGCACGCGGTCGTTACCCGCACCAGAGGCTGCTGCGCCAGTGGTCGCCCGACGACGAACGCATCGTCGCGGAGTCGATGGCGGCCACCGGGGTCGACACGCTCGCCGATCGCTATGTCGACGAATTGTCCGGCGGGCAGCGACAGCGCGTCTGGATCGCCATGGCGCTCGCACAGCAGACGCCGTTGCTGCTGCTCGACGAGCCGACCACGTACCTCGACATCCAGCACCAGATCGATGTCCTCGACCTCTGCGCGGAGCTGCACGAGACGCAGGGGCGCACGCTGGTGGCCGTCCTGCACGACCTGAACCACGCCGCCCGCTACGCCACCCATCTCGTCGCGATGCGTGACGGAGCGGTGATCGCCGAGGGGCTGACGGCGGCACGGCCGGTCGGAGCCCCGCGCCCGCGGCGCCGTTACAGCAGCGCCCTGAGCCTCAGCAGATCACGGAAGCCGGCCTCCAGGCGGACCCGGCCCGATCCCCACGCCTTCGCGAAGTTCAGCTCGCCGTCCACCATCGCCACCAGATCGTCGCCGTTCATCGCCAGCCGGATCTCGGCCTTCTCGCAAGGCGGTCCGTCCACCGTGTTCAGTACCTGGATCCGGCCATCGGTCAGCCGGCCGACGAAGGTGACGTCGAGGTCCCTGACGTGACAGCTCAGCGAACGGTCCAGAGCGGCCGCGAGGCGCACGTCGCCGTTCGCCCCCGCGAGATTGTCGGAAAGTCTGTCGAGTGCGCTGCGGCACTCAGCCATGGTCGCCATCGTGACCGACGGTACCGCACCCCTTCGCGGTAGCGTTTCCCGCATGAGCGACTCGATGCCGGGGCCCGGTGCGGCGGCCGGAACAGTGCCCGCGACGGCGTCCGGGGCTCCGTCCGCCGAAGCGGCGGCGGACCCGGTCGCCGAGGGCGCGTCCCCCGGTGCCGCGCCCCTTCCCGAGCCCGGCGTCCCCGCGCCCCTCGGCATCGCCCGAATCTCCACGGGGGACGCCGGGGTCGACGCCTGGCTGGAACGTCTCGCCGATGCCGACCACCTCCCGGCGGAGGGGCACGTCCAGGTGTACGAGGATGTACACGAGGGCCTGCGCTCCACGCTGACCGCGCTGGACACCGGGCCCGCACCCGCACCGATGCCCTCGTACGACAACAGGAGCTGAACCGAACGTGGCAGGAGTGGCACGTCGCCGCCTCGACGCCGAACTGGTACGCCGCAAGCTCGCCCGCTCACGCGAGCACGCGAGCCAGCTGATCGCCGCGGGGCGGGTGACCGTCGGGGGCAACACCGCGACCAAGCCCGCCACCCAGGTCGAGACCAGTGCGGCGCTCGTCGTGATCAAGGACGACAGCGACCCGGAGTACGTCTCGCGCGGCGGGCACAAGCTCGCGGGCGCCCTCGCCGCCTTCGTGCCCCTCGGGCTGGAGGTCGAGGGGCGACGCGCCCTGGACGCCGGCGCGTCGACCGGCGGCTTCACCGACGTCCTGCTGCGGGCCGGCGCCGGTCACGTCGTCGCCGTCGACGTCGGCTACGGGCAGCTCGCCTGGTCGCTCCAGTCCGACGACCGCGTCACCGTCAAGGACCGCACCAACGTGCGGGAGCTGACGCCGGAGGCGATCGACGGGCAGCCCGTGGACCTGGTCGTCGGCGACCTCTCGTTCATCCCGCTGGGGCTGGTGCTGCCCGCCCTGGCGCGCTGCGCCGCCCCCGACGCCGACCTGGTGCTCATGGTCAAGCCGCAGTTCGAGGTCGGCAAGGAACGGCTCGGCAGCGGCGGGGTGGTACGCAGCCCCGCGCTGCGGGCGGAGGCGGTGCGTGAGGTGGCACGCCGGGCCTGGGAACTGGGCCTCGGGGTGCGGGGGGTGACGGCGAGCCCGTTGCCGGGGCCCTCCGGGAACGTCGAGTACTTTCTGTGGCTGCGGGCCGGAGCACCGGAGCTGGATCCCGCGGATGTCGACCGTGCAGTGGCGGAGGGGCCTCGTTGACGACGAATGCGGCACGAACTGTCTTTCTTCTGGCACACACCGGCCGCCCGGCCGCGATCCGCAGCGCCGAACTCGTGGTACAGGGACTGCTGCGCAGCGGCCTCGGCGTGCGGGTACTGGCCATCGAAGCGGAGGACCTGCCGCCGCTGCCGCCGTCCGTCGAGACGGTCACGGACGCCACCCCCGGGGCCATGGACGGCTGCGAGCTGCTGATCGTGCTCGGCGGGGACGGGACGTTGCTGCGCGGCGCGGAGCTGTCCCGCGCCTCCGGAGTGCCGATGCTCGGCGTCAATCTCGGCCGGGTCGGCTTTCTCGCCGAGGCCGAGCGCGACGACCTGGACAAGGTCGTCGACCGGGTCGTCACCCGGGAGTACCAGGTCGAGGAACGGATGACGCTCGACGTCGTGGTGCGCAGCAACGGCGACGTCGTCCACACCGACTGGGCGCTCAACGAGGCGGCCGTGCAGAAGGTGTCGGCCGAGCGGATGCTGGAGGTCGTCCTGGAGATCGACGGCCGTCCGGTGACCGGGTTCGGCTGCGACGGGATCGTCTGCGCGACCCCGACCGGATCGACCGCCTACGCCTTCTCGGCGGGCGGTCCCGTCGTCTGGCCCGAGGTCGAGGCGCTGCTCATGGTCCCGATCAGCGCCCACGCGCTGTTCGCCAAGCCGCTGGTGACCTCGCCGGACTCGGTGCTCGCCGTCGAGGTCCAGCAGCACGCCCCGCACGGGGTGCTGTGGTGCGACGGGCGCCGGACCGTGGAGCTGCCGGCCGGTGCGCGGGTCGAGGTGCAGCGCGGCACGGTGCCGGTACGGCTGGCGCGGCTGCACCACGCCTCGTTCACGGACCGGCTGGTGGCCAAGTTCGCCCTGCCCGTCTCGGGCTGGCGCGGCGTCCCGCAATGACCGGCCGTTCCCGGGGGAGAGGCGGCCCGTACCGGCCCGTCGCCCCGGGGGCGCGGCGGCCCCGCACCGGCCGCTCCTTCCGGGGCCGCGAGGCGCCCCGCACGCACCGTCGGACGTTCCCCCGCTGGCGGTACCGGGCGCGCCAGGTGCACACGGGAGAGTGAATCGCGCAGGCGGGGCCCGTCGCACTCCGGGGCCCGGACCTCGTAAGGTCATGTCCGTGTTGGAGGAGATGCGGATACGGTCGCTCGGAGTCATCGACGACGCGGTGGTCGAGCTGTCGCCCGGGTTCACCGCCGTGACGGGCGAGACCGGCGCGGGCAAGACCATGGTCGTCACCAGCCTGGGGCTGCTGCTCGGCGGACGCGCCGATCCCGCCCTCGTGCGGATCGGGTCCAAGGCGGCGGTCGTCGAGGGGCGGATCACGGTGTCCGAGGGCGACGCCGTCGCGTCGCGGGCGGAGGAGGCCGGGGCCGAGTTCGACGACGGGGCCCTGCTGATCAGCCGTACCGTTTCCGCGGAGGGGCGTTCCCGGGCGCATCTCGGCGGCAGATCCGTGCCGGTCGGTGTGCTCGCCGAACTCGCCGACGAACTCGTCGCCGTGCACGGCCAGACCGACCAGCAGGGGCTCCTCAAGCCCGCCCGGCAGCGGCAGGCCCTCGACCGGTACGCGGGCGACGGCGTCGCCCTCCCGCTGGCCCGGTACACGACGGCGTACCGGCGGCTGCGGGCCGTGCTCACGGAGCTCGACGAGCTGACCACGCGCGCCCGCGAACGCGCCCAGGAAGCGGATCTGCTGCGCTTCGGCCTCGACGAGATCGCCGCGGTCGAACCGGTCGCGGGTGAGGACGCCGACCTTGCAGCCGAGGCCGAGCGGCTCGGCCACGCCGAGGCCCTCGCCTCCGCGGCGGCCCTCGCGCACACCGCGCTCGCGGGCAATCCGGAGGACCCGGAGGGCGTCGACGCGACGACGGTGGTCTCGGCCGCCGGACGCGCGCTGGACGCCGTGCGCTCCCACGACCCGGCCCTGGCCGCGCTCGCCGACCGCATCGGCGAGATCTCGATCCTGCTGGCCGACGTGGCAGGTGAGCTGGCCGGGTACGCCGACCGGCTGGACGCCGACCCGCTGCGGCTCGCCGCTGTGGAGGAGCGGCGCGCCGCGCTCGCCGCGCTCACCCGCAAGTACGGCGAGGACATCACCGCCGTGCTCGCCTGGGCCGAGGAGGGCTCCGCCCGGCTCACCGAGCTGGAGGGCGACGACGACCGGATCGGCGAGCTGACAGCCGAACGCGACACGCTGCGCGCCGAACTCTCGGTACTGGGGCAGGAGTTGACCGAAGCGCGCACGGAGGCGGCGGCACGCTTCGCCGAGGCGGTGACCGAGGAGCTGGCCTCGCTCGCCATGCCGCACGCCCGGGTCTCCTTCGCCGTCCGGCAGACCGAGGCGGCCGACGAGGCCTCCGGCATCGACGTCGGCGGGCGCAGCGTGCTCTACGGGCCGTCCGGCGCCGACGAGGTCGAGCTCCTGCTGGCCCCGCATCCGGGCGCCCAGCCGAGGCCGATCGCCAAGGGGGCGTCGGGTGGTGAGCTGTCCCGGGTGATGCTCGCCGTCGAGGTGGTCTTCGCCGGTTCCGACCCCGTGCCCACATATCTCTTCGACGAGGTCGACGCGGGCGTCGGGGGCAAGGCGGCCGTCGAGGTCGGGCGGCGGCTGGCGAAGCTCGCCCGGTCCGCGCAGGTCGTCGTCGTCACGCACCTGCCGCAGGTGGCGGCCTTCGCGGACCGGCAGCTGCTGGTCGAGAAGACGGTCGACGGGGCGGTGACCAGCAGCGGGGTCACGGTCCTGGAGGGCGAGGACCGGGTACGGGAGCTCTCCCGGATGCTCGCGGGCCAGGAGGACTCGCAGACGGCACGCGCCCATGCGGAGGAGCTGCTGGCCGCGGCTCGGGCGGACGTCTAGTGCTGTGACCGGCAAGGTTTGCCCGGAAGGAGCGTCGTCCGGTGCTTCCCCAAGCTCTCAGCCTTGTTCGAGCAGGGGAGACCCCATTGATCGCAAGGC
>NZ_JBIAUE010000069.1:0-9375 GCF_042892615.1 Streptomyces sp. NPDC001750 | reverse complement strand
CGCCCTGCGCGTATCTCACCCAACCAGAACTACCGGACCTGGCGCTCAACTGTCAGGCCGATAGCCCGACATCACTCAATCAAGTTCAGTAGCGTCCTTGCCGGGCGTGGAGGTGTCCGCTTCCGGCGGCATCGTGACGCCCTCACGCACACCTGGCATCTGGGTCGCCAGGTGCCGGACGATGGAATCTTCGGCGAGGAGGCGTGACCAGCGGGTCATCGGGATGTCGATGGATCATCGACCCCATCAACGGCACCACCTACTTCACCCACTGGGTGCCGCTGTTCACGAACGATCTCGCCTACGAGGACGAGTGCGGTCCGGCCATCGGCGTGATCAACATGCCGCTGAGGCAGCAGATGGTGGTGGCGGGCCGCGGTCTGGGCTGCTGGGTGTTGCCGGGGCCGGACCCGGACCTGCGGTCGGGCCGCCGCGCGCACGTCTCGGAGCGGGCCGCCCTGGGCGGGGCGAGGACGCTGATGCACAACCCGGCGGGCTGGCCGGAGGAGCTCCTTTCCGCTCTCCGCCGTCGGGTCTTCCTCATGCCTTCGACGGGCATGATCGCGGCCCTGGTGACGGGGTGGGCCGATGCCGGCGTGATTGCCGGTCCGCCGATGGGTTACGAGGACGTGGCTCCGATACCGGTCATCGTCACGGAGGCAGGCGGCCGGGTGACCGACCTGGGCGGGGCGTCCGTGCTGCAGGGCGACATGTCGGTGCTGGGCACCAACGGTCAGCTGCATGAGGAGTTCTTGCAGTTGGTGAAGGACTTGCCGCGCAGTCGCGACTGGCAGGCCCTCACCGATGGGGAGTAGGGCCTGCGCAAGGCCGTGATCAATCGGAGGAGCGGAGGCTGCGGAGCCAGATGACCGCGCCGCGAAGGTGGAGTGCCGCGAGATAGCTCTCGGGGGTCTTGTCGTATCGGGTGGCGATCCCGCGCCACGCCTTCAACTTGTTGATCAGACGTTCCACCGTGTTGCGCTCCCGGTAGAGCTCGGCGTCGTGGGCTACAGGCCGACCGCCGCGACGGCCCCTCTTCTTGGGGTTGGCCGCCTGGTCAGCCTTCTCCGGGATGACCCCCTTGATCCCCCGGCTGCACAGGTAGGCGTGGTTGCGGCGGGAGGAATATGCCTTGTCGCAGGCGCAGGCGCAGGCGCAGGCGCAGGCGCAGGCGCAGGCGACGGCGTCGGGCCGGGTGCGCGGCAGCGGCTAGGACCTTCTCGGCCTCCTGCGCCATAGCGGCGATCAACTCGATGGGGAAGGACTGGTCACTCAGGTGGCGCGGGTGCACCCGCTGGTGCACGGTCGGCCCGCGCACAGCGTCCCGGATGGTGGGGAAGTCCTCTGCCCACCGAGCTCGGGTCCGGGCCGTGATGTGGAACTGGAGTCATGACGTCCACTGACCGCTCTACTGGCGAGGCACCGCGCAGTCTGCCTCCGATGCGTCGGCCTGGCTGGTCAGCCGCCAGACCGACCAGCTGTTGGCTTCGCGCGGTGCTCAGGGTGCAGCGCCTTGGGTCTCCGCAAGGCCCGGAGTCTGCTGGAGGGTCACCCAGGGACCTCTGTGGGGATGGCCGGCGCCCCGGACCACCTGGCCGTGACGGGTACGGGTACGTACCCGTACCCTGGTGGGATGGGAAGGAGCATGATGATGTCCGATGCCAATGTCCGTATTCCTGAGGAAGCCAAGGAGCGGCTCGCTGCGATCGCGGCAGCGGAGGGTCTGTCGCTGCGTGCGTACCTGGCCCGTCTCGCTCAGACGCTGCTGACTCCGGCTGAGCGGGCCGAGCGTGCGGAGAAGGCCAGCGCGGCGTTGCGGGAGTGGAACGGGTACGCCCCCACCCATTCCGAGCAGGACGACCTGGACAGTGAGCTGGACCGGCGCCTGGCGCAGGTGACGGCCCGGTGAGCGAAGCCCTGCACATCGTCTTGGACGATACGGCGATGACCGCGGTCGGCCGGGGCAACGTTCTCGCCTCCCGGCTCATCCACCGGGCCCACGCCGAGGCCGGCTGGTTCCTGTATGCCCCGGCGTGTGCCCTCGTCGAGGCTGACCGGTCCCGGCCCGGTACAGCGGAGCACCTGGCCGCCCTGCCCGGCATCACGGTCCTGGATCTGGATCTGGCCGCGGCTTTGGCGGTGGCGCAGCAGGAGACGTGGGCGGCGGCGCACAGCCAGTACGCGGCTCAGCCCACCCCGGATCGCCCCGACGGGGCGGTCATCGCGACCACCGCGCCGGATCGGTGGAAGGACGAGCCGGTCCGCATCCTGGACCTCACGCCCTGACCCTGTGTGCCAGAGGGTGTCGTAAAAGGTGGCAGTGCCGGGTGATGGTCAGGTTTCGCCAGTGTTCACGGGTGGGTTCTTCGCCGTCGGTTCACCGCACGGGCGAGGGGGTGTCGAGTGGTCGGCCGGCCATGAAGTGGGCGATGTCCACGTAGGAGGCGAAGCCGCCGTACGCTGTCGGGACTCCCGTGAGTTCTTTCTTTGCCAGCGGTTCTCTTCTGACCTGCGGCACTGATATGTGGGGGTTCACTCGATCGCTTGGAGGCTTCGGCGTTCCGTCGAAATTCCTGACTTTCTGTCACTTCCATGATGCATGTCGTTCGCAGTGAGTTGAGGCGTCGATGACGCCTGCGGTCGTCCGGTCGGTCGGTACCTCGCGGCGACTGGCGGCGGTACAGGAGCACGAGGACTTCGAGCAGGAGCTGGTTGACCAGTTCCTGCTCGCAGGCGTCCGCGCCGGGATGGCGGACAGTTCCATCGCCGACGACCGGCGGGCGATCTTCGAGTTCGCGCGATTCCTCGGCCGCCCGGTACGGACCACGGGTCCGGAGGACGCTGACCGGTTCTTCGCGGATCAGCATAAGGCCAAGCGGCTCGCGCACAGCACGGTCCACAGCAAGGCGGGACGCTCGCGCAGTTCTTCGATCTCCTGATCGCCCGCTACCAGGGCGACATCCACGCGCTGACCGGTCACGTGCTGGTGCAGCTGATCGACGAGTTCAACCGTCCGGCGAAGAGCGAGTACGGAACACAGCGGATTCCGCCCTCGGAGGCGGAGGCGAACCATGTGTTCAGCGGGTGGCGGGAGCCTCTGGGCGGGCGAGGAAGTTCCTGCCCACCGCCCGGGACTACATGGTCGCTTCGCTGCGGCGGCGGGTCGGGACGCGCATGACCGAGACGCTCAAGCTGGACATCCGAAACTGGCGGCCGGACCTCGGCGACTTCGGCAAGGGCAGCGGGTGGAGGAGACCACCGATACCCTCGCGGCCGGGGGCGGCATCCTGGCCAGCCGCGACCTCGACGGGATGAAAGGCACCGACGCGACGTTCTGGCGTGCGAGCACCCGCGTCCTGCCGGGCACCGGAGGCCGTGTTCGACGCCGTTCGTATCGGGCCGGCTGGCGGCGCCTCACTGCCCGAACCGCGCTCGGGGCCGCGGTCGCAGAGGGCGGCTATCGCCTCGTCCGGGAGCCCGATGCCAGAGCTCGGTCCCTTCAGTCCCTGTGGGAGAACCGCGACACCGCCCTCGCCATGCATGAGGTGATCGCCAAGCCGCTGGGCATGTCGGAGCTCACCGACCCGCGCAATTTCTCCGACGACACGGAGATACGCATCGACACCGCGGGGGCATCTGCGATTCAACGAAGACTTGGTCGCCGACCTCATCGTCAAGCAACTCGCCCTGGAGAACGTCTCCTTCACCTGGCGCCGTGCCAGCAAGGACACCCACGCCATCGTCAAGAAACGCCAGACCCCGCCCAAGACGCTGCGCCTGTCCGACCCCGGCGTGCGCGAGCTCCTCACGAAGATGCCCGAGTCCGCCCCGCTGATCGGCCTCGGGGCGAGCAAGAAGAAGATCTCCGCCGACCTCGACGCGGACATTCCGCACGTCCTGATCCCCGCACGATCCGGCCGCGGCAAGTCGACCATCATGCGCACCATCTGCTGCCAGTTCGTCCACAACGGCGCGCACGCCTTCGTCCTGGACTACAAGCGGATCTCCCACACCTGGGCCCGCGGGGTGCCCGGCGTCACCTACTGCCTCGACATCGCCGAGATCCACGACGCCCTGATCCACCTTGCACAGGAAGGCCGGCACAGGATCCGCCTCGCGGAGCAGCCGGCCGACGACATCCTCGAGCGCGAGCCGTGGCGGGTCGGACCGAGGCTCGTGATCCTCCTCGAAGAGGTCAACGCGACCATGGCGCAGCTCTAGCGGTACTGGGCGAGGATCCGCGAGTCCGGCGACCCGAAGAGTTCCCGGCCGTCGACGCGCTCGCCGAGATCCTCTTCATGGGCCGCCAGGTCCGCCTCCACGTCCTCCTGGTCGCCCAGTCCGCCACCGCCCGCGCCATCGGCAGCCCGGAGATGCGCGAGAACTTCGCCACCCGCATCCTCGTCCGCTACACCCCCCTCCCAGCGGGGGGTATCCCCCGAAAGGCTTGGGAGCTGCCACTACTGCGCGGGAAGTGGGTCGCGGGCGATGATCCATCTCAGTTTGCTGTAAGCAAGTTGAGGGGCAGAGAGCGTGGCTACGCAGCGGAAGTACACCAGTCGACGGGGACTGCTGGCGACGGCGGCGTTCGCGATGGGGGCGGTCCTCGTCCCCGGGGCGGCTCAGGCCGCCCCGGCTGACACGGTCGGCGCAAAGCGGAACCCGGTCCGCGCACTGGAGCAGGCGGCCCACCCGCTGCGATCGACCGAACCCGGTCGGAACACGACCGACCTTCGGGCCCTCGGAGCGATGATCGGCGACGCCAAGGTGGTCGGCCTCGGCGAGGCCACCCACGGCTCGCACGAGTTCTTCGCCATGAAGGAGCGGGTCTTCCGCTACCTGGTCGAGGAGAAAGGGTTCACCACCTTCGCCCTGGAGGTGAGCTGGTCCGCGGGCCTCCAGATCGACGAGTATGTCCACACCGGCAAGGGCGAGGCCCGACAGATCGCCAAGGAGACGCTCGCCAACTCGCCGTGGGACCGTGAGGAGTTCGTCAGCCTCATCAAGTGGATGCGCAACTACAACCGCAACCACCCAGACCGCATGGCCCACTTCATGGGTGACGACATCGGCGCCCCCGCGGTGAGCGACGCGTTCTTCGGCCGGGTCACCGACTATGTGAAGCAGAACCACCCGGGGACGCTGCCGCAACTCAACAAGCTCTACACCGGACTGCGCCCGATCGATGACGTCTTCGCCTATCTGAAGAAGCCGCTCGTGGAACGCCAACGGCTCGCCACTCAGGCACAGCGGGCCCTGGAGCTGATCAGCGGTCTGAAGGGCTCCGGCGGCGACGCGTTCGACTGGGCCGAGCAGAACGCCCGCTCCATCGCCCAGACCACCAAGTTCCTCACCCTCAACCCCGAGGACCCGGAGTCGAACGCCGCTGCCCAGCGCTTCCGTGACGAGGTGATGGCCCAGAACGTCTCCTGGTGGCAGCGGCGCACCGGCCAGAAGGTGCTGTTGTCCGCCCACAACGACCACGTCGCCTACGTCGCCAGCAATCCCGAGGCGTACTCCAAGACGCAGGGATCGTTCCTGCGCGACACCATGGGCAAGAACTACCTCCCCATCGGCTTCACCTTCAACCAGGGCTCCTTCCTGTCGAAGGACGCCGCGCTGGGCGGCGAGTGGAAGAAGTTCACCGTCCCCGCCGCCAAGCCCGGCTCAAACGAGGCCACCCTCGACAAGGTCCGCTACCGGAACTTCTACCTCGACGCCCGCAACGCCCCGGCCCCCGTGCGCGCCTGGCTGAACACCGCCCGGCCCACGCTCAACGTCGGCACGCAGTTCCCCGAGGAGCCGCGCGACACTGCGATCGCCAAGTCCTTCGACGTCCTCATCCACCTCCACGAGGTCCGGGAGGCCGACAAGCTGAAGCGGTGACGGCCCAACCCCTACGAGCTGCCCGAAGCCTCCCCGCCGTGCGTGGCGACCGCCACGCCATCCGCTCGCCGTGCCGCTGACCAGTGGAAACAGAGTTGAGCCCAGTTCCTCTCGGGAGATGCCTGAGCGACTGCGGATCCGTCCGGGAGACCGTGGCCGAGGCGATGGCCGAGATGTCAGTGGGCCCATCCACGGGACCAGGGGCCGGCTGGAAAAGGCGGGTCTGGTCCTCCCGGCGGGACGTCACCTCACGGTACGCGCGCCAGGTGGCCGTGGATACAGACATGCGGGGATCCTCTCCTACCGGGTGTGTGGGGCGCGGACGATGGCCCCTCCAGCATCACCTCCGTACGGCGCGCCACGGTAACACCAGGTGCGAAAACCCGCGTCTGCGCGGACATCAGGGGCCCTGGTTCGTCGGAGTGAATGAAGAGGAAGCAGACCGGCGACGCAGTGCTGCTCGGCCAGCTCGTCCACAACCTTGTGTCCAACGCCGTACGCCACAACCACCCCGGCGGCTCCATCCGGATCACCACGACCCGCACCGCTGCCCGCAGCAGCATCGAGGTGCACAACACCGGGCCTGCCGTGACAACCGACGACGTGGACGACCTGTTCCAGCCGTTCCGGCGCGGCACCAGCCCTGCCGAAACGGCTCATGCCTCGGTCTTGTCGCACTGCTGCGCTCCGGCGTACAACGGTGCGGGCCCAGGCCGTGCATCGGCCCGGGCCTGCATGCCTATCACGCGATCTGACGACTCGTCGTCGGGGAAGGGGCGAGACCGTGGCTGAGCAAGGACGCTTCCGGTGCGGTCGGTGCGGATACACCACCGACTGGTTCGATGAGGGGGAGGAACAGGCTGGCGCAGAGGAGATCCACTACCACTCGGCCACCGAGCACCCTGAGGAAGTGGCCGAGATCAAGGACATGCCGCCCGGTCCTGCGCGCCAGCGGCGCATCCAGGCGCTTGAAAAATTGGAAGTGCGTGGCAGGCCGAGCGGTGGCAGCAGTGGTGGATGCCTCATGCTGGTGCTCGCCACGGTGAGCAGCGTCATCGCGGGTCTGTGGGCATACGTTGCCGCCTTGTAGACAACGGCCGATCCGCCTGGAGCATGCCGACCTTGACTCGGACTGAGGCGACGGTGCCTCACCGGCCGCTTCGCGGCCGGCCCCCACCCCTGTACTTCGTGAGGGGAGGTTCCTGGATGGGCAGGTCGCGCTGCTATCCGTCCGACACCTTCGACGACGAATGGGTCCTCATCGAGGCCCTGCTGCCGCCCCCGGCCTGCGAGACCCCGACGGGGGGACGTCCGGAGAAGCACTCCCGGCGCGAAATCGTCGACGCGATCCGCTACGTCGTCGACACCGGCTGCAAGTGGAGGGCCCTGCCCAAGAACTTCCCGCCCTGGCGCACCTGTTACGGCTTCATGGCCCGCTGGGCCGCTTGTGGGGTGGTCGGGCAGATCCGCGACCAGCTGCGCAGGCGCGTCCGCCGCGAGATGGGCCGGGCACCGGGAGCGGTCGCCACGGTGATCGACTCCCAGTCGGTCCGGGCCGCGGAGACCGTCGGGCGCGACTCGCGCGGCTATGACGGCGCGGAGAGGATCAACGGGCGCAAGCGGCACCTGGTCGTGGACACCAAGGGCCTGCCGCTGTTCGTGATGGTCACCCCGGCCGACATGACCGACCGCGACGCGGCCAAGGAGGTCTTGTTCCGGCTGCGGCTGATGCACCCCGAGATCACGATCGTCTGGGCCGACTCCGCCTACGCCGGACAGCTCGTGACCTGGTCGAAGTCCCGGCTGGGTCTGACCGTGAAGACGGTCAGCCGGCCGAAGGACGCCAGCGGGTTCGTCGTCCTGCCCCGTCGCTGGGTCGTCGAACGCTCGCTTGCCTGGATCATGCACGCTCGCCAGCACGCACGCGACTACGAACGCCTCATCCAGCACTCGGAATCACTGATCACCTGGGCGGCGATCACCATCATGACCAGGCGCCTCACCCGCCGAAGCTCCCGCAGGAACGGACCGCCGGCACCCCGCGAACTGGTCCGTGACTGACCGGCTCCAAGGACAGCGTGCTCTCCTTGCCCCTGACCCGCCCCACCCCCGGGAAGACCACTGTCCCAGCGCCAACTCACGGCCCCAGTCACCGACCACCCACGACATGAGAAAAGGGTGCGAACCGGGACGGTATCTGTCCGGTCCGCGCGTCGATGGCGTTCAGTCTGTCCAGGTGGGTCGAGAAAAAGGCGATGCCGTTCCAAAGGACGGGGACGGTGCCGCCTCTGGAGCCCAAGTGTCGCTTCCAACGCCGGATGCCGGTGGCTAGATCGATGGCATACAGGTAATTCATGTCCCGGCCGGAGATAACCCAGCCCGAGGTGCCGCTGAGGGCGACAGCCGAGGCGCCATTGGGGTTGGTCGACTGCCAGCGGATTTCGCCGCTGGCCGCGTCGACGGCGTAGGAGGCCGCCCTGCGCGTCCGGGAGTACGGTGGCCTTTTCGTGCCGAAGTACACAGTATCGCCCAGAACCGAGACACATTCCTCAATGAGTCCCTCGTATGCCCGGGCCCACAGGACCTCGCCGTCTTCCGCGGCATACGCGAACAGCGTCGACTGGACGGCGGCGTAGACAACCCCGTCCCCGACGCACGGGGTATTGGACGCATACACCAAATCGCTGCCGCTCTTTGCCCGCCACAGGCGGTCGCCCGTGGCGGCGTCGAATGCGGTCAGGTCGCCGACTTCACTGGTGCGGAAGATCCGTCCGTCGGCGAGGGCAGGATGGGTCAAGGAACGGTCGAAGACGTCGGTTCTCCAGAGCAATTCACCGCTGCCGAGGTCCAACGCGAACAAAGTCGAAGGGTTGGCACCGCGGTTGTACAACCAGGCGGAGTCCACCCCGTACACCACACCGTTGTCAGCCACCAGTCGTACCGGACTGCCACGGCGGTAGCGCCAGTGCTCCTGACCGTCCTCGGCACCGAGCGCGTACAGCGTCCCTATTTCGTCGGTGACACAGACAACGCCGTCACTGACCACGGGAGAGGTGTAGCCCATCCGCTCTCCGGTCGCGGTGCTCCAGCGCACGGTTCCCGTCACAGCGGACAGTGCGTAGCAGACGCCGTCCTGGGAGCAGACGTACACCGTGCCGTCACAGACGGTCGGCGACAGAAGGGCCTTGTGTCTTCCGGCCCGGAACTGCCAGGTCCGGAAATCCTGGGGGACTGTCCCCTCGGAGTAGACCCCGTTCCGGGTCGGCCCGCCCTGCAGCATCGCCGTTGAACTCGTCATCGCCCCTCATCTCCTGGCTATCACGTGTGGTCAGTTCTCGTGCGGCGAATTTGGGTGCGCGACACCACTGCGCCGATGTTCTTCCCGCAGCCTCCGCCTAGGACTTGTCCGGTCGATCATGTGCGAAGCCAGATGACGAGTGCTGCTGCGGTGGCGGTGCCGAGGTAGACGTAGCCTCGTTTGTCGTATCT
>NZ_JBIAUE010000068.1:0-10118 GCF_042892615.1 Streptomyces sp. NPDC001750 | reverse complement strand
GCGGCGCGTTGGTGTCACTCACCCACACAGGGGGGGCGCGGGCCCCCCCCCCCCCCCCCCCCGGCCCCGCGGGCCCCCCGGGGGGGGGGGGGGGGGGGCCCCCCCCGCCCCCCCCCCGCCCGCTTGCCCGCTCGTACCGGTCAGGCGTCCGGTGCGGCCTGCTCGGTGCCGTCGGCGCCTTCCGGCTTCTCCTCGGACGGGACCAGGCCGAGACGCTCCTGGAGCCACTTGTCGAACTCGATCGAGGCGCGCACCCAGCTGACCGTCGACGAGACGAAGTGCTCCAGGCTGACGCCCGTACCGATGAGCATCTGCGCCTCACCGATCAGCCGGATCGAGGTACCGGTGTCGTCGGAACCCTCCTCGGCCTCGTGGGTGTGCGTGTAGACCTTCGGCCACAGGGTGCGGCGGTTCCAGTCGTCGATCGCGTCGAGGAGGACCGGGCGCTGGTCCGCGGCGTGCGGGCGGTCGTAGAACGTACGGACCGAGAAGACCTGCTGCTCGGCCTCGCCGCGGAACATGAAGTAGGTGCGGAACTCCTCCCACGGCGCGGCGAGGTCGCCCTCGTCGTCCACGACGTACTTCAGTTCCATCTGGTCCAGGAGCTGCTTGACGAGGTCCTGGTCAGGGACGACGGGGCCCTCCGGTCCTGCGGCCTGCGGTTCGGGCTGGCCCCCGAAATTAGGAATCGAGGACGGATCGATGCTCACCGTGTTTTTCCCTTCGTGCGGTTGCCGACATCCTCTCCCATGGCGGGCGGGGGATGGCAAGCCCCGGCGGGGCCGATCCGCCACAAGCTGACAAGCGGCCGGTGCGGGCCGGTCCCGCGGGGCCCCGCAGAGGGAGCCCGGCCCCCAGATGGAGCAGAGGGAACAGAATGCTCCCTCCAGGTGAGGGCCTCCCGACGCCGGGACGGTGACGTCCCGGCGCCGGGAGGGTACGCGCCCCGGGAGGGTGCGCGCCCCCGGAGGGTTACGAGGCGGCGCCGACGAGCAGACCGTCCCCGGCCCGGTCCACCCGGACCGTGTCCCCGTCCCTGACCTCGCCCGCGAGGATCTCCTTGGCGAGCCGGTCCCCGATCACCGTCTGGATGAGGCGGCGCAGCGGCCGGGCACCGTAGGCCGGGTCGTTGCCCTCCTCGGCCAGCCAGGCCAGGGCCTCCGGCGTGACGTCGAGGGTGAGCCGGCGGTCGGCCAGTCGCTTCGCGAGCCGGTCGATCTGGAGCCTCGCGATGTGCGCGAGCTCGTCGCCGCTCAGCGCGGAGAACACCACCAGGTCGTCCAGCCGGTTCAGGAACTCCGGCTTGAACGAGGCCCGCACGACCTCCAGGACCTGTTCCTTCTTCACCTCGGGCTTCGTCAGCGGGTCCATCAGGAACTGGCTGCCGAGGTTCGAGGTCAGGATCAGGATGGTGTTGCGGAAGTCCACCGTCCGGCCCTGTCCGTCGGTGAGCCGGCCGTCGTCGAGGACCTGGAGCAGGATGTCGAAGACCTCGGGGTGCGCCTTCTCCACCTCGTCCAGCAGGACCACGCTGTACGGGCGGCGGCGGACCGCCTCCGTGAGCTGGCCGCCCTCCTCGTAGCCGACGTATCCGGGCGGGGCGCCGACGAGCCGCGCGACGCTGTGCTTCTCGCTGTACTCGCTCATGTCGATGCGGACCATCGCCCGCTCGTCGTCGAACAGGAAGTCGGCGAGCGCCTTCGCCAGCTCCGTCTTGCCGACCCCGGTCGGGCCGAGGAAGAGGAACGATCCGGTGGGCCGGTCGGGGTCCGCGATCCCGGCACGGGTACGCCGTACCGCGTCCGACACCGCCCGCACGGCCTCGGTCTGGCCGATGAGGCGCTTGCCGAGCTCGTCCTCCATGCGCAGCAGCTTCTGCGTCTCGCCCTCCAGCAGGCGTCCGGCGGGGATGCCGGTCCAGGAACCGACGACGTCCGCGATGTCGTCCGGGCCGACCTCCTCCTTCACCATCGTGTCCTTGGCGGCCTCCTGCTCGGCCTCGGTCGCCTCCGCCAACTCCCTTTCCAGGCCCGGGATCTCCCCGTACAGCAGCTTGGAAGCGGTATCGAAGTCGCCGTCGCGCTGGGCGCGTTCGGCCTGGCCGTGCAGTTCGTCGAGGCGTTCCTTCAGCTCGCCGACGCGGTTGAGGCCCTGCTTCTCCTTCTCCCAGCGGGCGTTGAGGCCGCGCAGCTCCTCCTCCTTGTCCGCGAGGTCGCGGCGGAGCTTCTCCAGACGCTCCTTGGAGGCGGCGTCGGACTCGTTCCTGAGCGCCAGCTCCTCCATGTGCAGGCGGTCGACGGCCCGCTGGAGCTCGTCGATCTCGACCGGCGAGGAGTCGATCTCCATACGGAGCCGGGACGCCGCCTCGTCGACCAGGTCGATGGCCTTGTCGGGGAGGAAGCGGGAGGTGATGTAACGGTCGGACAGGGTCGCGGCGGCCACCAGCGCGGAGTCCGCGATGGAGACCTTGTGGTGGGCCTCGTACCGGCCCTTGAGGCCGCGCAGGATCGCGATGGTGTCCTCGACGCTGGGCTCCGCCACCAGCACCTGCTGGAAGCGCCGCTCCAGGGCCGGGTCCTTCTCGATCCGCTCGCGGTACTCGTCGAGCGTCGTGGCGCCGACCATGCGCAGCTCACCGCGCGCCAGCATCGGCTTCAGCATGTTGCCCGCGTCCATGGCGGAGTCGCCGCCCGCGCCCGCGCCGACGACGGTGTGCAGCTCGTCGATGAACGTGATGATCTGCCCGTCGCTCTCCTTGATCTCGGAGAGGACGGTCTTCAGCCGCTCCTCGAACTCGCCGCGGTACTTCGCACCCGCGACCATCGCGCCGAGGTCCAGCGAGACGAGCCGCTTGTTGCGCAGGGACTCGGGGACGTCGCCCTTGACGATGCGCTGGGCAAGCCCCTCCACGACGGCCGTCTTGCCGACGCCGGGCTCGCCGATGAGCACCGGGTTGTTCTTGGTGCGGCGGGACAGGACCTGGACGACGCGCCGGATCTCCTGGTCGCGCCCGATCACCGGGTCGAGCTTGCCCTCGCGCGCGGCGGCCGTGAAGTCCGTGCCGAACTTCTCCAGAGCCTTGTACTGACCCTCCGGGTCGGGTGTGGTCACCCGGCGCCCTCCCCTGCTCTTCTCGAACGCGTCCAGCAGTCTCTTCGCACCGGCGCCCTGCTCGGAGAGGATCTCACCCGCCCGGCCGCCCTTCGCGGCGATACCGATCAGCAGGTGCTCGGTGGAGATGTAGTCGTCGCCGAGGTCCTTCGCGCGCTGCGCGGCGTCGGCGATGACGCCCAGCAGCTCGCGGTTGGGCTGCGGCGGGGCGACGGTCGAGCCGGTGACGCTGGGCTGCGCGCCCAGGAGCCTTTCCGTCTCGGTACGCACCACGATCTGGTCGGCCTCGACGGCGGCCAGCAGATCGGTGATGTTCTCGTTGTCCTCGCCCGCGAGCAGCGCGAGCAGCAGGTGCCCGGGGGTCAGGTCGGGGTGACCGTCCTTCACGGCCCTGCTGGTGGCCGCGTTGAGGGCGTCCCGGCTCTTGTTGGTCAGCTCGGCGTCCACGTGCGTCGTCTCCTCCTTGCGGTGGCTGCTCTCTCCACAACACTGACTTTGCCAACGTCTACTAAGTTGAGTCTATTCCACTCAACCCGGTTTTCCGTACACACCTTCCGCTCTTGCCGCGCCCGGCCGCCTCGGCACGCGCCCCGCCCCGGTCGGCCGGCCCGGGGCGGGGAGGGGAGACCGGGACGCCCCGTTCCGAGTGAACCGGCCGGACGGGACCACCGCCACCGCAGGCCAGGAGGCCCCTGCCTACGCTGTGCCCATGGCAGTCGACCCGACGAATCCGAGCCCCGAGTACCTCGCGTTCTGGCGCGAGCACCACCTGTGCACCCTGACCACCCCTCGCCCCGACGGCTCGCCGCACGTGGTGCCGGTGGGCGTGACGTACGACCCGGGGGCCGGGCTCGCCCGCGTCATCAGCGACAAGAGCACCCGGAAGGTGGCCAACGTCCTGGCGGCGGGCCCGGACGGCGCCCGCGTGGCGGTCTGCCAGGTCGACCGGCGCCGCTGGGCGACGCTGGAGGGGCGCGCGCGGGTAAGTACCGACGAGGAGGCCGTGGCCGACGCCGTACGCCGCTACGAGGAACGCTACGGGCGCACGCCGGCACCCAACCCGAACCGCGTCGTCATCGAGATCACCCTGGACCGGGCACTCGGCAAGGCATGAGCCCCGACAGGGCATGAACAGCTGCGGAGCAGGGGCCCCGGCAGGACGCGGCACGGCACGGCAGGGCACGCGCCGCGCCGGAGCACGGCACGGCAGGGCACGCGCCGCGCCGGAGCACGGCACGGCAGGGCGCGGCGCGGCACGGGAAAAGCACAACGGCGCCATCGTGTTCAGGTCACGATGACGCCGTTGTGTGGGGGAGTGACTGAGCGACGTGTAACGACGGGGGATCGCTCAGGCACTGCGGGGGGTGGCGGAAATGGTCTCTGGTTGGAACAGCTGGTGGTCCCGCCGGTCGAGATTCACGAAGATCATGTCGTACCGGATCGCGCAGCGGACGGGCTGCGGTGCTCCGCGCGGCTTGCGCAGGCAGCGGTACGCACGCACTTCGTCGTCTTCTTCGCGCGCGACAACGATGGGGTCGCCGAACAGAGTGACCATCAGCGAGTCGCCACGGCGGGGGAGGGCTGTGACGAGATCGATGAAATGCCAGCCTGATCGGTAGGCCGTGGCCATTTCCCGCCGGAAGGTCCGGTCGTCCGGCGGGATGGTCATGCGCCCAGGTGGTTCGGCGTGGACCAGGCGATGTCACCGGGCGCGGGCGCCGCCTGGACACCCCACGCGATGTCACCCTGGGCGGTGGCCGGGGTGCCCCATGCGATGTCACCAGGGGCCGCGGCCCGGACGGACCAGGCGATGTCACCCGACGCCTGGGTGGACCACGCAATGTCACCCGGCGAGGATGCCGCCTCGCTGCTCCATGCGATGTCGCTGCCGCTCACCGCCCCGAGTCCCAGGGCCGCGGCGAACGAGACGGCAAGCGCCGAGCGAAGCATTCGCTTATACATAGTCGGCTTCGTCCTCACTTGTGGATTCTTCTCCCCCGCACCTAAGACGATGTCTCACCTGGGCACACGAACACCACCGGGTCGATGCATCATGTTCCTGCATGTTCAGGAACCTGGGGGGTGGAGAATATGGTCACAAGCAATACAAAGCCGACACATCCTCATGGGATCACCGAACTCTGCGAGCCAGGAGTACGGCTGTACGCCAGCGCTTTGCGGTCGGGACGTATCGCCAGGAGCGAAGTGGAACCGGCTCCTTGCCTCATGGACTTCGCCCTGCTGCACCCCGACCCCGACGACGCCGACTGGCTGCGCCCCGTGCCGCCGTCCGCCGCACTGGCGAAACACCTGCATCCCATCGAGCGCGAGATCCAGGAGCGCCGACGGCATTCGGTCCTGCTCACCGAGTCCTTCGAGCCGTTCATGGACATCAGCGCGCAGGATCCGCCGACCACTCACGCCATCACCGTGCTGGAAGGGGTCAACCGGATCAACGCGGCGCTGGACCTCGCCACGGCGGAGTGCCGTTCGGAAGTCCTCACCGTCCAGCCGGGCGGCGGACGCAGCGAGGATCGCCTCAGCGAAGCCTTGGAACGTGGTCTTTCCGTAGTGGATCGCGGTGTCAGCATCCGCACCCTCTACCAGCACACCGTACGGCACAGCCCGGGCACCCTGGCCTACGCCGAACGGATGGCCGACGACAACGTGGAGATCCGCACGCTCGAAGAACTCATCGAGCGGCTCATCGTCTTCGACCGCACCGTGGCGTTCATCCCCGCCCAGGACGACCGCCAAGTCGCCCTGGAACTGCGCCATCCCGGGCTCGTCGAGTATCTCGTCAAGGTGTTCGAGCAGCTGTGGACCCGGGCGGCGCCGCTCCTCGAAGAAGTCAAGTACGAGCCGACTCCCAAGGGGATCAGCGGAGTTCAGCGCTCCATCGCCCAACTGCTCGTGGAGGGACATGTCGACGACTCCATCGCCCGCCGCCTCGGCATGAACGTCCGCACCTGCCGCGCGCACGTCGCCAAGTTGTCCGCCGTCCTCGGCAGCAACAGCCGCGCCCAACTCGGCTATCTGATCGCGCGTTCAGGGATTCTGGAACAGGTGCCGGACTGACACGGTCGCAATCGCGAAACACCGGACCACCGCCCGCGCGGCATCCCCGTGCACGGTACGGCCGGTTCCCGGCCCGAGACGTCCGGCTCCTCGCGCGAGCGCGCAACAGGCCGTCGCGGGGCGGCCGTTCGCCCCGGGAAGCGGCCCCGCCCCGGTCGCCGCGCCCGCCCCACCACCGGCACCGCCGCCCGGACCGCCGGGCCCGGCCCTTCCGGTGCGTCCGACGCGGCCACCGGCCACCGCGACCGGCTCACGCCGTACGCGGCGCCCCACCCCACTCCGCCAGGAGATCCTCCCGCTTCGCCCGTCCGGGGGTCCCGCCCTGCCACGCACGGCCCCAGGCGAGCAGGGCCGCAGGGGTGGCACGGCCGTCCGCATACGCGTCGAGCAGGTCCTGCGACAGCCGGAACTCGGCTGTGCCGTAGGAGGCGGCGGGCGCGTACACGGTCCATTCCACTTCCCCGTCGGGGGTGTCGAGGCGTACGAACATCGCCGGGCCGTCGTCGAACCCGCCGAAGGCGACGGTGGTCACGGATTCCAGCAGGATCCCGGCCACCCGGCCCGGCGAGGACCGTACGGGCGCGCCGACCACCGTCACGCGCCGGATGTCACGCCACGCCCAGGTGCCGCGCTGGTCCTCCCCGAGCCCGGTCAGGCCCTCCTCGGTGAGGAGCACACCGGGACCGGTCCCGTTGGGCGGGGCGCCCATGTGCGCCGACGCTGGGGTGATCCAGAAGAGACCGACCATGGACATGCGTGCTGACTCCCGACTGTGCCGCCGGGCGGCTCGGCCCCCGGCCTGTGACGTGTGGTGTGGTGCGGCGAGAGGGCGCGGGACGGTGTCGCCCCCGCCAGCCCGCGGCCCACAAGGCAGGACGCGATCGGACGGAGGGGGGTTTCGTCCGCCGTCCGGGCCCGGTCACATCACAGGGCACCGGACACGCGGCGCACAGAGCACGGCGCACACGGCCGAGCGCCGGGGAGCCGACCCGTCGGTCGTCTCCCCGGCGCTCCGGCCGGAGATTTCCGGGGCATCCCCCGGAAATCTCCGGCTCCGCTCAGTCCTTGGGCCGCTTGGGCCGCCAGACCACCAACGCGCTGGTCTGCTGTACGTCCTGGTACGGCACCAGATCGCGCCGGTACGAGGCGTGCACCTGGGCCTCACGCTGCTGCATCGCCGCCGCCGCGCCGTCCACCGCCGCCGTGAGCTCGGCGACGCGCTGCTGGAGCGCGGCAACCTGGTTCTCCAGCTCGATGATGCGCTTGATGCCGGCGAGGTTGATGCCCTCGTCCTGCGACAGCTGCTGAACCGTGCGCAGCAGCTCGATGTCGCGGGCCGAGTAGCGCCTGCCGCGCCCGGCCGTGCGGTCGGGCGAGACCAGCCCCAGACGGTCGTACTGGCGCAGTGTCTGCGGATGGAGGCCCGAGAGCTGGGCCGCGATCGAGATCACGTACACCGGTGTCTCATCGGTCAGTTCGTACGGATTACGTCGTCGGCCGTCCACCTCAAGCTCCCTTCGCCGCCTGGAAGAGGTCCGCCCGAGGATCGCTGCCCGCGGTCGCCTTCCGGTATGCCTCCAGTGCTTCCCTGGCCTCGGTGCCGAGATCCTTGGGCACCGTCACCTCCACGGTGACCAGCAGGTCGCCCCGGGTGCCGTCCTTGCGGACCGCGCCCTTGCCGCGGGCGCGCATCGTGCGCCCGTTGGGGGTGCCGGGCGGGAGTTTCAGGGTGACCGGCGGGCCGCCGAGCGTGGGCACCTTCACCTCGCCGCCGAGCGCCGCCTCCGTGAAGTCGACGGGCACGGTGACCGTGAGGTTGTCGCCCTTGCGGCCGAAGACCGGGTGCGCGTCGACATGGACCACGACGTACAGGTCGCCGGCCGGTCCGCCGCGCTCACCAGGACCGCCCTTGCCGCGCAACCGGATCCGCTGGTTGTCCGAGACGCCCGCCGGGATCCGGACCTGCATGGTCCGGGCCGACTTCGCCCGGCCGCTGCCCTTGCAGACGTCGCAGGGGTCCTGGGCGATGAGGCCCCGGCCCTTGCAGTCGACGCAGGGGTCGGTGAGCGAGAAGCCGCCGCCGGAGCCGCGCGACACCTGGCCGGTGCCGAGACAGGTCGGGCAGACCCTGGGGGTGCCGTTCTTGTCACCGGTGCCGGAGCACGCCTTGCAGGGCGCCTGGCTGGACATCCGCAGCGGGACCGTGGCCCCCTCGACCGCCTCGGTGAAGCTGAGCGTCACCTCGGACTCGATGTCCTGGCCGCGGCGCGGCTGCGTCCGCGTACCCGCACCTCCCCGGTTGAACAGACCGCCGAAGACGTCGCCCAGACCGCCACCGCCGCCGAAGCCGCCGGCTCCGCCGCCCGGGCCACCGCCCTGGGCCCCTCCGAAGAGGTCGCTCAGGTCGAAGTTGAAGTTGCCCCCGGCGCCTCCCGGCCCAGGCCGGAACCCGCCGTTGCCGAAGAGGGCGCGCGCCTCGTCGTACTCCTTGCGCTTCTTGGCGTCGCCGAGGACGTCATTCGCCTCGGAGATCTCCTTGAAGCGTTCCTCCGCCTTGTCGTCGCCCTTGTTGGCGTCCGGGTGGAACTCGCGGGCGAGCTTCCGGTACGCCTTCTTGATCTCGGCGTCGGTGGCGTCCTTGGGGACGCCGAGGACCTTGTAATAGTCCTTCTCGACGAAGTCCTTCGTGCTCATCGACGTCCCTCCTTCCGGACGATCGGCCGTGCGACCGGCCCGTGAGCCGGTCGCACGGCCGGGCGGTGCGCCGCGAGTTGGTCAGACGGGATGTCAGACCTCCTCGCCGCCACCGCTCTCCTCGTCGGTTGCCTTCTCTTCCTTGGCCGCGGCCGGAGTCGCGCCCGGCTGCGGCTCGGCCACCGCCACCCGCGCGGGGCGGATGGTGCGCTCGCCGATCCGATACCCCGGCTGCAGGATCGCCACGCAGGTCGTCTCCGTGACGTCCGGCGCGTACGAGTGCATCAGGGCCTCGTGGATCGTCGGGTCGAAGGGCTCGCCCTCCTTGCCGAACTGCTGCAGGCCCAGCTTGGCGACGACCGTTTCCAGCGATTCCGCCACCGACTTGAACCCGCCCACGAGCTCGCCGTGGTCCCGGGCCCGGCCGATGTCGTCGAGCACGGGCAGGATCTCGGACAGGAGGTTCGCGACCGCGATCTCCTTGACCGTGGCCCGGTCCCGCTCGACGCGGCGACGGTAGTTCTGATATTCGGCCTGAAGCCGCTGGAGGTCGCCCGTGCGCTCGTTGAGCGCGGTACGGGCCTGGTCCAGCTGGGCCGTCAGACCGACGGTCTCTACTGCGTCCCCGGCCGGGGCCGCCTCTTCCTCCTTGGGGGAGGAGGAGGCGTCCTTCGGCTCAGCTCCGTCAGGGGTGGCGCCGGAGGGGACGTCGGGCTTCTCCTCGAAACCCGAGTTCTCCTCGGTCACACCGCACCGCCCTTGGCGTCCTTCTCGTCGTCCACGATCTCCGCGTCGACGACGTCGTCGTCGGCCTTGGCCTGCTGGGCGCCCGGCTGCGGGTCACCGTCGGCCTGGGCACCCGCGTACATCGCCTGGCCCAGCTTCTGGGAGACGGCCGCGACCTTCTCGGTGGCGGTGCGGATCTCGGCGCTGTCCTCGCCCTTGAGCTTCTCCTTCAGCTCGTTGACGGCGGTCTCCACCTCCGTCTTCACGTCGGCGGGAACCTTGTCCTCGTTGTCCTTGAGGAACTTCTCCGTCTGGTAGACGAGCTGCTCGCCCTGGTTGCGGGACTCGGCGGCCTCGCGGCGGCGGTGGTCCTCCTCCGCGTACTGCTCGGCCTCCTCACGCATCCGGTTGACCTCGTCCTTCGGCAGCGAGGAGCCGCCGGTGACGGTCATCTTCTGCTCCTTGCCGGTGCCGAGGTCCTTGGCGGTGACGTGCATGATGCCGTTGGC
>NZ_JBIAUE010000067.1:0-10507 GCF_042892615.1 Streptomyces sp. NPDC001750 | reverse complement strand
CTGTCCGGGGTCTTGTCGTATCGGGTGGCGATGCCTCGCCAGGCCTTCAGCTTGTTGATCAGGCGCTCGACGGTGTTCCGCTCCTTGTAGAGGTCCGAAGCCGCCGGCGGCCCCGGACGCCGCCCAGCAGGCCGCGAAGGGCTTCGCTCGCGGCCTGCGTCATGCCCGTGTCAACGCCGCCGGGCACGGCAGCCTGTGCGCGCCCAACACGGGCTTCGCCGTTGGCCTGCGGCTCGCCAACCAGCGCGCCAGCCAGTTCCCGGAAGTGCTTTCCGGCCATCAGACCCGCGCTCCCCTCGTCCGCCGCGTCCGGTCCCCGGCCAGGCGCTGGAGACGGCCCGCCGGGGCCGGGAAAGCCGCCAGGCCGCCCCCACCCCCCGGTGCTCTCCTCCCTCACTGACGACAAGGAGAGGAGAGGAGAGGAGAGGAGGGGTGACGCTGCTTCAGCGGACCGGAAACAGGTGCTGACCTGGACGAACGCGGGAGATCACCACCACTGGCACCAAAGCGGGAGGGCGCACCTGCCCCCGTTTTGGCTCACCTGCCGCGATCCTGTCACTTCCGGTCGAAGGAGAGCCATGTACCGGCGAGGTCCTGCTGGCCCACCCCGGGCTTGGCCAGTCGCAGACACCGTCCCGGAAGATCGCCGTAAGTTCCTTCAACTCGCCTTCGGTGACCGGCACTCGGTAGTCCGAGCGGTCCACGCGACGCTTGCGGCACTTGACGATGTCGTTGGCCACATCGGCCCCGGCCACCATCCGCGGCGAGGTCCAAGCGCGGCGGCCCGTGCTCATCGGCGGAGCCGACTCGCGGATTCAAGGAATCCCGAAGATTTCTCGAAGGTCGGTCGGCCATGGTGCGTGCACAGAGTCCGCTGAGCATGACTACGAAGGGGAAGATCTTGCGTCTGTCCAAGAGATTCGGAGCGGCCGTGGCTGCAACTGCGGCCGTCTTCGCGGTGGTTTCGCCGACATCGGCATCCGCCCAGCAGGCGAGTGAGGCAGTGACGCCGGGAGCCCTTGCCTGTGGCGTCACTCCTGTCAACCGTGACACCAGGCCCTACGGGCAGCTCTTCAACCGGGACGTGAACCTTCGCAGCGGTCCGGCGTGGGAATGCGCCATCCTCGACAGCGCCAAGGTGACAAACTCGGTCGACGTATGGTGCACGACCGACGGCTTCACCTACGTCCGTACGGCGTCAACGAAGTACGGCTGGGTTTACAACGACTATCTGAAGGTGAAGGACGTCATCCCCTGCTGACCACGCAGGTTCTGCGACGACAGGCGCTGAAGCCCGCGCACCCGCTAGAGCCCGCGCACCCTCTGGAGCCTATTCACTTCCGCTAGGCCTCGCCGTTTCGCTTGAGCGGTGTCCGGATCTTGGGCGAGAACACGAAAGTGCCTTCTGACCTGGGACGATAGGGCTTGTCTAAGGCTTCTGTCGTTCCAGCAGGAAGGCACTTTCTGCGTGCATACCGCCTCGCGTCCCAAGCTCGTCGTCTCGGCTGACGGCCATGGAGTGGCCAGCCCGCGGCCCGCGCCGCCGGGCGCGACCTGCCTGGCCTGATCCTGGACATCGACGCCACACTGATCACGTGCCACTCCGAGAAGGAGGCGGCCGCACCCACTTACAAGGGCGGCTTCGGCTACCACCCGCTGCTGTGCTTCCTGGCGAACACCGGCGAAGCAATGTCCGGACTCCTGCGGCCCGGCAACGCCGGAGCCAACACCGCCGCCGACCACATCACGGTCCTCGACCGGGCGCTCGCCCAGATCCCCGACGCCCACCGGCACGGCCCCCCATCCTCATCCGGGCCGACAGCGCCGGAGGCGCGAAAGCCTTCCTGGCCCACCTGCTAACCCTGCGCGAGAACGGCCTGGACCTGCGCTTCTCGGTCGGCTGCCCGGTCACCGAACCAGTCCGCCGCGCGATCCGGGCCCTCCCCGACAACCTCTGGCACCCCGCCCTCGACCAGAACGGAACCCTGCGGGACGGCGCCGAGGCCGCCGAACTGACCGGCATGGTCGACCTGGCCGGCTACCCGGCCGGCACCCGCATCATCGTGCGACGCGAACGACCGCACCCAGGCGCCCAACCGTGCCTGTTCGACCAGGACGAGGGCCTTCGCCACCAGGTGTTCCTCACCGACACCCCCTTCGCGGGCGGCGGAACCGCCCAGTTCCTAGTACTCCAGTACGGTTTCGTGATCTACCCGGCAGATTCGTCGGTGGTCCGTCGTCGGTAGTGGCTGCGTCGGGCTGTTGCCTGGTGGCGTCGGCGCCAGTTGGACCAGTGCAGCAGTCTGACCGCCGGTATGGCCGACGGGTGGAAGACGGCGCCGAAGAGGCGGCGGATCTCCGGGACGGTCAGCGTGATCGGGTCGCTGCTGCGGGCGGGGTGGTGTGGATCGGCGGGGTGGTGCGGTGCCGCGTCGGCGGCGAGAGCGGTCAGGAAGGCGAGGGCGAGCATGGCGAGCGTGATGTGCCGGTGCCATGCGGTCCAGTGCCTGACCTGGTAGTGGTCGAGTCCGACCTGGCCCTTGGCGGCCTGGAAGCACTCCTCGATGCTCCAGCGGATGCCGGCGACGCGGACCAGTTCGGACAGGGACACTTCGATGGGCGACCAGCACAGGTAGAAGGCGAGTTCGCCGGTGGCCCGGTTGCGGCGGATGAGCAGGTGGCGGTGGCCGCCGGTGCCGATGTGGATCCAGGCCCAGTCGTAGTACCGCGGCCCCTTCGCGCCGTTGCCGGCACTGTGCCGTTGCCAGGCCGTGGCGGGCAGGCGGCCGGCGACGGTATCCGCACGGACGGCAGTGCGGCCGTGGTTGATCCTCACCCGCATCGAGCAGGCGACGGCCATCACGTAGCCGATGCCGCGTGCCTCGAGGGCGGCGCGGAGCCGGGGGTCCTGGCCGTAGGCTTCGTCGCCGGTCACCCAGGAAGCGGTGATCCCGGCATCCAGCGCGGCGGCGATCATCTCCCCGGCCAGGCGGGGCTTGGTCGCGAACTGCACTTCGTCGGGTATCCCGGCCGCCCGGCGGCGTTCGGGATCAGAGCACCAGGAGTGCTCGGGCAGGTAGAGCCGACGGTCGATCAGGGCCCGCCCCCGGCTGGTGGCGTAGGCGAGGAAGACGCCGACCTGGGAGTTCTCGATACGTCCGGCGGTGCCGGTGTACTGGCGCTGCACGCCCGCCGAGGCATGGCCCTTCTTCACGAAGCCGGTCTCGTCCACGATCAGCACCGCGCCGTCGGTGCCGAGGTGTTCGACGGCGTAGGAACGGACATCGTCGCGGACGGCGTCGGCGTCCCAGCGTGCATAGCGCAACAGGCGCTGCATCGGCCCCGGCCGGGCCAGGCCGGCCTGTTCGGCCAGCTGCCAGCAGTTCTTCCGCTCGACGCTCGACAGCAGCCCGAGCAGGTAGGCGCGGGCCGCGCCCCGGGGCTCAGCTCGCCTGAACCTGCCCGCGATCCGGGCCATGGCCTGGTCGAACATCTCCCGCCAGCGGGCAGGGTCTACGCTATGGCCCGCGGCCACCGCACGATCTTCGTTTGTCCACACACCAACCGATGATCACGCGGTGGCCGTACCCGTTCCCGGCCGGGTACGGCCACAAGATCGCGAAGTCAGACTGGAGTACTAGCTGCGGCTCCTCCTCGGGCGCGGGTGCGAGCGCCCAGGGTCCCGCACACGCGGTCGGGGCGGCTCAGTCCCCGGCGCGGCGGTAGGTGTTGATCAGGACTCCGGACGGCGTCCGCTGTGTCGCGGTGAGCGCCAGGCGGCGCGGACTCCGGCCCGCTGCGAAGAGCCGCTTGCCGCCGCCGAGGAGGAGCGGGAAGACCAACAGCCGGTACTCGTCCACGAGCTCATGCCGGACCAGGCTGTCCAGCAGTTCACCGCTGCCCAGCACCACCGTCTCGGACTCGGACGCGGCCTTGACGCGGCCCACCTCCTCGACCAGGTCGGGCCCGAGCAGGGCGGAGTTCTCCCACGGAAGCTCCTTGAGCGTGCGGGAGGCGACGTACTTGGGCATCGCGTTCATCGCCGCCACCGCGGGGTCGCTCATGTCGGCGTACGGCCACGTGGCGGCGAAGATCTCGTACGTCCGGCGGCCCAGCAGCAGCGCCCCCGCCCCGGCGGTCGCCTCGCTCATGAACCGCTCCACCGTGTCGTCGACATAGGGCAGCACCCACCCGCCCTGGTCGAACCCGCCGTCCCGGTCCTCGTCGGCCGAGAGGACCGACTGCATGACGCCGTCCAGAGAGACGAAGTTCACCACTGCCAACTGACCCATGCGCTGCTCCTGGGATATGTGCGTGTCCGACGTGTGTTCATGGTGTGGACTGCACGACGGAGTTAAACTCATTGGTCGCGTCGAGATCGGCCGCAAGCCGCCCGGGACGGCGATAGACCGCTCAGATCAGCGTCACTGATCCCGCCTGAAGGCAATCGGCGGACGACAGCCGACTCGCAAACCACGGATGCAGGTTTCGGCGTACTCCGGTCGCCCCCTATCCGATCAGCCACGGCCCTGAGACTACGCGTTCTGACGCTCCGCCTCATCTCATAAACGACCGGATGCGAGAGTTCTGCGAGAGGCCCGGAGGCGATCACGTTTCCGCAGGTCGCCGTTCGCAAAAGTCCTCTCGAAACCTGCACGTTGTGCGGCGGAATTCTGAGAGACTGCCTCTGACCTGTGAAAGCGAAGTTTGACGGTTTGCCACCGAAGTTTGACCGTGCGTCGGGCAGGGCTATGGCCTGGGGGACGCAGAGTGCGTCGGCCGGTCGGGAGGCCGATCTGCGCAGATCCGCCTTACGTTTCTCGGAAGGGGGGTGAGGCAGCGCCCTGCAGGTTCAGCGGCAACGGGGGCGGCTTTCAAAGGACTGTCACGGGGGCTGCCTGTTCCTTGACCTTGCCCTGGAGCGAAGGCCGAGAGTGTGCGTGGATCACATGAACGAACTGCGTGCGCGCCGGTGGCTCGACCACGCGATGAACGAGGGGGAATCCGTTGGACTCGCGCTGCGTCATTCTCCATATCGGTGGAGTGCTGGAGCTCACTCCCGAGACGGGGTGGGTTGGACGCTGGGAACAGAGGCTCGGGCTGCCGACGGGTGCTGTGCACGAGCGGCTGGGAGAGGTCTGGCAGGCGGGCAGTATCGGAGCGGTTGGCGAGCCTGAGGTGCGAGATCAGGTGGCTGATCGTCTCGGTCTCGACGCTGTTGACGTGGAAGCCTTCATGGCGGATCTGTGGGCCGAGTATCTGGGATCGCCGAACAATGAGTTGATCACGTATGTGCGGGGTCTGCGGTTGCGGTGCAGGCTGGGCATCCTGAGCAACAGCTTTGTCGGTGCTCGGGAGCCGGAGGTAGCCGCGTACCACTTTGACGAACTGGTCGAGCAGATCGTCTACTCCCACGAGATCGGCGTTTGCAAGCCCGACCCGCGCGCCTTCGAGGTGACCTGTGCCCGGCTGGGAGTGCGCCCGGAGGACTGTCTGTTCGTCGATGACGTCGCGGTCAACGTCGAGGCCGCCCGGGCAGTCGGCATGCAGGCGCATTTGTTCGAGGAGAACGCGGGGACCATCGCGCGCATCGCGGACCATCTGAACGGGGAAGTTTCGTTCTCCGGCTGACGCCGCTTGCCCAACAGCCCGGGCCGTGATCACGGGGGCGGTGGCGGCGTCATTGGGGTGAGCATGTCGTGCAGGTCGGCGGGGTCGATCGCGGCCAGGAGCGTGATGAGGTTGTGGGTGTGGCGCAGGGGGGCCGCGTGGTTGCTGATGCTGGAGTGCGATGCGGACGATGCGCCGATCGAGTTTGTAGCGGGTGCTGAGCTGGTGCCGGTGGGTGCCGTCCTGGTAGGCGTCGAACAGGAGCATGACGAGGTTGAGCCTGGTCAGGGAGTCTGTGACCTGGCGGTCGAGCGCCGTGGAGAAGATGCAGGTCCGAGCCGGGTCGGAGTCAACGCCTCCCGGGGCATCGGGGAGTGTCCGTCGCAGGTTAGTGACGGTCTGTCCGGTGACCTGAGCCAGCAGGTCGAGGTCTGGGGTCCCGTAACTGTGGCGTCGGCAAAGGATCCTGAGCAGGTATTTGTGGGGCAGGGGTTGGCGCGGGCGAGACGGCGGATGAAGGAATCGGTGCCCTCGCCGAGGCGGGGCCGGACCTGGATGGGCAGGCGGGTGAGCCGAGGGGGCTGCGACTGCTGTCCGCTCGTGGAGTGGTCACTGGCTGATCAGCCCGTCGTGGGCGGGGACGTTGTTCTGTACTTCCTTCCGCCGCTTAAACGCTGTCTGACGGCAGGCGGCGGAGCAGTAGCGGCGGGCGCCGGTCCGGCCTGGGTCGGTGGGGGTGCCGCAGCGACTGCAGCCGACCGTGGGTCTCTGCTCGGGGAGGTCGGTCTGCCGCTTGAGGACGGTCGGTCCGGCCGGTTGGAGGCGTGCCCGGTGGCGGCAGCGCGATGAACACCAGCGCCGTGCTTCTCCCTCGGCCGTCTCGGCGATGGGTTTCGCGCAGAACTCGCGGGCCAGCGAATGTGGTTGAGTGGACTGGTCCGGGCGGTGGCGTCTTCGGTGGGCTCGCTGACGGCAGCGGGCGGAGCAGTGCTGGCGGGGACTCCTGGCGCCGGGCTTGGTCGCTGGGAGCGGAGCGTCGCACTCCTTGCAGGTGCCGGACGTGCCTTCCAGGGTGTCCCGGAGCGCGGCGGGGTCCCGGCCGGTCGCGGCGCCGAGGCGGCTGAAGCTCGACATCTGCGCGACCAGGCCCGCCCGACGGGTGTCAGCGGCCAGTCCGGATTCCCCACGTACGGCCAGTTGCGATGTCACTCTCCGTCTCCCCGCAGCCAACGCCTGATGCGGCCGGTCGTGTACAGGCGAAGGGGCGGCTGACTGGTCCGTCCGTGCCTGTCGTAGGCGATCAGCTGTCGTCCGGGGTGTCCTGGTCGTCCTGGGCGAGGAGTTCTGCCGTGAGTTCCATGCATCGCATCCGGGCGGGAGAGAATTCGTACGGCATTTTGGTGACCGCTTCGAAGGCGCTCATCCGGGCGTCCTCTTCGCCCGCCAGGTCGGCGTCGTAGATCTCGAAGAGCTTCTCCTCAGCCGCGTCCACCCCGTCCGCCTCGATGGCCTGCACCAGAGCCTTGTGGTGGGCACAGTGCTGCGCGGCGAGCTCTTCGACACGCGGGTCATGGGGATCGACGCTGTCGTCGAGGGCGACGTCGGCCGCATCGAGGCGGTCCGCGTCGGCCCGCAGGTCGGGGTGGGTGGCCAGCACGATGAACACGCTGGCCTGGACAGCGGCTCCCAACGGCCCGAAGATCCGTTCCGTGACCAGTAGGGCGTCCAGGTCGGATGGGCGCAGTGCGCCCGGAGGCAGGTGGCTGAGCCGGTCCGTCACCAGTTGGGAGAGCAGACCCAGCGGGCTGCCCACGGCCCGCAGGCGCTGGACTGCCGCGCGCTGACGCTTGATGTCGGCCTCCTGGGCGGCCAGGGTCTCCTCCAGCCGGCCCAGGGTCTCCTCGATGTCGCGGGCTCCGTCGAAGGCGGCCCGCATGTCGTCCAGACTGATTCCGGCCTCCGCCATCTTGCGGACCCACAGCAGACGGATCATGTCGTCGTAGTCGTAGCGGCGGCGACCGTCACCGCCTCGCTCGGGCTCCGGCAGCAGACCGATCTGGTGGTAGTGGCGGATGGCGCGCGGGGTGGTCCCGGCGAAGGCGGCGGCATCACCGATCTTGACCTGGCGAGGAGACGTGACGGAGGGGTACATCGCAGAGCGAGCCTTTCTTGCGGGTGGTACCTCGACGACACCACATGCCGCTACGGCAGGTGCAACAACACGCATCTCGTCACCACCGATAGCCAGGCCCTGATCACCACCGGGCCACCCGCCGCCATCGCCGCACCGAGCACGCCGGAGCCTCCTTCCGGCTTCATCCGCGAGCCGCTGAGCGATGTGGAACATCAACACAGAGTGACCATCGGTGGCCAGACAACTCCCCACCAAGTGGCCGCCACCGGGGAATTCCAACTGGCCGCTGACGCTTGCGGCTTCAAGTTGGCGGAAGCTCAGTGGAGTCCACCGTCAGCCGATGCACACCGGGTGGAACCCACCAGGTGGAGCCCACCCGATGCCGGCATCGTGCACCGGGAATGCAGAGCATCGCGCGGTCCACTCGGTGGGCGATGCGCGGCATCGTCACCACAGCCAGGCGTTGGAGTGCCGCACCCGGGACAGAGCGCGGGTATCACGGCGCGCGGCCGCGTTGCCGATCCGATTCTGCCGGGGCAGAGGCCAGCGCGACTGCCCGGAGACGAAGCGGCGCCGTCCGGCGTCCTGGAGCCGCCGCCGTTGCTTGCGCAGCTCCGCCTTCTTCTCCCGGTCGCTCTTTGGCTTCCGGGGGAGTTGAGGGACGATGTGTCTGCCCCCTGCTCCTGTTGGAGCGGGTTGAAAGGCCCGGGGCGGCCGGCGAACCTTGTGCGTGGTCACGCGGGCGTCGCTGCGGCTGTAGGTGGCGATCGCGGGAAGCGTCGCGCTGCCGGACTACTGCCCTTTCGGCCGACGTCCCCAGTGCCTTGCTCAGCGCTCGGTTGATCCGGGGGTCGCGGCCAGGGGCGTAGGGAGCGACCAGGGTGTATCCGCAACGGATGTAGAGCGTGAGCGCGGCAAGGTTGCTGACACCGGTCTCCAGGATCGCCTCGCTCATCCCGTGCTGGCGAGCATCGTGTTCCAGAGCTTCGAGGAGTTGTCGCGCGAAACCGTGGCCGCGGATGACGGGGGTGACGTACATGCGTTTGATCTCGGCGGTGGTGGGTCCGGCGGTGCGCCACCCGCCGCAGGCCAAGGCGGTGCCGTCCGCGCGGGCGGCGAGGAGGAACACACCGCTGGGTGGTTCGAACTCAGCGGCTTCGGTGGCTTCGGGGTCGTCGGCTCGGCCGTAGGTCGCTACCTGCTCGCGGTGGAGGGCCTGGGTGAGCCTGCGGGCGTCCGGGCTGTCGTACCAGACGGCGGCGACCATCCATGCTCGGGCCGCAGTCGGCAGATGAACTGGCGCGGCAGGCCCCCAGGCGCGGGTGCGGTCGCCGCTGAGTCGCGCCGTGAGTTCGTTCTGATCCTCGATCACGTGTACCCGAATGAGGGGCGCGCCGTGAGAACACTGAAGGCTGTCCTGCCGATCCGTTGAGGCTCCTGAGAAGCCATCGCTCTCTTTCTCGTGCGCGTACCTGATTTTCTACCTGACACCCGATCGGGTGGAACGAACGGGAAGCCGACCCGATCAGGCTCCAGGCGCTGAATGCTCGGTCAAGCACTTCGCTTTCCACGCAACCCGCACCGGCGCGGGCCTCCAGACCGGAGTCTTCTCCCGCTACGACGCCCACGGCCAGATCATCGGCGTCCTCGGCTGGCAGGAGGGCCCCAACATGAGCTCCACCCACCTCGGTGACGAGGAGCAGGCAATCTACAACGCCGCCCAGTCGGCGTTCCTGACGTAGCCCGGCCCGCACCGGACGCAATCAACGAAAGGAATAGACGTGACGAGAAGCTTCGTACAGCCGCGACAGAGATGGTTCTTGGCCATCGTCCTGTCGATCGCCAGCATCGCCAGCGCCGTCATCGGGTCGGCCGGTACGGCCCGGGCCGTACCTGCACGGCCCGCCCAGCCCTGCGGGCCGGTCATGTTCGTGGTCCCGGGCTGGCAGGACGGCGGGGCCCAGAAGCTCCTGGACCCAGCTCTCGCTCCCGAGGGAGCCAATCCGGTGCGCATCCCCTACCCCAACAGTGCCAACGACATCAACCTGTACGCCGATGTCGACGCCGGTGTCGCCAACCTCAGGACGGCGCTCTACAACCTCTATGTCACCCACGGGTGCGACCTCAGTACCAAGGTGTACATCGTCGGATTCAGCCTCGGCGCCCTCGTCGCAGGCACCGTCCTGGAAACCGAACCGCCCGGACGGAACATCCAGGGAATCCTGTTCGCCGACGGCCGGCGGCAGCCCGGCGAGTCGAACTGGGCGGGCGACCCTGGCGGGCTCGTCGGTCACCTGCCCGTTCCCGGCCCCGGTGGCACCGGCTTCCGCCCGCTCGACGGATTCCAGTACCCGACGCTGAGCCTGTGCAACGGGCCCAACTCGGCGGGTGGAGCGGATCTCATCTGCTTCGGCGGCACCAACCTGGACAGCTACTTCACCTCGCATCCCTACTATAGCTTCGACGTGGCCGCGGAACTGAGAATCCACGGCGAAGGCCCCTACCCGCACAATCTGAGGAACCGTGTCATTCCCTAGGTGTTCTGTCCGGGGAGGTTGTGGACGGGGTGAGTGAGATCTCGGCTGAGGGATCTTGAACAGGTGAGGGCCTTCCGGGCTCGGTGTGGATTGCGACGTCTGCACCGAACGAAAGGCCCTCGTGCCCCACCTAATGCACCCCTGACCGAGACCGGACGGCTGCGCCTGGCCCGCTGCGTGGTCGAGGACGGCTGGCCCCTGCGCCGGGCCGCCGAACGCTTCCAGG
>NZ_JBIAUE010000066.1:0-10976 GCF_042892615.1 Streptomyces sp. NPDC001750 | reverse complement strand
CCTTCCGGTCCAGGCTTTCCTCCGGGCTTTTCCCTTCGGTCTTGCGTTTCCGACTCTATCAGACTCTTTCGTGTCCGATTCCCGGTCGAAGCGGGCCTCTGCAGAGCAGAAGAATTCGCCTTCCAGATATACGCTTTCGCGCTTTCCCTTTCCGGCGTGCCCGACTCTATCAGGCATTTTCCCATTCTCTGGCCGGCCCTTGCGGACATGCAGGTGCCCACCCTGAAATGGAATCGTGCGTGAGGAGTCGTCACCGACCCCTTTTCCACGTTGCACCGGGGTCAGGCGGAGGTATGACCATACAGGTGGGCCCGGGGCGAGGCAAATCGCTTCCGGTGACCACGCTGGGTCTCGAACCGTCAGCACTCGGCCGGAATCAGAACTTCTTATGACTTACGCTGCTGAACAGCACGCCGTCGTCCGCCAGCCGTGACGACGCCACCCGAGCTCCACCCTGGGAGGTTCCCCATGACCGCTGTGACGTCGCCTCTTGCCGGACGTGCCATCGGGCTCGCCGCAGTACCGGACCCGGTTTTCGCCGGCGCGATGGTGGGCCCGGGGACCGCGATCGATCCCGTACGTGAGCCGTCCGAGGCCGTGTCGCCGGTCGAGGGCATCGTCGTCTCCCTCCACCCGCACGCGTTCGTCGTCGTGGACGGGGAGGGGCACGGTGTGCTCGTCCACCTCGGTATCGACACCGTTCAGCTCAACGGCGAGGGCTTCGAACTCCTCGTCAACAAGGGGGACACGGTCGCGCGCGGCCAGGCGATCGTGAGGTGGGATCCCGCGGGTGTGGAGGCTGCGGGCAAGTCTCCCGTGTGCCCGGTCGTCGCACTCGAGGCCACGGCCGACTCCCTCGCCGACGTCCGTGAGGACGGGGACGTGAAGACCGGCGACACACTGTTCGGCTGGCAGTGACGGGCTCGGCGAAGTGACAGCGGACCGGATATCCACAGCGGGGGCACGGCCCACCGCACGACCGGGGACGGGTGAGATGGAGACAACGCTGCGAGGAGTCGGCGTGAGCCACGGGGTGGCGATCGGCGAGGTGCGTCATATGGGTACGGCGGTGCTCGAACCGCCGGCCAAGCAGATCCCGGCCGAGGAGGCGGAGCGCGAACAGGGGCGCGCCCGCCAGGCGGTGGAGGCCGTGGCGGCGGACCTGATCGCGCGGGGCAACCTGGCCGGGGGCGAGGCGCAGCACGTCCTCGAGGCCCAGGCCATGATGGCGCAGGACCCGGAGCTGATGGCCGACGTGGAGCGGCGCATCGCCGTCGGCAGCTCCGCCGAACGGGGGGTCTACGACGCCTTCGCCTCCTACCGGGCGCTGCTCGCCAATGCCGGGGAGTACCTCGCGGGGCGGGTCGCCGACCTCGACGACGTGCGCAACCGGATCGTGGCCCGGCTGCTCGGTGTGCCGATGCCCGGCGTGCCGGACAGCGACCAGCCGTACGTACTGATCGCGCGGGACCTGGCGCCCGCCGACACCGCGCTGCTCGACCCCGCGCTGGTGCTCGGTTTCGTCACCGAGGAGGGTGGGCCGACCAGTCACAGCGCGATCCTGGCCCGGGCGCTCGGGGTGCCCGCCGTGGTGGCCCTCCCCGGTGCCACCGAGCTGGCCGAGGGCGCTGTCGTCGCGGTGGACGGCAGCACCGGCGAGGTCTTCGTGGAGCCCGGCGCCGAGAAGCGCGCGGAACTGCGGAGTGCCGCCGCCTCGCGCAAGGCCGCGCTGGCCGCGTCGACCGGTCCGGGGGCGACCTCCGACGGTCACAAGATCCCGCTGCTCGCCAATGTGGGGGGTCCGGGGGACGTGCTCGCGGCGGTCGAGGCCGGTGCGGAGGGTGTGGGTCTCTTCCGCACCGAGTTCCTTTTCCTGGACGACAGCGATCGAGCGCCGTCGGAGGAGAAGCAGTTCGCGGCGTACCGGGCGGTGCTCGAGGCGTTTCCCGAAGGGCGCGTCGTGGTGCGGGTGCTGGACGCCGGTGCCGACAAGCCGCTCGCCTTCCTGACGCCCGCGGACGAACCGAACCCGGCGCTGGGTGTGCGCGGGCTGCGGAGCCTGCTGGAACACCCCGAGGTGCTGCGGACCCAGCTCGCCGCGCTGGCGAAGGCGGCCGAGGGTCTGCCCGTCCATCTCGAGGTCATGGCCCCGATGGTGGCGGACCGCACGGACGCGAGGGCCTTCGCCGACGCCTGCCGTGAGGCGGGGCTGGGGGCGAAGTTCGGGGCGATGGTGGAGATCCCGTCCGCCGCGCTGCGGGCACGCTCGATCCTGCAGGAGGTGGAGTTCCTGTCGCTGGGCACCAACGACCTGGCGCAGTACACCTTCGCCGCCGACCGGCAGGTGGGGGCGGTGTCCCGGCTCCAGGACCCCTGGCAGCCAGCGCTGCTCGACCTGGTGGCGCTCTCGGCGGAGGCGGCCCGGGCCGAGGGAAAGAGCTGTGGCGTCTGTGGTGAGGCGGCCTCCGATCCGCTGCTCGCCTGCGTTCTGACGGGTCTGGGCGTGACGTCGTTGTCGATGGGCGCGGCGTCCATTCCGTATGTGCGCGCCGCTCTGGCCAAGCACACGCTGGCGCAGTGCGAGCGCGCCGCCTCCGCCGCACGTGCGGCGGACTCCGCGGAGGAGGCCCGGACGGCCGCTCAGGCCGTGCTGTCGGGCGAGTAGCCGCGAGGTGAAGGGGCTCCCCGCCCGATGAGTGCGGGGAGCCCCTTCCGTGTCCTCGCGTGGTGCGTCCCCGTCCCGGTGTTCCTCCGTTCTCAGTGGTGTTCTTCCGGCTCGTCGGCTCCGAGGTCGAAGCCCGCGCAGTAGTCCACATGCGGCTCGGGGGCGACGGGTTCGCCGGTGTCGGCGTCGGTGCAGTAGGCACTGAAGACCTCGCCCGCGGTGAGCGGGACCAGGCGGGCGCGGTCCAGGCGCCAGCCGTGGACGCGGTCCCGGGTGCCGGGATTGCTGGTGCGGAGCACGACCCCCCCGGGCTTTTCGAGGGCGACGCCGACGGCGAGGACGGTGACGAACTCGACGCCCTCCGACGATTCGAGGCGGGCGGGGCCCCCGGTGTCACGTTCGACGTGGAGGACCGAGAGCAGGTGCTCGCCCGCCGCGGGGGCCGAGCAGACGAGGTGGTGGGTGCCCGGACCCGCGGTCTCCAGCATGCGCAGCAGGAGATGGGAGGCCCGGTCGAAGGCGGCGCGGCCGATGTCCTGGCCGCAGTCCGCACACTCCCCGAGGCCGGCCAGGGTCATCGTGGCGTACTCCCAGGTGGCCTGGCGGACGGCCCGGTCGACCAGGAGCGGGATCAGGTCCTCGATGCGTTGGCCGGTGTACGCGACGGTGGCTCCGGACGCGGCGATCTCCGCAGTGAAGCGGCTGCGGCTGGCGGGGGCGTCGGCCGTGATTCCGGACTCGGCGCAGAACTCCGCGTACTCCTCGGGGTCGAAGAGCGCGACCGTGGCGTGCCTGCCCTGTGCGGCGAGGGACTTGAGCAGGCCCTCGACCTGCTGGAGATAGACGGTGTGGTCGTCGAAGGCGAAGGTGCGGTAGCGCCGCATCGCCGCGAAGTCCCGTTCGTCGGCCAGCAGGCCGATAGTGCTGGGGGCTTCGCGGCGCAGCGTGCGGCGCATGGACGTCCCGGTACGACCTCGGCCGCGGGGCCGGGCGGCGGTGACGGTCCCCTCCCGCCTCTCCCGCCCCGGCCCTTCCTGTGCGGCCCTTTCGCGCGTGGTCCTCCCGGGCTCGGTCCCGCCGGGCCCGGTCCGCCGGATGTTGCTGTGGTGCGCCATGTGACTCCCCCAGTGCGCTGACGATCGTTGCTCACTCAGAGTAATCATGGGCACTGACAACATGGCGCTCAGCGACGTCTGCGGGCGAGGTCCTCGAAGAAGCGGAGGAGTTCGAGGTTGTCGACGGAGCCGGGGTTGACCGCCTTGGTCAGGTCGGTTCCCTGCAGGAGGCGTTTGACCGGAACCTCGATGCGCTTGCCGGTGAGGGTGTGCGGGATGCCGGGGACCTCGATGACCTCGTCCGGAACATGACGCGGCGAGAGGTTCTCGCGGATAGTGCGCTTGATGCTGTCGCGGAGGTCGTCGTCGAGCACGGCGCCCTCGGCGAGGTGGACGAACAGCGGCATCCAGTAGCCGCCGTCGGGTTCCTCGATGCCGATGACGAGGGATTCGCGGATCTCGGGAAGCCGCTCGACGGCCTCGTAGATGTCCGACGAGCCCATCCGCACGCCTTGGCGGTTGAGGGTGGAGTCGGATCGGCCGTGGATGACGACCGAGCCCCGTTCGGTGATCGTGATCCAGTCGCCGTGACGCCAGACGCCGGGGTACATGTCGAAGTAGCTGTCGTGGTAGCGGCTGCCGTCGGGGTCGTTCCAGAAGCGGATCGGCATGGACGGCATGGGTGCGGTGACGACGAGTTCGCCGACCTCGCCGACGAGCGGCTTGCCCGCGGGGTCCCAGGACTGCAAGTCCGTGCCGAGGCACGGGGCCTGGAGCTCGCCGATGTGCACGGGGAGGGTGGGGACCGCACCGGCAAAGCAGCTGCACACGTCCGTTCCGCCACTGACGGAGGCGATCCACAGGTCGTCGCCGACCTCGTCGTGCAGCCAGCGGAATCCGTCGGGCGGGAGCGGGGATCCGGTGGTGGCGACGCACTGGATCCGGGAGAGGTCGAGGTCGCGCCCGGGGTGGATGCCGGCCTTGCGACAGGCCATCACGTAGGAGGCGGAGGTGCCGAAGAGGGTGGCTCCGGTCTGTTCGGCGATCCGCCACTGGGCGCTGACGTCCGGGAAGCCGGGGCTTCCGTCGTACAGCACGAGCGCGGTGCCGGTGAGCAGGCCGGAGACGAGGAAGTTCCACATCATCCAGCCGGTGGAGGTGTACCAGAAGAACCGGTCCTCGGGGCCGAGGTCGCAGTGCAGGCCGATCTGCTTGAAGTGTTCGAGCAGGATGCCGCCCTGGGACTGGACGATGGCTTTGGGGAGTCCGGTCGTCCCGGAGGAGTACAGCACCCACAGCGGATGGTCGAAGGGCACCGGCTCGAAGACGGGTTCCGTGTCCGCGGCGGTGAGGGCGGACCATTCGAGCGCGCCGTCCGGGGCGTCCGTGCCCAGGAGCGGGATGTGGACGACGGCGCGCAGGGTGGGGAGTTCGCGGCGCAGCTCCGCGACCGTGTCGGCGCGGTCGTACTCCTTGCCGCCGTAGCAGTAGCCGTCCACCGTGAACAGGACGACGGGTTCGACCTGTTGGAAGCGGTCGAGGACGCTGCGGGCGCCGAAGTCCGGGGCGCAGGACGTCCAGACCCCGCCGACGGCGGCGGTGGCGAGGAAGGCGATGACGGCCTGGGGGATGTTGGGGAGGTACGCACTGACCCGGTCGCCCGGCCGGACGCCGAGGGCGCGCAGTTCGGCGGCGAGGGATCCGACCCTGCGGCGGAGTTCGGACCAGGAGACCGCGGCCTGGGTGTGGGTCTCGTCGACGTGGAGCAGCGCGGGGGCGTCCGCGCGCGAGGGGTCCTCGGCGGCGCGCAGGGCGTGTTCGGCGTAGTTGAGGGTGGCGCCCGGGAACCACTGTGCGCCGGGCATGGTGCGGTCGCCCGTGACGGACTCGTACGGGGTGGAGAACCGTACGTCGAACCAGTCGGCGACAGCCTTCCAGAAGGTGTCGAGTTCCTCGACGGACCAGCGGTGCAGTGCCTGGTAGCCGCCTTCGGCCGGGGCTCCGTAGCGCCCCGCCGCCCAGTTCTGGAAGCGGGTGACGGCCGCGGCGGCGACGCGGTCGGGGCCGGGCTGCCAGAGCGGGGTCTCGTCGGTTGCTGCGGTCATGGGGCTGCTCCCTGACTGTACGGATACGCGGGGTCGGCATGGGACGCGCACCCGTGCCGGGGTGTGCGCGTGAGGCGGCCGTTACGGACGATGCCATGTGATCGTCGTTCGCACCAGGGTTCACCGCCCATGGTCCGGTGTCCGCACATGTGGGCCGACCACGGGTACGCGCGGGCCGACCGTGGGTGAACGGAAGTTGAACGGGGCCCGCCCCCGGTCCGCCGGGTGGCAGGGTGAGCCGCATGGATGGTCGTGACCTGGTGCGCTCGGTGAAGTTGGTCGGTTCGGCGCGGGGGCTGCGCATGGTGCGCTCAGCCGTGCGCCGGCGGAACGCGGACGCGCGGGCGCTGCCGCGCCGCGGTGCGGAGCGGGCGCGGGTGCCGGGGCTCGTGGTGGGGGCTGAGCCGGGGCCGGGCGGGGGCCTGGTGCGGTTCGCGCGGTCGGAGCTGCGGGTCCGGGTGACGGTGGGCGGCGCGGTGTTCTGGAGCTGGGACGGGGCCGACCCGCTGCCGTCGTACGCGCTGGCCGGTGCGGCGCCGGAGGCGGATCCGCGGGCCCGGCTGGAGCCGGACACGGAGGACGGCTGGCAGGTGGTGTCGGAGCGGCTGACCCTCGCGGTGTCGCGGCACGGGGCCGTGGAGCTGCGGACGCCGGGCGGGGTGATGCTCCGGCGCGAGCTGCCGCCGCGCTGGTGGGAGCCGGTCGCGGGGGGTGCGGCCCGGTGGGTGCAACGGTCCGAGGTGCCCGCGGACGCCCGGTTCTTCGGGCTCGGCGGGCGGGCCTCGGGCCCTCGGCTGCGGGACGGGGTGTACCGGCTGTGGAACACCGATCCCGGCGGGCGGTTCGGACCGGAGGACGATCCGTTGTCCCTGACCATGCCGGTGCAGCTGGTGGTGTCCGACGCGGGGACGCATCTGTTGTTCCACGACAACAGCTGGTCGGGGCGGGTGACCCTGCGCGAGGGCGAGGAGGGCGCGGGTTCCGGCCATGACCGGCCGGGCACGTGCGAGGTGCGGATGGACGGCGGGCCACTGCGGTGCTGGGCGACGGCGGGTACGCCGGCCCGGGTGCTGCAGAGCTGGACCGCGCTCACGGGCGCCCCGGCGCTGCCGCCGTCATGGGCGCTCGGTCCGCAGCACGCCCGTTGGGGGTTCGGCGGCGAGCGGGAGGTGCGGCGGATCGTCGCCGGGTACCGGGAGCGGGAGCTGCCGCTGTCCGCTCTGCATCTGGACATCGATCACTTCGACGGAAACCGGGTCTTCACCGTCGACCGGGGGCGTTTCCCGGATCTGCCGGGGCTGGCGGAGGAGTTGCGGGAGAAGGGGGTCCGGCTGGTGTCGATCGTCGATCCCGCGGTGAAGGCGGAGCCCGGGTACGCGGTGTTCGACTCGGGCACGGAGGTCGGGAGCCGGGGGGCGTTCGTGCGGGACGCCCGGGGGCGGGTGGTGCGCGGGGAGGTGTGGCCGGGTGAGTGCGTGTATCCGGACTTCACCGACCCGCTGGTGCGGGAGTGGTGGGGCGGGCTGTACGAGGAGCGGCTCGTGCAGGGGTTCTCCGGAGTGTGGCACGACATGAACGAGCCGGTGTCGTTCGCGGCGTTCGGGGATCCGACGCTGCCTCGGTCGGCGCGGCACTGCCTGGAGGGCCGCGGAGGGGATCACCGCGAGGCGCACAACGTGTACGGGCTCGCCATGGCGCGTGCCGGTCACGAGGCGCTGCGCCGACTGCGGCCGCGGGAGCGTCCTTTCCTGTTCTCGCGTTCGGGCTGGGCGGGGATGCAGCGGTACGGGGGCACCTGGTCCGGTGACGTGGCGACCGGCTGGCCCGGATTGCGGGCGTCGCTGGCACTGGTGCTGGGGCTCGGGCTGTGCGGGGTGCCGTACTCGGGGCCGGACGTGGGCGGGTTCGACGGGTCCCCCTCGCCCGAGTTGTATCTGCGGTGGTTCCAGCTCGGCGCCTATGTGCCGTTGTTCCGGACGCACGCGGCGATCGACGCAGGTCGGCGGGAGCCGTGGGAGTTCGGGCCGCAAGTGCTGGAGTACGCACGGGCCGCGCTGGTGGAGCGGGAGCGGCTGAGGCCGTACTTCGAGACACTGGCGGGGCTGGCCGCGCTGACCGGCGCGCCCTACGTGCGACCGCTGTGGTGGGGGGCGCCCGGGGAGCGGGCGTTGCGGGACTGCGAGGACGCGTTCCTGCTGGGGGACGCGCTGCTGGTGGCGCCGGTGCTGGAGCGGGGTGCGGACCGCCGGGCGGTGCGGCTGCCGCGGGGCCGGTGGTACGACACGGCGACGGGCGAGGTCCACGAGGGGCCGGGACAGGTGTTGCTGGACGCTCCGCTGTCCCGGGTGCCGGTGCTGGCGCGGGCCGGTTCGGTGCTGCCCGTGCGGGGCGCGGACGGGGAGGTGGAACTGGAGGTGTGGGCTCCGGCGGCGGGCCGCACCGGGGGTGGGCTGGTGGTGCCGGACCCGGGCGACGGCCGGGAACGGGCGGAGGTCGAGCGGTACACGACGAGGCTGGTGGACGGAAAGGTCGTGGTGGAGCGTGAGGGGGCGGAGGGACCGGGCCGCCCGGTACGTGTGCGCGGCGCATAGGGCCGGGGCGCGCAACCGGGCGAGCTCGGAGTGCCGGGGTGCGCGGTCACGGAAGCGTGGTGCCGGAGCGCACGGCAGGACGGCTCGGAGTGCCGGGGTGCGCGGTCACGGAAGCGTGGTGCCGGGGCGCACGCCGGCGGACGCGGGGCACCGGCCGTGGTGGCGGGCCCGGGGCGGGCGGTGACCGGGCGCCCCGTGTGTCCGTCCGGTCAGTGGTAGGCGCCCTCGAACCACGACCGGACGGCGAGCGTGTGCAGGGGGAAAGCGAGCTCGGTGGGTGCGCCGAGCACGTGGAAGCCCGTGGTCTCGTCGGTCGGTACGGAGGGCGGGAGGGCGGCCGAGGGGCGTACCGGGAGGAGCCCGAAGAGGAGCAGGTGGCCTTCCGGGTCGCTGAGGGCGTCGGCGAGCCGGACGTCCCCTTCGTCGGCCTCGATACCGGTCTCCTCACGGAGTTCGCGCACCACGGCGTGCTTCCAGTCCTCGTCGTGGTCGATGAAGCCACCGGGGAGCGCGACCCCGCCGAACTGCGGCGCGATGGTCCGGGTGATCACGACGAGGCCGGTGCCGTCGCGGCCGGTGACGGGGAGCAGGGCCACGGCGACCGGCAGGGGGTTGCGGTAGGCAGTGTCGCCGCAGACGGCGCAGGTGCGGGGCCAGGCACCCGGGGCCGCCGGGACGGCGTACGGTGCGCCGCACGTGGCGCAGTGGGAGCCCTTGACCGGCTTCTGCGGATGATTCGTGATCGCGGACACGCGCGGACTGTATCCGATCCCCTGTCAAGCTCTCCCCCGTTCCAGGATTATGTGCCCATGACAGGTATGCGTTCCGCCTTCCGCCTCCTGGTGACCGCTGCTGCCGCCCTGCTCGCCGTCACCGCCACCGCCCCGGCGGCCCGCGCCCGGCCCGAGCCGAAGGCCCCCGGCGAATTCGTCGCTCTCCGCTCGGTGGACCCGACGATCATCCAGGAGATGCGCTACCCCACCGCCCACACCTTCATGGGCGTGCCGGTGGACGGCTACCGCGAGCCGCTCTGCATCCTGACGCGCCCCGCGGCCCGGGCCCTCCATCGTGCGCAGACCCGGCTGCTGCGCCGGGGCTACTCCCTGAAGGTGTACGACTGCTACCGGCCGCAGCGGGCGGTCGACCACTTCGTGCGCTGGGCGAAGGACCTCGACGACCGGACGATGAAGGGCGAGTTCTACCCCCGGGTCGACAAGTCGCGGCTGTTCGCGGACGGGTACATCGCGGAGAAGTCCGGGCACAGCCGGGGCAGCACGGTGGACCTGACGTTGGTGAAGCTGCCCGCTGCGCCGGCCGGACCGGACGACCCCGGCCGGTGGAACGTGCCCTGCTACGCACCGCAGGACGAACGCTTCCCGGACAGCTCCGTGGACATGGGCACGGGTTTCGACTGCTTCGACACGCTCGCCCACACCGACGACCCACGGGTCCAGGGAGCGCAGCGGGCCAACCGGCAGTTCCTGAAGCGGACCCTCGCCGAGGCCGGATTCGTGAACCTGGCCGAGGAATGGTGGCACTACACCCTCCGGGCGGAGCCGTTCCCGGACACCTACTTCGACTTCCCGGTCGCGAGAAGGTCCGTGGCGGGGCACTGACACGCGGACGGGAGGGAGCGGCCGGGACCACCCCCGCGGGTTCCGGCCGCCCCTCCTCTCCGCTCCGACGCGTCCGGGCCGTTTCCGGTTGCCGTCCGAGCCATTACGGTGCCCGTATGCCACAACAGGAGTTCGATTCGTACGAGGATTTCTGGCCCTACTACGTCGCGATGCACTCCAGGGCCGCGACCCGCTGGGTCCATCTGACCGGGACCCTCACCGGTCTCGCGGTCGCCGCCTACGGCCTGGCGCGAGGACGCAAGAAGTACGCCGCCGCGCTGCCGCTGATCGGCTACGGGACCGCCTGGGCCGCCCATTTCCTGATCGAGAAGAACAACCCGGCCACGTTCGGGCACCCTGTCTGGTCGCTCCGCGGTGACGTGCGGATGATCCGGACAATGCTGGCGGGACGCGACCACGAGCTGGCGGAGACCGCCGCCGAGTGGCTCGCCGTCAACCGTCGGCCGTGAACGCGGGCGGCGGTCGTCGCGGGGTGCCGGACGCCGCCCGGCCCTCCGGTCGAACGACGCCGGTTCGGCGCCACCTCGTCGAACCGGTCGACGCACGGGTCACACGCCCAGGGGGGCGCCCCGCACCCTGTTCACGGCGATGCCCGGACAAGGCTTCACGACCACTGGGCAGGAGTTCCACAATTCCACTCCGGCCGTGATCAGTTCCAGTACCGCGCCTGGCTCGTCGGAGGTCCACGCAGCGCACTCACCTACCGCTCAGAAGCCGAACGACGCGACGCCTCCCCGCAATGGCTGCACACCTACAATCACCACCACGGACACACCGCACTCGCAGGTAGACCACCCGCCAGCCGCGTGAGCCTTTCCGGTCGCAGTACTAGTAGGGCTTGGTCATGTTGGTGCGGGGTCTGGCATGTCGCGGTGACAGGTGGGGCAGGCGCCGGTCCAGGTCGCGATGAGTATCTGCAGCTC
>NZ_JBIAUE010000065.1:0-12227 GCF_042892615.1 Streptomyces sp. NPDC001750 | reverse complement strand
TAGCTGACTTGCTAGCTAGCCAGCTAGCCGCTGGTCAGGCCGATGGTTCCTTGTCGAGCCAGTCCCGGATGGCGTCCGCGAGGGCGTCTTGCATCTCGATGCCTTCGAGGACGCAGCGGGCCTTGAACTGGCGCTGTAGGTCTCTGTCCATGTAGCTGCCGAAGGGGGGCCGCTTCTTCTTCGGGATCGGGGCGGGTTTGGCGGCCTGGGCGACCTGGTCCCCGACGGCGACTTCGTCTTCTTCTGCGGGGAGGGCGGGCGCGGGGAGGGGCACGGTCGGGCGGGTGCCGCCGTTGTCGGCGGTGCGGCCCTGTCGGCGGCGGCTCACGCGGCGGGCACCGCCTTCAGGAACGAGGCGGCGAGCAGCTCGAACGAGGCGCGGGGCTCGGCGGTGCGGGGGTCGGTCAGGGGGAGGGCGTCGGTGCCGGCCTCGGCCAGGACGGTGCGGTGTTTGATGATCGGGTCCCACACGAGGTCACCGAAGATGCGGCGGGCGGAGTCGCGCTGTTCGGCCTGGACGGCGGTGTTCGTGAGGGCGTTGATGACGACTCCGCGGATCGTGAGCGTGGGGTTCGCGAGGTCCTTACGGGCGCGGCCGGTGACGAAGTCGCGGACGCGTTCGGCGGCCTCGATGGCGTAGATGTCGGCCTCGGTCACGATCACGACGTCGTCGGCCGCCGCGAGGGCGAGCTGGGTGAGGTGGAACACCGAGGGCGGGCAGTCCATCAGCGTGTAGTCGACATGGTCGTCCGCTCCGTCCAGAGCGGTCACCAGGCGCCGCCAGGCGCCGGACACCCCTGCCTCGGCCATCCGGTTCTCCAGGGTGAGGGTGGCCGGAGCGAGGTTGATTCGGCCGGCGTACGGGGCGTCCCAGCCGATCGGCTGGATGACGCCGCGCGCCGCCCCGTCGGTGTCGGCGCGGATCGCCTGGCTGATGGTCGGCTGCTTCAGCTCCCGGTCGTAGAACCAGCCGAGCATCGACGAGGCGTTGCCCTGCGGGTCCATGTCCACCACCAGGACCCGCTTGCCCTCCTTCGCCAGGCCCTCGGCCAGACGCACCGTGGTGGTGGTCTTGCCGACACCCCCCTTGTTGTTGACGATCGCGATCCGTCGGGCCATCACTGCCTCCATGAACTAGCTGGCTAGCTGACTTGCTGGCTTTATCAGCTAGCCAGCATGCCAGCTAACCCACAGGTCACGACGCATGTGGCCGATGCCGGACCGGTCATCGGTCATCGGCCACCGACGGGTGGCCGATGACCGATGACCGGTCCGGGCCAGCCCTTTCGGGGCGTGACCGCTCCGTGTACCCACTACAGCGCTCCGAGCGGCACGAGCGCCGAGGGCGGAGAACCGGCGCCGCCAGGTGGTCCGTTCACCCCTTGATTCCGGGCTGAGAGGTTGTCCGGGCGTTGACGCCGCCCCCGGCCGGGCCCGTCGCGGAGTACACGGTGCCGCCCATCAGTTCGCGGCCGGCCCCGGGGCAGGTGACGTTGTAGAGCTTGCCGGGGTCGCCCGGTTTCCAGCCGGACGGGACGCCGGTCGCGTAGGTCCAGATCGCGTCTGTGGGCGCGGGCTGAGGGTCGAGCAAACCGGCCAGCAACCGCCCGCGCCGCCCGGCCCCGAAGACACGACCTCTTCCTCCGGCTATCGCGGAGAAAAGAGGTGTCGGCGGACAGAGTTGGCTTGCCCAGGGGGCCTGACCTGCGGAAACCCTCAAGATCGCGAAAGAGGGGTTCACACCTCCGGCAGTACCCGCGGGGCAACGCCGGGCTCACCTGTCCAGACAACGGTTCAGGCAACGGTCGGTGCAACCCCGGGGAGGCGCGGCGCGGTCCGCGAGGACGGACGCACCGTCACGGTCCGTGGTTACTTACTTCCTTACCTCCCGCCGAGAGGGAACGTCAGCTGGCATTTCCTAGGCGGATGCAGCCCGGCCCCGGGTTTCGGCGCGGGAGTAGGGAAGTAAGTAATTACGGAGCGTGGCGCGGGTCTGCCCGGCCGGGCGGGGTGGAGAACGGCCCGGGGGCTGTGGCGCGGCGGGGCCGGCACGGGGGTGAGTGGTGCGCGGTGTCATCGGGTGATGAGGATCGCGGCGGCGACGGCGACCGCGACCGCGATGCCGGCGCACAGGAGGCTCGCGCCGCTGATGGCGACTGTCAGCGGGGTGGCGAGGGACGGGTAGCGGTAGGCGACGTAGGCGAGGCCGCCCATCGTCAGGATGGCGACGACGGCCAGGACCAGGACGAGGACCACGGCGACGAGGACGAGCAGGGCGAGCGAGGACACGAGGGATCTCCGTTTCGTAGGGGGCGCTCGGGTTGAGCGCGGGGCCAACAGTCCGCCGGCCGGGCCGCTCGGTCGAGTTCTCGCGAAAATCCGTTCCGGCCCCTCGTACGGGGTGCGGTGACGTGGTGTCGGGACGGATTCGCGAACGCTTGACAGAGGCGGGGGAGGCGGTGGGACAGCACCGTGAGGGATCCGGGAGCAAGCCGCGCAAGTCCGGGGCCCGGACAGCACGTTGTCCGATCGGGCGGGCCCATTCAACGTTCTGACCTGCGATTTCAGCGCCGGGCAGCTATTGAATGAGCGCTGCGCGTCTGCTACCTGGCCGGTCGGCCGGGCGCGAGACAGCACGATGCGGGGCCCGGGGGTTAGGCGCGCAAGCCCGGCCCTTGGTCCCTCCCGCCGGACGGCCACCGGCCGGACATGGGCAGACTGGGCCGGTGAGCGCCGTACACCGCCGGGCGCTCGGGCCCGGCACCGACCGCCCCCGGCCCGAGCCACCCGCCCGTGACCCGCGGACCCTGACCGCCGCCGAACGCGCGGCGGCCGGCGAGTGGACCGCCGAGCCCGCCCCCGTCTCCCCGTCGGCTGCTCCTGGCGGTGGCGGTCGCCGCCGCCCGCTCGGTACCGGCCCCGCCGACCCCGGCACCGCACCCAAAACCCCCTGAAATCCCGGCCCCGCCAGGGGGGCGGGGAAATCGGCCTGCCGACCTGCCATCCCAGGTCCGGCCTGCCGCCGGCCTGCCGGACCACCTGCCGTGGCCTGCCGGACGCAGCAGGCCACGGCAGGCCGATGGCAGGTGCCCGGCAGGCCGGCGGCAGGTGAGCGGACCGCCACCCGGCACCGCTGGGACTCTGCCCCGGCAACGCACCCGGCCGCGGCGGACGCCCGCCGCGTCCCGCACGCGAGACAGGCGCGACGGGCGGGGCCCTCTACGCGTGCACGCGTGTGCACGTGCACCTGTGCACGCCAAACGCGCGCGAGGCGCCGCCATGCCCGGAACGGACCGCCGACCGGCCCGGCCCCGGTCAGCCGGCGAACCCGGCCGGGCGGTCCCCGCACGGGACGCGGAGGCGCTTGGACGCCCGCCGCACGTAGGCGCGCCCGGACGCGCACGGGCGCAGCCGTCTGCGGGCAGGCGAGCGGGGGGCCCGCGGGCGCGTATGGGTTGTATGGGTTGCCGGGGGCGGGCCCGATGAGCGGCTGTCTGGGACCCGCCCGGCCGGAACCGGGGTGCTCTCCCGAACCCAGACAACCCATACACCCAGCTCAGCAACCCATACACGCCTGCCAACCCAGACAGAACCTGTCTGGGGTCCGCCCGGGCCCGTCTGGGATGGCGGGCCCCAGCCGTACGGGGCCCGGACGGGGCGGGGCGGAACCCCCGGGACGCATCAGGGCACCGCCCCCGCCCGACACCCCGAAAACCGGCTCCAGGAGCCGGAACAGGGGCAGGCGGCGGATTTGATGCGTCTGATCCGTCCTCCCAGGTCACGATCCGTTTCCTGATCCGTCCACGATCCGTTCCTGATCCGTGCCGATCCGTCGCGGCTGACGGATCAGCACGCATCGGATACGCATCGCGGACGGATCAGCACGGATCAACAGGGTGGCGTTGAATCGGTCGCCGCGGACCCGTGACAGCGGCTGTGACAGGAGCTGTGACAACGGCTGTGACGGGCGGATCCGGGCCGCCCCGTACAGGCGCGCGCACCTACGCGCACGCGAGACCCGGGGCCCGCCAGTGGTCCGCCAAGCACCCGCCAGATGTCCGCCGAACACCTGCCAGGGTCCGCCGGACCGGCGGGTGTTCGACGGGCCCCGGCGGGTACTTGGCGGACCACCGGCGGGCGCTTGGCGGACACGGGACCGACCCCACCGCCATCACGCAGAGTCACAGCCCACGGTTACCGGTTACCGGTTACAGGCCCCACAGCAGCCGGATCCGGGCCGCCCACGGGCCGATTCGGGCACTCACCGAGGGCTGTAACCGGTAACCCGTAACCGTGCACCGTCACGCCGAGTGACCAAGAGTGCGGCGGTTCCCGGGCCGGAACCGGGCCTCACAGCCTCACAGAGGCGCCCCCGGACCGGCCCAGCATCGGGCGACGAGCCGTCACCACGGCCCGCACAGCTGACAACTGACAGCCCGAAAACCGCTGTACGCCCCCCTGAGCCGCGAACGCCAGTCATCCCGGGGAAGGAGACCCGGGGCGACTGACAGGCGCTCAGAGAGGCGCACAGCGCTGCTACCAGGGCCAGTCGGGGGCCTGGTAGCCGACCGGATCGTGACGGTCGGCTTCGGGGTGGTGCCGGGCGCAGCAGCGTTGCTCGTGGTCGGCCAGGGCGATGAAGTCCAGCAGGTCGCATGACTCGTCGTGCGGGTCGAGCGGGCCGCCGCGGGGCGGGTGATCGGGCACGGGTGCACCTTTCGCGAGACCGGCTGTGCGCCGCTGTGAGCGCGATTCTCGGGCCGGGACACCCGAGGGGGCGTCAGCGACACGAGCCGCGCTCACAGCCGGACACACCGGCCTGGCGGACACGGGACCGACCTCACACCTCGCGGGGCTAACACCCAGGTCAGCGCCGGGTGGCACGGGTGGCACGGGTCTTTGGAAACTTTTCCTCGCATATAGATAGGGAAAGTTTCCAGAGTGCCGTGCCACCCGTGCCACCCCTCGGCTTCTCTCGCGCCTCAGACAGCACTCGACCCCCGGACGGACGCTGCCGCCGGGGGGTCGGGAGTGGTTGGTCAGTCGGTCAGGTCAGAGGTGCTCGCGAACCGCACCCCGAGCCATGCGTGGTACCGCTCGGGCGGCGCGGGCCGGGCAGTGGACCATCCGTCGGGCCCGCCCCCCGGAGGTCGGGAAAGTCCTTTCTTACGTCGGATTACCGCTTTGGTGACTTTGTGGGTTTTGGTTTCTTCGTGGGAGCTGAAGCGGTCGGCGGCGGTCTTCTGGCTCCATGTCTGCTGGCCGATCTCGCCGAGGAACTGGTTGAGGTCGTCCATGAGCTCTTTGGACATGACGTGGGAGTCGTAGTCGGGCACCAGGCGCTCGTTCCAGTAGCGCATGATCACGTCGGACTCCATGCGCCACTGCCGGGTGGCGTCCTGAACGGCCGGCGGGTGGTCGGGCATGGTGCGGTCCGCCTTGTACCAGCGTTTGGCCCCGGCAATGAGCCAGGCGAGGACGGCCTCGCGCTGGGGCTGTCCGGCGAGGCGGGTCTTGAGGGTGCTGTCGCCCTTGCGCTCGTGGTCGTTCGAGGGTTCCCGGACGTAGGTGTACGGGAAGGGGACCATGGCCAGGCGGCGCCAGGTGCCGTGGTCGGTCTCGGAGACGGCGGGCCGGTAGTTCGTGGTGATGAGCAGGGAGTGGCTGGTGAGCCACTGCACCTCGCGTTTGTAGAGGTGACGGGACTTCATCACGGCGGTGCCGACCGCCTTCTTGAGCTGGACCACGTTGAGCCGGCGGCCCTCGGGCAGCTCCTCCGCGACCGTGAGGCGGGCGCCCTTGAGCGCCATGCGCTCTTCCTTCGCGTCGCGGTCGCCGGTGAGGACGCTGTCGTCGAGGAACGTCATGCCGCCGATGTCGGTGCTGCCGCCGAGGGTCAGGGACAGGGCGTCGACGAGGCTTGACTTGCCGTTCTGGCCGTCGCCGTGCAGGAGCAGCATGACGTCGTCGTCGGGGACGTGGCCGGTGATGCCTTGTCCGAGGCGGAGCTGGAGCCAGTCGGCTACCTCGGGGGTGACGGCGGACAGGACCGCGTCCCAGTCGTCGTGCGTGGCCTTGGGGACGTAGCGGGTGGGGATGAGGCGGGTCAGGTACCGGTCGGGGTTGTGGGGCAGCAGGGTGCTGTTGCGCAGGTCGACGACGCCGTTGTCCACGGTGATCAGGTCCGGGTCGCTGTCGAAGTCGGCGCCGTCGACCAGGAGGAGGCCGCGGGAGAGGTCGGTCAGCCCGGCGATGCGGCTCTTGCCCAGGAGGCGGACCAGGTCGTCGGGGCCGACACCGGCGGTGGGCTTGGCGAGCTGTCCGACGACCCACTCGGCGAGGTAGAGGCGGACCTCTTCGCGCACGGTCGTCTCGCTGGTGACGGACCACACCTTCCCGGTCCACCGCATCCAGTCCAGGTGCGGGGACCAGCAGTACAGGCCCTCCAGGCAGCCGGTGACGACGTCCTCGACGATGAAGGCGTCGGAGGCCGCGACGGAGCCCTGAACGGTGCTCCGGGGCCGTCCCTTGGCCTTCCTGGGCTTCTTGGGGGCGGTCTCGGCGCGCTGCGGCGGGATCTCCTCGGAAGAGTCCGGCTCGTCCTCTGGAGAGGCTGCGGGGGCCTGTACGGGCGGGTCCTGGTCCTCGGGCTGGGGCTGGCTGTCGAGCAGGGCGAGGAGGCGCAGCCCGCGCTCGGTGTCGGACAGCGCGGTGGTGTCGCTCACGCGGTGGCTCCCTTGCGGATGGTGCCCGCCCGGAGTCCGGAGCGGATCGAGGCGCGGGTCTCGGTGTCGGACAGCCCGCAGGCGGTTCCGGCCGCTGTCAGGCAGGCGGTCGCCTCGGCCTCGGAGAGCTGCCCGGCCGGGATGAACCGGCCCAGGGCCCGCGCGGCGTTGTAGAGGGTCTGGTTGCGGGTGCCGCTGGGAGCGGTGGCCACCTGGTCGACCTCGGCGCGCACCACGGCCTGGACGTAGGCGTCGCCCTTCGGCGGCCGGAGGGTGGACAGGAGCTGGCGGGCGTTTCGGCGGCGTTGGCGTGCCGGGTCGGGTTTGCGGTGGTGTCCGGTGCGCCGCAGGTCTTCCTCGAGCCAGGACGGCAGAGGGGCGACCGTGCGGCAGTCGCCGAGGGCCCGGTAGGTCCCGGCGGCGGTGACGGTGCCCGGGGCGATGCCGTAGGAGCGGCCCGCCCGCAGATCGAGCTGCCAGCCGAGGCGTCCGGCGGCCGGGTGCCACAGTTCGGGATCCTCGACCCGGAACCATGCCTGGAGGCCACCCCCGGCGGTCAGGACGGTCAGGGTGGGCGGGTCCACCCAGGGCAGCGGCGCGCACCGCACCTCGCACAGGGCGGCGATCGTGTCCCACCCGCTCCTGAAGCTCTCCGGGGCGGCTCCGTCGGGGAGCTTGACACCGGGAAGGTAGTCGTGGTTCTCCGGGCGGTCCGCGTCCGTGTGGTCGTCCACGTCGAGGATCACCAGGCCGGACGCGCCGCAGGCGATGCCGACGCCGAAGCGCGGTTCGGCCGACCACCACCGGTCGATGCGGGCCGGGTCCGTCGTGGCCGCCCGCACGCCGTGGCAGCGGCCCCCGGCCGCGATGCACCGGCAGTCCGCCGTCTCGTGCTCGATGTACTGCGGGTTCGGCCGCCCGGAAGTGGGCCGGGCACAGCGGCGGCAGTTGGCCGGCGGCAGCTTGCTCCCCGGGGCCAGCGGGTGCACCGCCCACCCCTGATCAGCACACCACCGCGCCACACGGTGCGACGTCGAAAGGGCCACCTCTGTCGTGGCCAGGGCCGCAGCCTGCCGGTGTAGTGCTGTGCTGGTTGCGCGTCGTACGCTCAAGGGAGCGCACCTCCTCGTAGCTGGTGAGAGTGCTGTTCGCCCGGGTTCGCACCCCGGGGGACCTGCGGGCCCCGCCGTCTGGCGGGGCCTGTTGCGTGTGTGCTCATGCGGTGCGCTGGAGATTGGGCTCCGAGCGCTCTTTCAATTCCTCGCCCGGGTGGAGGATGACGGTCGCCGGGCGCTGCGCCATCCAGCCTGAAAGCCGGTGTGGAGGCGCTTCTGTGCGCACGTGTCGAAAGCCTTCCTTTACGTAGTACTGCTGAAGTTTCTTGTTGGTTCGCCAGACGTCGAGACGGACCCAAGAAACATTTCTCTTTTGGGCAACAGAACTCACCCAATCGAGAATTCGCCCTCCGACATTTTTTCCAGACGCAATGCGCGCTGTAATTAGCTTCGCCACGTAAACGGCGTCTTCCGGGGAATCTTTGGCGCTCCAGAAATCCCGATCGGGCTCGGCCAGGGTCACCGTTCCCACTATTCTGTCTGAGCTATTCACAGCGACCCACGTGCGTCCTTCTGCAATGTCTTTCTGCCACTTCGCGAGGGCTCGCGATCGTGTGACGGGGTTGCGCCACTGGTCGATGCCGGCCGCAGCGAGCCAGGCTTCGGCCTCCACCCGCATCTCCATGAGAGCGGGTTCATCGCTGGCGGTGGCTTGACGCATGGTCAGCACTCAGACCTCCATCTCGTAGACGAGCGTGTTCAGGTGGCCTGCAGCGACGGTGGTCATGACCCGGATCGGTCGGTTGTCCGTGCCGTACCCGATGCGTACATGCCGGATGACGGGAGTGCCGACTCCCTCGGCGAGCTCCAGGCGCGCGGCTTCCTCGGGGGAGGTGGGCGGCCAGACCCGGATTTCGTCTCTCAGGAACTTCTGTGGGTGGCCGACGCTTGCCAGGATGCCGCCCGGCATCGTGACGTCTCGCTCCAACATCAGCGGCGTCTCCAGCGCCACGTTCGTGGGAAACCATGAGTCGGCCAACTGGAACGGCTCCCCGTCGACGCGTCGCACGCGGCGACGGGCAACGACGAAGGTTCCCGGCTCGACCTGGAGCCACCCGGCGATGTCCGCAGGGGCAGGTTCGACGGTCACGCGCGGGGTGTCCTGCGAAGCGACGCGCCCTTGCTCCTCGACGCCGACTTTCCAATCGTCCCGGCCCTCTGAGGGGTCGTCGCGACGGGGACCGCGTTCGAAGCGGTGCATGTGCCACTCCAGGGGCTTGATGGAGCGGACGAACACGCCCTTGCCCTGCTTCCCCTCGACTTGCCCACTTGCCTTGAGCAGGGAAATGACGCGGTAGACGGTCTTCTCTGCGACGCCGTACTCAGAGGCGAGGGTCCGGGTGCTGGGCAGCGGGTCTCCAGGACGCAGTTCGCCGGAAGCGATGCGTCGTTGAAGGTCTTCCGCGATCTCCCGCATCGGCGGTGACTTCTTGTTGGTTGGCATGCCGGGCAGCGTAGCGCAACTTCGGGTCCGAAGACGTGACCAGGGTGCAAAACATCCGGTCCGAAGTCATCATTCGAGGCGCTGACCGGCCATCAACAGCGAAAACCTGTCCGCGACTTCGTGTCTGAAGATGTTGACTGCCTTCATGGAGTGCCGCTAACGTCAGCGGCGCGCCGACTTCGTGTCTGAAGTCGGTGCGCCCGGCCGGTGTTGGAAGCACCGGCCGGGCGTGGCCAGGGGTGTTGGAAGCACCTCGGGCCTTTCTGGGTGGTGGTCGGGGTGTTGGAAGCACCTCGACCGCTGTCGGACCGAGCTGTGTGAGAGGGGACCGACGTGTCGATTGTCGCTGAGCGGCCGGTGTCTGCGCAGGTGGCGGACCGGCCGGAGCGGGTGCGGCGCGGGGGCCGGCGGGGGCTGGAGGCAGGGCAGGCGGAGCGGGTGGGGCGGCTGGCGTCGCTGCATCACCGCAGGCTGGTGCACTACCTGTACGTGCGGGTGGATGACTGGCAGCTTGCCGAGGACCTGGTCCAGGAGATGTGGCTGGACCTGGCGATGCGCCCGTACGAGATGGACGACTTCGCTGACCGTTCGGACGCGGACCTGTACCCGCTGCTGGCGTGGCGGGCGAAGCGGATGATCCACCAGCACCTGCGGCTGCGCCGCAACGAGCTGGAGATGGTGCTCGGGGCGGCGTCGGCCGGGGACGCGCGCAGCGTGGAGCAGCGCCTGGACGCGCTGGCCGGGCCGGGGCCCGAGGACGCCACGCACTGCGCGGTTGAGGAGTTGCTCGGGCTGGCCGACACCGGGGAGATCTCCGGGTGCTGGGCACGGGCGCTGGGTGTGCTGTCTCCGCGTCAGCGGCAGGTGATCGAGCTGCTGTGTGAGGGGATGACGCAGCGGGCGGTGGCGGCCCGGATGGGCGACAGCCAGGGCAACGTGGCCACGCACCTGCGGGCGGCGCTGAAGGTGCTGCGCGACCCGGCCGAGATCGCGCGGCGGCTGGCGAAGCGCGAGGCGGAGGCGCTGCCGGGCGAGTGGGCGCGGGTGGTCGGACGGCTGCCCGCCGCGCAGGCCGAGGTGGTGCGGCTGCGCGCCCGCGGCTTGTCGAACGCGGAGGTGGCGCGGGAGCTGGGCCGCACGGCCGCCTCGACGTACGAGGCGTACAAGCGGGCGGTGCGCTCGCTGCGCCTGATGGTCCAGGAGCGCCGGATGGACCCGGTTCAGACCGTGCCCGCCCAGAAGAAGGGCGCGGGCCGTTGTGCACGAGTCTGCGCGGCGGGTTGCTACCTGCGCACCGCGCGGGCCGGGGCGTCGGCGTGAGCGCCGGCACTCCGAACCGGGCGCGGCGGCGCAGGATCCGGGTGGCCCTGGCGGAGCGGGACGGCGCGCAGTGCTTCTACTGCGGAACGCCGTTCGGCCCGGCCCCGGCCCTTCAGGGCGCGACCATCGACCACCTCGTGCCCCGCTCGCTCGCCCACACCTGGGCGCTCGCCGCCCTGGTGCTCGCCTGCGCGCCGTGCAACGAGGTCAAGGCGGACACGGCCCCGGCGCTCCTGCTGCGTCCGGCGCCGGGCCGGTTCGGGCCCGGACTGGTGCCCGGGGAGGGGGCCACCGCGTGCCGCGCGTACCGCGTGCCGCGCACGCGTGTACGCGAGGCGGGGCCGGGCGGTCAAGGGGTGGCGGCTGGTTGACGGCTGCCTGTCCGCCCCGGGACGACGACGTTTCCGGGGCGGGCGGGGAGCCGGACAACCGTCCGGCCATCGGTGCCGGGCCGCGCACCACGACCAAGCAGCTGCGGCCCGGCTGATCTCCCTGAGGGAGGGCCCCATCGTGTCATCCACCACCACCGCCCGCGTCATTCGCCTGATCAGCGTGCTGCGCCACCTCTGGCAGTGCCCGGCCTGCGGCGCCTACACATCCCGCCCGCTGAACCCGGGCGAGACCTGCGGCGAGTGCTAGCCCAAATCCCCACGAACCACTGCAAGAAGGAAGAGGAGTCCATGAAGAGGTCAGAAGAGGCGCGCGGGCCGGTGGACCGGTTGTTGGTGGCGCTGGTGTCCGGTGCGGTGGTGGTGGGCGCGGTCGCGATGGCGGCGAGCGCGGCCACGCTGGCCGAGCTGGGGCACGCGGTCGGCTGGGTCCAGGCGTGGGGCCGGGTCCGGATGTCCTGGTCGCTGCCGATCGCGGTCGACGCGCTCGCCCTGGTCGCGGGCGCGGTATGGCTGGCGTCCCGGATGAGCGAGCAGGCGCGGAGCCTGGCCCGCTGGATCACGCTCGCCGCCGTGCTCGGCAGCGTCGGGCTCAACGCGATCGGTCACCTGGTGCAGTCCGGGGACATCGTGGTCGGCGCGAAGCTGCGCATCGGTGTGTCCACGGTCCCGCCGCTCGTCGCGGCCGTCGTCGTGCACCTGGTGGGCGTCGTGCTGACCACCCGCCGCGAAGCCGCCGAGCCGGCCGAACCGGCGGAGACCACGCCCGCGCCTCGCCGCGCAGCTCAGGGCCAGGCTGACGGCACGACGGCACCGGGAACCCCGGCCCCGCGCCCACGCCCGGCCGCGCCCACCGCGCCGGTCACCGTTCCCTCGCCCGCCCCGGCGCTCCCCGCCGCCCCGGAGCGCGTCTCCGCGGCTGTCGCTCCGGTCGCACAGCCGCGCCCGCAGGCCCCTGCCCCGGCCGATCCGGTACGTGTACCCGCCGCCGATCCGGCCCCGGTCCCTGCTTCGGTCCCTGCCGCGCCCGTTCCGGTCCCTGCCCCGGCCCGTGAGTCCGCCCCGGCGACCGTGCAGGCCCCTGAACGGTCCTCTGAGGCCGTATCAGCCCCGGCCGAGACTGCTGGGCCGGTTCCGGCCCGTGAGGGCGCCTCAGGGGCTGTGGCGGCGTCAGCACCGGCCCGGGCGCAGGTGTCCGCCCGGATCCCCGCCGCTGGGCCGCGGACCGTCGAGC
>NZ_JBIAUE010000064.1:0-13544 GCF_042892615.1 Streptomyces sp. NPDC001750 | reverse complement strand
GCCGTCGGGTGCGGCGTCGACGCTGCTGTGCTGCGTGAGTATGCGGGGGGTGCGTTGCCGGAGTACATGGTGCCGTCGGCGTTCGTCGTTCTGGATGCGCTGCCGTTGAACGTGAACGGCAAGGTGGACCGCAGGGCGCTTCCCGCTCCGGAGGCAGAGACGGGGGAGGAGTATGTCGCTCCGCGCACCGATGCGGAGAAGATCCTCGCGGGCGTGTGGGCGGATGTGCTCGGTGTCGAACGGGTCGGCGTCCACGACAACTTCTTCAGCCGCGGTGGCGACTCCATCGCCAGCCTCCAAGTCGTCTCCCGCGCCCGTCGAGCCGGAATCACCCTGACCTCGCGGGACGTCTTCCAGCGGCAGAACGTCGCCGACCTCGCCGCGGTCTGTTCCACGTCCTCCGCCGTCGACCCGTCCGACGCGGCGGCCGACACGGGTCGGCCGGCCGTCTCCGGGCCGGTCGGGGCGACCCCGATCCGTGAGTGGTTCTTCGCACACCACCCGTCGGCCCCGCACCACTTCGCCATGTCGATGGCGTTCGAGTCGGCTGGCGAGGTCGACGTGCCCGCGCTGCGGACCGCCGTGGCGGCGCTCGTCGCGCAGCACGACGGACTGCGTTCCACGTTCCACCGTGCCCCCGGCGCCGACGCGTGGACCGCGGTCATCGCTCCCGTCGCCGATGTCGTCGTGGACTCCGTCCTCACCGTCCACACCGGCGACACCGATACCTGGCGTGCCCAGGTCGCCGCCGCGCAGGCGGGAATGGACCTCTCCTCGGGGCCGCTGTTCCGCGTCGTCGTGGGCGACCGCGGCCCGGACCGCCCCGCGCTCCTCGGGATCGTGGCCCACCACCTCCTCGTCGACGGCGTCTCCTGGCGCATCCTCCTGGAGGACCTGGAGGCGGCGTACGCCCAGGCCCGCGCCGGGGACTCGGTGCGCCTCGACGCACGGACCTCGTCCGTGCGGGAGTGGGCCGACCGGCTCGCCCGGCACACCGCGGACGGCGGGTTCGACGACCAGGTCGCCTACTGGCACGAGGCCGCCGCCCCGGATGCCGTCGCTCTTCCCGTCGACTTCCCCGACGGACGAAACACGATGGCCGTCCAGTCCACCGTGGAGGTGACCCTCGACCCGGAGACGACGGCGGCGCTGCTCCACCAGGTGCCGCCCGTCTACCGGACCAGGGTCGACGATGTCCTGCTGACCTGTCTGGCGCGGGTGCTGCGTACGTGGACGGGGCGGGAGCGGACGGCGGTGGACTACGAGGGTCACGGGCGGGAGGATCTGTTCGACGACATCGATCTGACCCGTACGGTCGGCTGGTTCACGACCATCCATCCCTTCGCGCCCTGCCTGCCCGAGGCGGGGGACGGCGACGGCTTCGGGGCCGCGGTCAAGGCCGTCAAGGAACAACTGCGGGCCGTCCCCGACCGGGGCATCGGCTACGGCGCGCTGCGCCACCTCGCCCCCGACACCCCCTTCACCGACCACCCCGCACCCCGCATCAGCTTCAACTTCCACGGCCGGTTCGACGCCACGGCCGGGCCCGGCGGAGCCCCGTCCGCCGACGGTCTCCTCGGGCGGATGCTCCCTCCCGTCGGAGGGGACCACCACCCCGACGAGCGGCGCGCCCACGAACTGGACGTGATCGGTGTCGTCATGGACGAACGGCTGACGTTCACCTGGACGTACTCGACCGAGCGGCACCGCGCGGCCACCGTCGAACGCCTGGCACACGACCTCGCCGCGCAGATCAGCGGCTTCGTGCGGCACTGCGCCCGGCCCGAGGCGGGCGGGCGTTCGCCCTCCGACTTCCCGCTCGCCCGGCTGGACCAGGCAGCCGTGGACGCGGTCGTCGGGGCCGGGCGGCAGGCGCAGGACGTGGAGGACGTCTATCCCCTCACCCCGTTGCAGAGCGGCATGCTGTTCCACACGCTCGCCGACCCGGCCGTCTACCTTGACCAGGTGTCGTTCGTGCTGGAGGGCGCCGGAGACCCGCAGGTCCTGGCCGAGGCGTGGCAGCGGGTCGTGGACGCCACTCCGGCGCTGCGCACCCACCTCGTGTGGGAGGACGTGCCGCGGCCGCTCCAGGTCGTGCGCCGACGGGCCGCGCTCACCGTTCGCCACGAGCCGGCCGGTGCGGACCCCGTCGCCGTCGCGGCGGCCGAACTGGCCGCCGGCATCGACCTCGCCGGCGGGCCGCTGATGCGGATCGCGCTCGTGCCGGAACGGCCCGGCGCCGTCCGTGTCGTGTGGACGTTCCACCACGTCGTCCTCGACGGATGGAGCACCTCCCGGATATTCGCGGACGTCTTCGCTCACTACACGGCGCTGACGTGCGGCGAACGCGCCCCGGTCGCGGCCGGGCCGCCGTTCGCCGACTACGTCGCCTGGCTGGAGCGCCAGGACCCGCGGGCCGCCGAGGAGCACTGGCGGCGGGTCCTCGACGGTTTCCGCGCGCCGACCCCACTGCCGGTCGACCGGACCCCGGCCCCCGGACACCGCGCGCACGCCGCCGAGCGGGTGCGGGCCGAACTCGCCCCCGCCGACGCGGCCGCCGTGTCGCGGATGGCGCGGGAGCACGGACTCACCCTCAACACGGTCGTCCAGGGCGCCTGGGCGCTGCTGCTCGCCCGCTACGCGGGAGAGACCGACGTGTGCTTCGGCGCGACCGTCTCCGGACGCCACGCCGACCTGCCGGGCATCGAATCGACCGTCGGCAACTTCCTCAACACCCTTCCGGTGCGCACCGATACCGGTGGGTCCGGCAGCGTCGTCGACTGGCTGCGCGGACTCCAGGCCGAGCAGGTGGAGGCCCACCGCTTCGAGCACCTCTCACTGCGCGGAATCCGCGAATGCGCGACCGAACTTCCGCAAGGAAACGAGCTGTTCGAGAGCATCGTCGTCTTCGAGAACTACCCGGGCAACGAGGAGGCCGCCGCCGCGCACGGGCTGCGCGTCACCGACGTCACCGCCGTCGACACCACCAGCTATCCGCTGGACCTGACCGCGTACGCCGACGCGGACCGGCTCGCCCTGCACCTCTCCTTTGACCCCGCCCTGTTCGGCCGTGACCGGGTCACCCGCCTGTCCGCCCAACTCCGCGCGCTGCTGCGGGCCATGGCCGAGGACCCGACCGTACGCCCGGCCGAACTGTCCATGCTGCCCGAGGAGGAGCGCGCCCGGCTCGTCGAGCCCGGCGGCTGGAGCGGCGGGACCATTCCGTACGAGGACGGGACCTGCCTGCACGAACTGATCGGCGCGCAGGCCCGCCGAACCCCGGACGCCGACGCCGTGGTGTGCGGCGACGACGTCCTGTCGTACGCCGAGCTCGACGCCCGCGCCAACCGGCTCGCGCACGAACTCGTCGCCCGCGGCGCCGGGCCGGGGGCCGTCGTCGCGATCTGCCTGGAGCGCGGCACCGAGATGGTCGTCGCCCTCCTCGCCGTCCTGAAGTCCGGCGGCGCATACGTGCCACTCGACCCGGCCCACCCCGCCGAACGGCTCGCGTACGTGCTGGACGACAGCGACGCCCGGATGGTCCTCACCCTGGCCTCGCTCGCCCCGGCGCTGTCGACGGTCGACGCGCCCGTCCTGGCGCTGGACGCCGAACCGCTGAGCCGCGCCGTGGCCCATCACCCCGACACCGCTCCTCTCACACGGGTGCGGCCCCGGGACCTGGCGTACGTCATCTACACGTCCGGTTCCACCGGGCGGCCCAAGGGTGTCCAGATCGAGCACCGCAGCGTCAGCCACGGGGCCGCGTCGTGGGACGCCGCCTACGGGTTCACCGACGGGCGGCCGGTGCGTCAGCTCAACGTCGCCAGCATGTCGTTCGACGTGTTCGTCTCCGACCTCGTGCACGCACTGTGCCACGGCGGCGCGCTCGTCCTCGCCCCCGCCGACACCGTCACCGACCCGGGCCGCCTGCTCGACCTCGTGCGCTCCGCGGGCGTCACCCACCTCGACACGGTGCCGGCCCTCGCCACCGCGCTCGCCGACGAGGCCGCCCGGCGCGGCGAGGAACTGCCGCCGCTGAGAGTCCTCGCGGTCGGCGCGGACCTGTGGCGCACCGACGACTGCCGCCGCCTCCTGGACCGTGCCGACACGGCGAAGACGACCATCCTCAACACGTACGGGGTGACCGAGGCGACCGTCGAGTCGTGTCTGTACCCGGTGCACGCCGACACCCTGCCCGACACCCCGAGCGTCCCCATCGGCCGCCCCAACCCGGGCATCCGCATGTACGTCCTCGACGAGACACTGCGGCCCGCGCCCGTCGGCGTCACCGGCGAGCTGTACCTCGGCGGGCCGAGCGTCGGTCGCGGCTACCTGGGCCGCCCCACGCTGACCGCCGAGCGGTTCGTCGCCGACCCGTACGGGGACCGGCCGGGCGACCGGCTCTACCGCACCGGTGACCGGGCCCGGCATCTGCCCGGCGGCGACATCGAGTTCGCCGGGCGCGCCGACGAACAGACGAAGATCCGCGGCTTCCGCATCGAACCCGGCGAGATCGAGGCGGCCCTGCGCAAGCACCCGGCCGTCTCCCACGCCGTCGTCATGGCACGCCAGGACCACGGTGCCGCGCCCCAGCTCGTCGCGTACACGGTCCTCCACGACGGCCACGCCTTCGTCCCGGCCGAACTGCGCGCCCACCTCAAGGCCCTGGTGCCGGCGTACATGGTCCCGGCCGCGTTCGTCGCCCTCGACGCGCTGCCGCTCAACGCCAACGGCAAGGTCGACCGTCGCGCCCTGCCGGCACCCGACCCGGACGCGGTACAGACCGGGACCGAGTACGTCGCCCCCCGCACCCCCGGCGAGGAGACCGTCGCCGCCATCTGGCAGGAGGTGCTGGGCCTCGAACGGGTCGGTGCCGAGGACGACTTCTTCGCCCTGGGCGGAAACTCGATCCTCACCCTCCAGGTCACCGCCCGGATCCGGACCCGGTTCGGTGTGTCCCTCACCGTCCGGGCCGTCCACGACGCCCCGACCGTGGCCGCACTCGCGGACGCGGTGGAGGAACGCATCCTCCAGGAGCTCGAAGAGTCGATGCGGGGCTGAGCCGCGCCCGCCACCGACCCGCACGCACGCGCATTCACCAGCACGACCCGAGGGGGTTTCATGAACACGGCGTCCACGCCGAACTGGAAGTCCGAAACGGTACCGGCGGCGGGCGCCACCGTCCTGGAGGCGGTCGCCCACTGGGCGGCCCGCACCCCGGACGGCATCGCGGTCGAGCACGGCGACACCGCCCTGAGCTACCGGGAGCTGAACGAGCGGGCGGGCCGGCTGGCGCACCTGCTCCGCCGGTCCGGGGCGCGGGCCGAGGACCGGATCGCCGTCTGCCTGGACCGCTCCCCGGAACTGGTCGTCTCGCTGCTCGCCGTGCTGCGGGCCGGCGGCGTGTACGTGCCGGTCGACCCCGGCTACCCCGCCGACCGCATCGCATACATGATCGAGGACGCCGCCCCGAGGCTCCTCGTCACCCGCGGCGGTCTCGGGGTTGGGGCCGCCGTCGCGGGGACCGAGGCCGGTTCCCGCGTGATCGACCTCGACCACGTCGGGGCCGAGCTGCGCACCGGTCCGGCCGCCGCCCCCGCGGCCGGTCCCGGCGCCGCCTCCGGCGCCGCGTACATGATCTACACCTCTGGTTCCACCGGCCGCCCCAAGGGCGTCGTCGTCCCGCACGCCGGACTCCCCGGCCTCGCCGCCGCGCACACCACCGCGCTCGACCTGCGGTCCGGCGACAAGGTCCTCCAGTTCGTCTCGCCCAGCTTCGACGTGGCCATGGCCGACATGGTGATGACCCTCACCGCCGGGGCCACCCTCGTCCTCGCCCCCGGCCAGCCGCTCGGTGACGAACTGCTGAGGCTCCTCGCCGACCGCCGCGTCACCCACGTCATGCTGCCGCCCGTCGTCCTGGGCACCCTGCCCGCCGCCGACCTGCCCGCGCTGCGCACGGTCGTCGTCGGCGGCGAGGCCTGCCCCGACGACACCGTCGCCCGCTGGGCCACCGGCGGACGCCGCGTCATCAACGCCTACGGCCCCACCGAGGCCACCGTCTGCACCACGCTCTCCGCCCCGCTGCCCGCCGACCGCACCGGCCCGCACCCCATCGGCCTGCCCATCGACGGCGCCCGCGCCCACGTCCTCGACGCCCGGCTGCGCCCCGTCGCCGACGGCGAGTGGGGCGAGCTGTATCTCGGCGGCCCGCTCGCCCGCGGCTACCACCGGCGCACCGGCCTCACCGCCGGGCGGTTCGTCGCCGACCCGTACGCCGAGCGGCCCGGCGACCGGCTCTACCGCACTGGTGACATCGTGCGCCGACGGCCCGACGGCGACCTGGAGTACGGCGGACGCGCCGACGACCAGGTGAAGATCCGCGGCCTGCGCATCGAGCCCGGCGAGATCGAGGCCGTCCTCGTCGGCCACCCGGCCGTGCGCAGCGCCGTCGTCGTCGCTCGCGAGGACCGGCCGGGCCTCAAGCGCCTCGTCGCCTACCTCGTCGGCCACGACGGCGACCGCCCGTCGCCGGCGGACGTCCGCGCGCACGCCGCCGCCGAACTGCCCGAGGCGATGACCCCGTCGGCGTACGTCGTCCTGGACGCGCTGCCGCTCACCGCCAACGGCAAGCTCGACCGGCGCGCCCTGCCCGCCCCCGAGGAGGACTCCGACCGCCCCTACACCGCCCCCCGGACACCTGCCGAGACCGCCGTGTGCGCGATCTGGGCCGACGTCCTCGGCGTGACGCGGGTCGGGGCCGACGACGAATTCCTCGACCTCGGCGGCGACTCCGTGCTCGCCCTCCAGGTCGTCACCCGCATCCGCGCCGAGCTGGGCGCGGCGCTCACCTGGCGCGCGCTCTTCGACCATCCGACACCGGCCGCGCTCGCCGCGCTCGTGGAGAGCGACCCGGACGGGGCACGCGGCGAACCGGACCGTATCCCCGCGCGGACCGACCGGACCGGGCCGCTGCCGCTCGCACCCGCCCAGCAACGCCTTTGGTTCCTGCACGAGTTCGCCCCCGACAGCGTCGAATACAACACCGCCGCCGCCCTGCGGATCACCGGGGCACTGGATCTCGACGCGCTGCGCGCCGCCGTCGGCGACCTCGTCGCACGGCATGAGACCCTGCGCACCGTCTTCGAGAACCACGACGGACGGCCAGTCCAGGTCGTGCGGCCCGAACTCGACGTCCCCGTAAGGACCGTGGACCTCGCCACGGAAACCGACGCCGACGCGGCTCTCGACCGGGTCCTCCTCGCCGAGCAGTCCGTCCCGTTCGACCTGCGCACCGGCCCGCTGCTGCGCGTGCTCGCCGTCGCGCTCCGGCCCGGCGAGCACGTCGTCCTGCTCACCCAGCACCACATCGTCACCGACGGCTGGTCCATCGGCGTCCTCGTGCGCGACCTGGGCGCCCTGTACGCGTCCCGCCGCGACGGCACGGCCCCCACCGGCCTGCCCGAACTCCCCGTCCAGTACGCCGACTACGCCGCCTGGCAGCGCGCCCGGACCGAGGGCGACGCCCTGGACGCCCAGCTCGGCCACTGGCGCACCCGCCTCGCCGACCTGCCCGTGCTCGACCTCCCCACCGACCGGCCGCGCCCCGCCGTGCGTACCGCGGCCGGAGCGCTGCACACCTTCCACGTGCCCGCCGCCCTCACCGAGCGCCTGACCGCCCTCGCCCGGCAGCAGCGGGCCAGCCTCTTCATGGCGCTGACCGCCGTGACCCAGCTGCTGTTCGCCCGCCACAGCGGACGCCGCGACATCGCCCTCGGCACCGTCACCTCCGGCCGCGACCACCAGGACACCGCGAACCTCGTGGGGTTCTTCGTCAACACCCTCGTGCTGCGCTCCGACATCGACGAGACCGGCTCCTTCCGCCACCTGCTCGACCGCACCCGCGGCATGGTCCTGGACGCCTTCGCCCACCAGGACGTGCCGTTCGACCGGCTCGTCGAGGCGCTCGCGCCCGAGCGGGACCCCAGCCGCACCCCGCTCGTGCAGGCCGCGCTCGTCCTGCAGAACGCCTTCGGCGACGCCGACGGCCTCGACGACTTCGCCGGACTGCCCGCCGCACGCGTCCCCGTTCCGCGCGCCTCCGCCCGGTTCGACCTCACCCTCGAATTCTCGGCGCACGACGGCGGACTCGACGTCGAACTCGAGTACAGCACCGACCTGTTCGACGCCGTCACGATGCGGCGTCTGGGCCGTCAATGGGTGGATCTCGCCCAGGAGCTCACCGCCTGCCCCGAGCGCCCCACCGCCGCCATCGGCCACCTCACGCACGACGAACGCAACCGCATCGTCGAGGAGTGGGGACGCTCCGCCGTCGGCGCCGGAGCCCCGTCGCTGACCCTGCCCGCCCTGTTCGCCGCCCGTACCGCCGCGGCCCCCGACGCGCCCGCCGTCGAGCACGGCGACACCACCCTCACCTACGCCGAGCTGGACGCCGCCTCCGCCCGGCTCGCCCACCTGCTGCGCACCCGGGGCGTGGGCCGCGAGACCCGCGTCGCCGTCCTCCAGCCCCGCTCGGCCGACTGGCTGGTCAGCCTCCTCGCCGTCGTCAGGGCGGGCGGCGTCTACGTACCCGTCGACCCCGAGTGGCCCGCACAACGCCTCGACCACGTCCTGCGGGACTGCGGCGCCCGGCTCGTGATCCGCGCCGGCGACCCGGCCGGCGCGCAGCCACCGACCCCGGCCGTCCTCGGCCTGCCCGTCCTCGACCTGGACGACCCCAGGGTCCGGCGTGAGACCGCCGCCCGGTCGGCCACCGCGCCCGACGTGAGCATCCCCCTGGACGCCGCCGCGTACATGATCTACACCTCGGGCTCCACCGGCCGCCCCAAGGGCGTCGTCGTCACCCACCGCGGCATCGCCGGTTTCGCCGCCGCGGCCTCCGCACGCCTGCGCACCGACCCGACCGCCCGCGTCGTCCAGCTCGCCTCGGCCGGGTTCGACGCCTCCGTCATGGAACTCCTCATGGCCTTCGGAGGCGGCGGCACCCTGGTCGTCCCCGACGGCAACGGCCCCCTCGTCGGCGAGGCGCTCCACCGCTTCTTCGCCGAGCGCCGCATCAGCCACACCCTGATCCCGCCGACCGTGCTCGGCACCATGCCGCCCGGCGACCTCCCGGACCTGAGGGTCGTCTCCACCGGCGGCGAGGCCTGCGGCCCGGACCTCGTGGCCCGCTGGGCCCCCGGCCGGACCATGGTGAACGCGTACGGCCCGACCGAGGTGACCATCGCCGCCTCGATGAGCCGCGAACTGAACCCCGGCGCGGGCGCGCCGCCGATCGGCGAGCCCGTCGCAGACGCGCACGTCGCCGTCCTCGATCCCTGGCTCCGCCCCGTACCCGTCGGGGTCGTGGGAGAGCTGTACGTGTCCGGCCCGGGTCTCGCCCGCGGCTACCACGACCGGGCCGGTCTCACCGCGGAGCGCTTCGTCGCCGACCCGGCGGGAACGGGCGGCCGGCTCTACCGCACCGGCGACCTCGCCAGCTGGCACACCGACGGCCAACTCGCGTACCAGGGACGGGCCGACGACCAGGTCAAGATCCGCGGTCTGCGCATCGAACTCGGCGAGATCGAGGCCGTCCTCGCCCGCCACCCGTCCGTCGCGCAGACCGCCGCCGTGGTACGCGAGGACCGCCCCGGCCACCCGCGGATCGTCGCGTACGTGACCCCGGCCCGCCCCGGCGCCCGTCCGGACGCCGACGCCCTGCGCGGGCACGCCGCGGCCGAACTCCCCGCGTACATGGTGCCGTCGGCCTTCGTCGCGCTCGACCGGATGCCGCTCAACTCCAGCGGCAAGACCGACCGCAAGGCCCTGCCCGCACCGGACACCGACGGCGCGGCCGGGCACGTCGCCCCGCGCACGGAAACCGAACGGACGCTCTGCGAGATCTGGACCGACGTCCTCGACCTGGCGGACATCGGCGTGGAGGACAACTTCTTCGCCCTCGGCGGTGACTCCATCCTCAGCATCCAGGTCGTCACCCGCGCCCGCCAGGCCGGACTCGACCTGACCTCGCGCGACATCTTCGCCCACCAGACCGTCGCCGCCCTCGCCGCACACGCCGACGCCGCGGACAGCCGGAGCACGCCGACCGTGCGGGCCGAACAGGGCACGCTGCGGGGCGAGTTCCCCACCACTCCCATCCGCGAGTGGTTCTTCACCACGCATCCCGTGGCCCCGCACCACTTCAACATGGCGATGGAGCTGACCCCCGCGCCCGGCACCCGCCCGGACACCCTGCGCGCCGCCGTCGCCGCGCTCCTCGATCAGCACGACGCCCTGCGGTCCGTCTTCCCCCTCGGCACGGACGGCGTCCGCCACGGCCACATCGAGCCGACCGTCGACATCGACGCCGTCCACACCGTCCACCCGCTCCCCGAGGGGCCGGCCGGCGACACCGCATGGGCCGACCTCACCCACCGCGCCCAGCGCGAACTCGACCTCGACCACGGGCCACTGGTACGGATCCTCGCCGCCGTACAAGGCGAAGGATCCGACCGCGAGGTCACCCGGATCCTCGTCGTCGTCCACCACCTCGTCATGGACGGTGTCTCCTGGCGCATCCTCCTCGACGACCTCGCCACCGCGCACACCCGGATCAGCGACGGACACCCCGCCGGCCTCGGCCCCAAGACCACCTCCGTACGCCAATGGGCCGACCGCCTCGCCGCACACACCCGCGACGGCGGCTTCGACGACCAGCGTTCCTACTGGGAGAGCGTCCTCGACGGCGCCCACACCGGCCCGCTGCCCGCGGACCTGCCCGACGGCGCCGACACCGTCGCCCACCAGCGGACCGTGACCGTCGCGCTCGACACCGACGAGACCGAGGCCCTGCTGCACACCGTCCCGCCCGTCTACCGGACCAGGATCGACGATGTCCTGCTGACCTGTCTGGCGCGGGTGCTGCGTACGTGGACGGGGCGGGAGCGGACGGCGGTGGACTACGAGGGTCACGGGCGGGAGGATCTGTTCGACGACATCGATCTGACCCGTACGGTCGGCTGGTTCACGACCATCCATCCCTTCGCGCCCTCCTTGCCCGATGCGGGGGACGGCGACGGCTTCGGGGCCGCGGTCAAGGCCGTCAAGGAACAACTGCGGGCCGTCCCCGACCGGGGCATCGGCTACGGCGCGCTGCGCCACCTCGCCCCCGACACCCCCTTCACCGACCACCCCGCACCCCGCATCAGCTTCAACTACCTCGGCCGCATGGACGCCGCCACCGCCGACCACGACTGGATCCGGTCGACCACCCTGAATCCTGGCGGCGAATTCGCCCCCGACGAGGCCCGGCCCCATGAACTCGACGTCATCGGCGAAATCCGCGACGGCCGCCTCACCCTCACCTGGACGTACTCCGACGCCCGCCACCACCGCACCACCATCGAACGCCTCGCCCACGCACTGGCCGACGACCTGCGCCGCTACCTGAGCCACTGCGCCGACCCGGCGAACGGCGGACGCACCCCGTCCGACCACCCCCTCGCCGGTCTCGACCAGACCGAGACGGACCGCATCGCCGGCAACGGCCGCACCGGCGTCGCCGACATCCTTCCCCTCACCCCCCTCCAGGCGGGCATGGTCTTCCACGCCCTCGCCGAACCCGGCTCACCGACCTACCTCGAACAGTTCTGCTTCCTCCTGGAGGACACCGAGGGCCGGACCATCGACACTGCCGCCCTCGCCGACGCCTGGCAGCACACCGTCGACCGGTCCGACGCCCTGCGCGCCGTCCCCGTCTGGGACGGACTGCGCCACCCCGTCCAGGTCGTGCACGACCACGTCACCCTGCCGGTCACCGTCCTCGACTGGACCGACACACCCGGCGAGGAACCGGCCGAGGCCGAGCGGCGCCGCGAGGCCGCGCTGCGCGACCTGCTCGCCGCAGACCGCGCGCAGGGCATCGACCTCACCACGGCACCGCTCATGCGGCTCGTCCTCATCCGCTGCGCCCCCCACCGGACACGGGTCGTGTGGACCTTCCACCACCTGCTCCTCGACGGCTGGAGCACCGCCGCACTGCTCGACGACGTCATCAGCCGCTACGCGACCGGCATCGCCGCCCCCAGGCCCCCCTTCCGCCGCCACCTCGCCCACCTCCACGAGCGGGCCGGGCAGCGCGCGGCGGGCCTCGACCACTGGCGTACCGCGCTCTCCGGCTTCACGGAGCCGACCGCACTGCCCCACGACCGCGCCCCGCAGGACACGGCCGGTCACGGCCGCTCCACCGCCCATGTCGCCCGCACCGCGTCCGAGGCGCTCTCCGCGCAGGTCACCGCGTTCGCCCGGCGCCACCACCTGACGGTCAACGCCGTCGTCCAGGGCGCCTGGGCCCTGCTGCTCTCCCAGTACGCGGGCACCCGTGACGTCGTCTTCGGGACGACCGTGTCCGGCCGGCCCGCCGACCTGCCCGGGGCGGAGGAGATCCTCGGCCTGTTCATCAACACCCAGCCGGTACGCGTCGGCATCGATCGCGGCCGGTCGGTCACCGCGTGGCTCACCGCCCTCCAGGCCACGCACGCCGAGGCCCGCCGCCACGAGGACATCGCACTCAGCGACATCCCGACCGAGCTGCCCCCGGGCGCCCCGCTCTTCGAGAGCCTTCTGGTGTTCGAGAACTACCCCATCGACACCGACCGTGTGCAGCGGTTCGGCCTGGCCCTGCGCGACATCCAGGTGACCGAGACCACCAACTACCCGCTCGTCCTGACCGCCTACGCCGCCGGAGACCTCAGCTTCGACCTCGGATACGACCCCGGCCGCTTCGACGCGAGCACCGCGGAGCGTCTCGCCGCCCATCTGGAACACCTCCTCGACGCCCTCACCGGCTCGCACCCCGACACCCTGCTCGGAGACCTGTCGGTCCACTCCGACGACGAGCTGCGGCGGGTCCTCGACGAGTGGAGCGACGGCGGGGGCAGCGCCTCCCATGGCCGTTCGGTCGTCGCCGCCTTCGCGGAACGGGTCGCGTCCGGCCCGGGTGCGGTGGCGGTGCGATGCGGTGACATCGCCCTCACCTACGCGGAGTTGGACGCGTCCTCGGACCGGCTGGCGCGGGTGCTGGTCGAGCGGGGGGTGAAGGCCGAGACCAGGGTCGGCCTGCTGCTGGAACGATCGGTGGACGTGGTCGTTGCGATGCTGGCCGTGCTCAAGTCCGGCGGCGTGTACGTGCCGTTGCACGCCTCGTATCCGGAGGAGCGACTGCGCCGCGTGCTGGGGCAGTGCGGCGCCCGGGTCGTCGTGACCGATACGGCGATGGCGTCACGCGCCGCCGCGGCGGCCGTGCCCGTGGTGCGGGTGGACGAGGCGCCGCGCGACGGGAAAATGGCCCTGCCGGTGTCGACGGGGGCTGCATCTTTGGCGTATGTGATGTTCACGTCGGGGTCGACGGGTGTGCCGAAGGGTGTGGCGGTCACGCATGGGGACATTGTTGCGTTGGCGGCGGACGGTCGTTGGGGTTCGGGTGGGCATGGGGCGGTGTTGTTCCATTCGCCGCATTCGTTCGACGCGGCGACGTATGAGGT
>NZ_JBIAUE010000063.1:0-13972 GCF_042892615.1 Streptomyces sp. NPDC001750 | reverse complement strand
CTCGCCCACAACCTGACATCAGCAAGGTCCCCACCCACAACCACACCAACGACCGACCTGGCCATCAGTCACGGCAAGCACCGTTGCAGTACTAGGGCTCTCAACGCGGCTCTCGCCGCCGTCCCGGCGCAAAGGTCCTGGTCGTGGCCGCTGGATCGGCGGAACTTCGACCGGCGACCGGAACTGCGAGTCCAGGAAGAGGAGGCCCTCGATGCACTGGGCTGGGAAGTCCGCCGCCGACACGGCCACAACCCGCACGTTCCGCAATGGCGAGTCATTCGCCGCCTGGTGACGCCTCTGGAAGAGGCCCGGGAATGCCTGGGCTGGCTGCCCGACCTGGTCCATCACCGTCGGGCCGTGGACGATGCAGCCGCCTTGGTTCTCCGCACCTGCACGATGGAGAACCAGGCGTATTGGGGCTGGACGCCGGACGTGTGGGCCCGACTGATCGCCACGGACGCCCCGTCTTTCACGGCGCCGTGGCCCAGCTGGCTGGAGCGGTTCACCCGCCCCTACGTCATCGCTCTGGCATACCTCGTCGGCGGCTCCGTCGACTTCCATCGCATCGGCTCCTACAGCCGACCGTCCGTAGCCCGCCGGGTCTTCGGCGATCACGCTTTGGAGGCCGCGGTCGCGGAAGTGACCGAGGTGCTGACCGGGTGGGGCTACCGCTCCAACGAGGGATCCCGGCACGGACTGCGCCGCGTCCTCTGCGAGGTCTTGTTGCTCAACCGCAGCCCGCTGCTGTCGGACCTGTCCGGTGAGACCCTGCTGCAAATGCGGGAGGGAGCCCGCGCTGAGCAGGTGGAACCGCGATGTCCTGCACGCTATCCACCGGGCCGTGGCGGCACTCGGCTACGCGGATCCGCCACCGGAACCCAAGCGGACGAAGGGCGTCGTGAAAATCGACGGCGCCGCCGAATCCTGGACCTCGTGGGTCGAGCGGTGGGCCAGTACGTCACCCCAGACGCCCAAGGTCTGTGGCACCTACCGGACCATCTTGGCCAAAGCCGGGCGGTGGCTGGCCGCAGAGCATCCTGATGTCCGTGAACCAGGTCAGTAGACTCGTGCGACGTGCGTCTCCTGGATCGCGGCGGTGGACCGGATGCCTACCGGGGACTTCGTTCAGGTCCGTACCGGATCAGCCGAGCGGTGGGGAAGGCCCCTGTCACCCCGCACCAAAGCCGGCTACATCAAGGTCCTGCGAGGCTTCCTCCGCGATTGCCAGGAATGGGACTGGATCCCTCGGCGCCTCGACCCCATGACGGCGCTTGCGACACCCCGCAGCATCCACGCTCTGATCGGCCCCGATCCACGAGTCATCGCCGACGACATCTGGGCGAAACTCCTCTGGGCGGCCCTCAACCTGGAGCCCGACGACATCCCCACCAACCAGCACGGCTCCATCTACCCCGTCGAACTCGTCCGAGCCATCACTCTGACCTGGCTGTTCAGCGGATTGCGCAGTGACGACATCGCACGCCTGCGTCTTGGCTGCATCCGCTGGCAACACGAAGACGTCCCCGTCCCGGGCGACTCCGACGAGGTCCTGGCCCGCGATGCTGTCTGCCTGCTGGACGTGCCCGTCCACAAGACCGGCACGACGTTCACCAAGCCCGTCGACCCCTTGCTGGGACAAGCACTGGAGGTTTGGCGATCGATACGCCCGCAACAGCCCCAGCTGCTGGACCACAAGACCGGTGAACTTGCCGACTTCCTGTTCACCTTCCGTGCTCGCCGCGTCGGCAAGACCTACATCAACGAGACGATCATTCCGGCGCTCTGTCACAAGGCCGCGGCGTCCCCACAGCCGATGTCCGAGGCAACATCACCAGCCATCGGGCACGGTCCACCATCGCCAGCCAGCTCTACAACGCTAAGGAACCGATGACGCTGTTCGAGCTCCAGGCTTGGCTCGGACACCGCACGCCAGCAGCGACTCAGCACTACGCGAAGATCACCCCGCTCGTCCTGTCCCGTGCATACAGCGATGCCGGCTACTTCGCTCGCAACGTCCGCACCATCGAGGTACTCGTCGACCGCGACGCTGTCACTTCCGGTGCCGCAGCCGCCGGTGAGCCCTGGCAGTACTACGACCTGGGACACGGGCACTGCACCTACACGTTCTTCGAGCAGTGCCAGCACCGCATGGCATGCGCTCGCTGTGACTTCTATACCCCGAAGGACTCCTCCAAGGGGCAACTGCTCGAAGCAAAACAGAACCTCCAACGCATGCTCGCCTCCATCCCCCTCACTGACGAAGAACGCGCCGCGGTGGACGACGGACAGACCGCCCTTGATCAGCTACTGGAGCGACTCACAGATGTCCCCACACCCGCTGGCCCCACACCTCGACAGCTCGGAATACCAGCCACCGCGGCCCTCCTACCGATCGTCGAGGTGAACCAACGCAAGACACAATGAACTTGACAAAACAGATTCCACATAAGGTCGCGGTAGCGGGCGGCGGCCATCGGGTTGATCGCGAACACCTGCCGTTTGCCGGTCCGCAGCACCGCGACCAGCAGTCCGCGGGGAGTCTCGATCGCGACGGGGATCGGGTTCTCCTCGGTGTCGCCATACCCGGCGAGCAGATCCGGCAGGATCTTGTAGCCGGCCGCGTCGTCGGTGATGTGCCGCTTGGCCAGTAACTGGCCACTGTCGTCGACCAGGGCGACGTCGTGCGTTCGCTCGGCCCAGTCGATGCCGCAGTAGATCAACTCTTTCCTCTGCGTCGTACTGTTTTTGCTGGTCACGAGCTCGTGCGGAACCACGCGGCGACCTAATCCCAGGACTCAGCCTCATGGCTGGTCCGCCACCTCAGTAGCCGTTCGTGGCGCCAGCTCGTCCCACGGGCCTCGGTCTATGCCGGAGCTCAAACGGCTCGGGCTTCACAAGAGGTCACCGTGGAGCGGGCTCGCACCACCAACACCAACGAGTGGTCTTTCGACGGGTGTTGATGCCCGGCGACGCTGGACGACGCCGATCTTTCGGTAGGCATCGCGTGCCCGGAGGGACGTCAAGCGTCCGTCCAGCGCCGACGGGCGCCAACGTCTGCACTACCGCTGGTGATGACGGCCGTGAAGGCCCCAGACGCCGCACTGTCTGACGGAAGGCGTCGAGCGCCCGGCGGGAAGCAGGCTATTTGTCCGGCACCCACAGGACCGCCACCACCGTGCCCTCACGCGGTCTAGCGGTGGCTGCCACGGAGGCGCCGAACGCCACCAGTCTCCAGCGAGGCATCGCGGCCAGGATGCTGTTGGGTGTCCGTCCGGCACCCGTGAGCGCCACCATCCGTAAGGGCAGCGTGGTGGTGGCCGCGAGGCGCCGGGACGCGCTCGGTCTCACAGCAGTCCTCAGCGGGAACGGGGTGTGAGTAGGCATCATCCCGGCGCCCGCGATGAGTAGGCATCATCCCGGCGCCCGCGCGGGCACCACCACTCGAACAGTCGGCTGGGCTCATGTCCCCTCCGGACCGCTCTTACTGACTTCGGCGTGTCAGGGTGATGTTGGGGTGTCAAGGGTCAGGCCGGGACGGTGACGACGCAGCACGGCCGGGGCCGCCCGCCCATCTGCACTCCCCAAGGCAGCAGGAACGCGCTGTCGGGTCGGGACAGTGCGGGCTGAAGGAACACGCTGTTGCCGTTCGGGAACGTCAGCGGGTCTGGCGGTCGTCAAAGCCGCGTACGCCGTTCAACGTGCCGAAGCAGTGGTCGAAGCTGCGGTTCTTCTGCATCAGGATCACGACGTGGCGGATGTCGTCCACGGTGTTACTTCCTTTCCGCTGAAGTGATGAGGGAGCCGAGCAGGGCCAGGTCGGCCCGCTCCAGGGAGTCGAGGACTGTCCGGTTGGCCGCGGGCCGGATCAGTACGGTGGAGGGCACGGCGAGCACCGCGCACCCGGCAGCCTCGGCCGAGGTGACACCCGTGGGCGTATCCTCGACGACCACGCACGTGTGCGGATCGACGCCCAGAGCAGCGGCTGCGGCCAGGTAAGGGTCGGGCGCCGGCTTGGTGCGGACGGTGTCCTCGACTGCGAAAGTCAGCGTGAACCGGTCTTCCCCCAGCGCCGCTCGCACGAGGTCGACGACATGGCGCGGCGAGGCGGAGACGATCGCTGTGGGCACGCCGGCCGTGGCCAGCTCGTCCAGCAGGCGCAGTACGCCCGGACGCGGGACGATATCGCGGGCGACCCGGGCGGCGAACACGGCATCCAGCTCGGTGGCGAGCGCGTCGGCGTCGCAGGCCGCCGGAGCACCAGTGCGGTGCAGGTGGGCAGCAGTATACGCAGCCGGGCGGCCCAGTACATGAGGGGTGTCCGTGTCGGTCAGTGGCCGCCCGATCCGGTTGGCGACCTGTTCCACCGCAGCCCTCCACAGCCGCTCGGTGTCGACGAGCGTGCCATCCATGTCGAACAGGACGGCAGCGGGGATGACGGGTGCGGCGATGCGGTGTTCCAAGGTGCGTTTCTCCATCTGGAAGTCAGGAGCGGGAGCAGACGGCGCTCCGCGTCCAGCAAAGGGTTCGTCAGCTGGGGCGATGACAACTGACGGTGTCTTGTGGTGGGGCATCGGTCTGGTCCGTCAGCTTCCCCCGCCGCCGTTTGCGCGGCGGCGGTCCACCAGCACGGGCCGTTCCGGCAGTGTCAGCGTCACCGCCGCACCGACCGGTAGCGTGGTCATGGCGTGTGTGGGCACGTCGGCCGACACCTCGGCGCCGTTGGCCAGCCGCACGGTCAACCGCGAGGCCGCGCCCAGGAATGCCGCGCCCGTAATCCGGGACGTGCCGTTCTTGTCCGGCGTGACCTCGACGGCCTCCGGCCGTACCAGTACGTCCACTTCACCGGTGCCGCCGACGACCTGGGTGCCCAGCAGCCTCCCGTTGACCGGCAGCCTGCGGCCGAGCACGTGCACGGTCCCGTCGTCCGTTCCGGTCCGGGCGGGGATCCGGCTCATCACCCCCACGAACTCGGCAACGAACGCGGTCGCGGGGCGTTCGTACAGCTCCGCCGAAGGCGCGCACTGCTCCAGCCGCCCGGCACGCATCACTGCGACCCGGTCAGCCATGGAGAGGGCTTCCTCCTGGTCGTGTGTCACGAAAAGGGTCGTGATGCCCAGCTTCTGCTGGAGACGGCGGATCTCCTCGCGCAGCGTCAGCCGTACCTGTGCGTCGAGCGCCGACAGCGGCTCGTCGAGCAGTAGCACGCGTGGCTGCAGTGCCAGAGCCCGCGCCAGCGCGATCCGCTGCTGCTGGCCTCCGGACAGTTGATGCGGATAGCGGCCGGCGTGCTGCGGCAGTCCGACCAGTTCGAGGAGTTCGGCGGCGCGAGCCCGCCGCTCGGCTTTGCGGATGCCGCTCATCCGCAGCCCGAAGGCGATGTTGTCGAGGGCGGTCAGGTGCGGAAAGAGGCTGTAGGACTGGAACACCATGCCCGCGTCGCGGCGGTGCGCGGGAACGCCTGTGATGTCCTCGCCGTCCACGAGCACCTCGCCCGAGTCGGGCCGCTCGAATCCGGCGAGGGTGCGCAGTGCGGTGGTCTTGCCGCAACCGGACGGGCCGAGCAGCGCCACGAGTTCACCCGGCTCGACCGTCAGGTCCAGGCCGTCCAGCGCGGTCGTGGAGCCGAAGGAGCGGCGCAGTCCGCGGAACTCGACGGTGGCACCGGCCCGCGTCGGGCTGATGGTCCTGAGGTCGCTTACGAGGTCGGTCATGGGGTCTCCTTGGGATGGCGAGCGCGTCCGGCAGTGGCGACGATCAACAGCAGCGCCCAGGTGACGAGCAGCCCCATCACCGACACGGCCACCGACATCTGCGCCTGCGAGCCGCTGATGGCGAGGATCCACACGGCGAACGGCTGGTAGCCGAGGATCGCGGCGACGGTGTACTCCCCGAGCACCAGCGCCAGGGTCAGGAACGCCGTGTTGAGCAGCGCCCCGCGCAGGTTGGGCAGCACCACCTGCAGGAGGGTGCGCGGCCATGGGGCCCGGCAGGCCCGGCCGGCCTCGACAAGCATCCGCAGGTCGATGGCTGCGATCCCGGCGTCGAGTGTGCGGTACGCCAGCGGCAGTGCCATCAGCGTGTACGCGAGCACCAGGACGAAGGGGAAGTTCTGATCCTGGATGGCTACCAGGGCCTGGAAGACCGGGGTGCCGGCGAAGTGGTCCGGTCCCCAGCTCAACACCGCGCTGATTCCGGCGACAAGGGCGATAGCGGGTACGACCAGCGGCAGCATGCACACGATCTCGACGAGTGTGCGCAGGCGTGGTGCGGCCAGTCGTACGGTGACCAGGGCAGGCACGAGCAGCCCCAGCACAAGCGCGATGGTGGCGGCGGCCAGTTTCAGAGTCAGCGTCAGACTGTCGGTGAAGCCGTTGGCGCTGAAGATGCCGGTGTAGGCCCCGAAGTCGATGCTCCGGCCAGGGGTGCCGGCGCCGATGCTGAAGGCGACGGCGCAGGCGATCGGGACGAGGAAGTACGCACCGGTGAGCAGCAGTACGGCGGCGCGCCCATACCGGGGTTTGCTCAGGCGAGCCATCGTGTGCTCCTGCGCTGCAGCGGCAGCTGAATGGCCATGACGAGCCCTGCCACCAGCACCATGTCGACACCGAGTGCGAGCGCGACATTGCCCTGGCCGACCAGGACGTCGCCGGACAACGCGTCCGCGATCTGCATGGTGACCAGCGGTACCGAGCTGCCGACCATCGCGGCGGCGGTCGCATAGGCGCTGAACGCGCTGCCGAACAGCAATACGTAGCCGCCGAGGAGTGATGGTGTGAGGACGGGCAGCGCGACATGTGTCCAGTACTGGAAGGCGTTCGCACCGTTGTTGCGGGCGGCCTCCTGCCATTGCCGCCGCAGCCCCTCCAGAGCTGGGGTGAGCGTGAGCACCATGAGCGGGATCAGGAAGTAGAGGTAGACCAAGGTCAGGCCCCAGAAGCCGTACAGGCTCCAGCCATGGCTGAGCAGGTGGAAGCGGCTCGTCAGCACGCCGGCGTTGCCGAGCGTCGCCACGAAGGCGAATGCGAGCGGCACACCGCCGAAGTTCGCCAGCACGCCCGACGCTGCCAGCACCGCCTCTCGCAGGGCGCGGAATCGCGAGGTCACGATCACGTGGGCGATCGGCAGGCCGACGGCGGTGGCGATCAGCGCGGAGACGGCGGAGAGCTTGACGCTGCCGAGCAGCGCGGTCAGATAGGTGCCGTGCAGCGAGGCGCTGATGTTCGCGCCGGTGAGACGGGCCCCGCCCGGCTCGGTCCCGGGTGTGGTGAACGCGCCGAACACCATCGTCCCGAAAGCCAGGCCGAACACCACGGTGGCGAATACGAGCAGCGGCAGGACACCGAGCCAACCGGCCAGGCGCGGAAGGTGTCGCCGCCAGCCGGCCCCGAGGCCTGCGCTGCGGCCGGCGGAACGGGTCCGGCTGTCGCCGCCGGCCACCGTCTGGATGGTACTCATCCGGCGACCGCCTGGGTCCAGCCCTGGGCGACGTCCTGCTTGGCCTTGCTGATCTGGCCCTCGGTCGGGAAGGCGCCCGCACCGTTGCCGGGTACCGGCGGGAGTTTGGCCGCGGAGGCCGTGTCGAGAGTTCCAGCCTGCTTCATCGAGGGCATCAGCACCGGGCGGGAGTATCCCTTGAGCCACAGGTTCTGGCCCTCGGGGCTGTACAGGAACTCCTGCCACAGGCGGGCCGCGGCCGGGTGCGGTGCCCACTTCACGATCGCCTGCGAGTAATAACTGGCGTACACGCCGTCCACCGGGATGCTGACCTTCCAGTCGACGCCCTTGCCGCGGAACTGGTCCGCGTACCCGGCGTTGAGGTAGTCCCAGGTGATGCTGATCGGCGTCTCGCCCTTCTGAATGGTCGCAGGGCTCGACTCGACAGGGTTGAAGTTGCCGGCCTTCTTCAGGCGGGCGAAGAAGTCCAGGCCGGGCTTGACGTTGTCGTAGGAGCCCTTGCCGGCGAGTGCCGAGGCGTACACGGCGCCGAAGGCCGAGGCGGACTTCGTCGGGTTGCCGGTCAGCGCGACCTGGCCCTTGTACTGCGGATCGAGCAGCTCGGCGAAGGTCTTCGGGCACTTCTTGACGCGGGCCGCGTCACAACCGATGGAGATATAGCCGCCGAAGTCGTTGTACCACCGGGCCTGGGGGTCCTTCTGCGTCTTCGGGATCTGGTCGAACGCGCTGACCTGGTACGGCGCCAGGAGGTTCTGCTCGGCCGCGCTCATGGCGAAGGCACTGCCTACGTCGATGACGTCCGGAGAGCGGTCCTGGCCCTTGCGGGAGGTGACCGCGCTGATCTCGTCCTGGCTGGAACCGTCGGGGTTCTCGACCTCGACCTTGATCCCGTACTTCTTCTCGAAGGTGTCGATGATCTCGCCGTAGTTCGCCCAGTCGCGAGGAAGGGCGATGGCGTTCAACTTGCCCTCCTTCTTCGCGGCTGAGACAAGGGCGTCCATGCCGCCGAACTCCTCTGCCGAGGTCGCGGCCCTGCTGCCGTCACCATCCCCGGCGCTGCTGGACGAGCTGCAGGCAGTGAGCCCAACCGCGGCCATGACGACGGAGCAGGCAAGGCTCACCGTGCGAACGTGCAGTTTCACAAGGTTCTCCAGGTGGAGTGAAGTTGGCTGTACAACTTGGGCCATTACCGCGAAGGAGGGTGTCCAGGAGGTGAACACCAGCACGCGAAGGGGCGAGCTTCACGGGAAGAGGTTGTACGCCGGCCGGGCGGCTGGAACCTGCCTGGTAGATGGCTGCGACCAGCGGATAAGGTCATCCGGAACAGCGGGAGGCGGTTGATGGCGAAGAGGGGCGGCATGGCAGGCGCAGACGGTCGCGCAGCCGGGGCCAGGTACCGGCAGTTGGCAGCCGACTTGCGGGAAGCCATAGCCTCGGGGGCCTACGGGGCCGGCGGCCGTCTGCCCAGTGAGGAGAAACTCGCCCAGCAGTACGACGTGTCCCGCGGCACCGTTCGCCAGGCGCTGTCGGTACTGCGCGCCAACGGCCTGGTCACGTCCCGACGTGGTACGCGGCGCGTCGTACTCGGCACCGCACGCACTCAGAGCTTCTTCGAGCTGCTGAGTTTCACCCGCTGGGCACGATCGATCGGAGAGGAACCGGGCGGCCGCACGATCGATGTCGAATGCCGTCCCGCCGGCCCGTTGGAGCGTGAACAACTCGCTCTCGAACCAGGGTCGCAGATATACCGGGTCCTGCGGCTGCGGACGCTGTCACGTGTGCCGATCATGATCGAACGCAGTATTTACCCTGAGCGTATCGGCGCCATGATCGCCGGCCTGGAACCCGATGCCATCTCGCACACCGAGCCACTGGCGGACCTCGGAGTGGTGTTCGCCGACGCCGAACACACCATTGACCTCGTCTACGCCGACGCAGAGGACGCGCGCCGGCTCGGCTGCGCGGCCGGCGGGCCGTTGATACGGGAGCGGCGGCGTGTGACAGATCCGGCGGGCACACCATTGGCGTGGTCGGAGGACCGCTTTCTGCCGGGCACGGTGGCATTCACGGTGCATAACTCGGTAGCCACGACAGCGCTTTCGCGCCGCCGTGGCTGACCAGGCCGAGGCGCTGCACATCGGTACGGGGAATTCCCGCCACCGTCCCTTCACCTGGCCGGTCGCAGCGAGCAGCAGGATGTTGCCGAGGGCGCTTGGTTGCGCTCCGTAGCGCTCTCGCACCACCTTCAGCTGCGCCTCGTCGTGGCTGTACCTCCGTTTCCCGCTCAGCTTCCGCACCCCCTGCGGAGCGGGCTCAGCCCTCCCGCACGACGGCGGTACGGTGCGCGCGGGCCACACGTGCCAGGCCGGTTGCGACTCCCGCACCCACCAGCGCGAGTGCGGCCATCAGGACGAACACCAGGTGGTATCCCGCCGCACCCGGGTTGGCATCGAGGATCGCGCCGTACACGAGGAAGGCGAACATTCCGGGGGCGTAACCGACGAGGCAGGCGATGCCGAACGCGGTGCCGCTGACCTGGTTGGGGATGCCGACCTCGTCCATGGGCGCCCAGAACACACCGCGCATCGTGAAGATGATCAGTGAGAACAGCAGGCAGGCGGCCATCGCGGGGACCTGGTTCTGCCCACCGGCCGGCAGCAGCAGGATGATCACTGTGATGGGGACCAGGCACACGAACCCGAGACGGAGGTACCTGCTGGCCCCCTGGAAAACCTTGTCGACGAGTACCCCGCCGAGCGGCCCGCCGAGGATCTTGAGGCCGTACTGGTTGATGATGCCGTAGGCGCCGGCGAGGGCGGCCGGCAGCCCGTACACATACGTGAGGTAGGGGATGAAGTACGTCAGACCGCAGTACACGACGTACACCATGAACACAGTCGCACTGACCCACCACAGCTGCGGCAGCCGGGCGGCATTCAGGATCTCGCTCAGACCGACACGCTGCTTCTTCGGCGCATCCACGGTGGACTCAGGGCCCTGGTCACGCAGCAGGAAGAACAGGAGCACGCCGACGGCGATGTCAATCAGCGCGTAGAAGGAGATCGCGGCACGGAAGCCGGCGGCGCCCGAGCCGAGCAGGGCGAAGACACCGAGCGCCGAGAAGGCAACCAGTGTGTCGACGACGCCGCGACCGCCCTCGAAGAAGCCGAACAGCCGCCCCTGTTCTTCCGGCCCGCCCAGGCGCCGGACACTCTTGAGCAGCGCCGGCCAGATCAGGCAGTCGGAGCAGACGGCCAGCACCGCGAAGATCGGCACCAACTGCCCGTACCCGGGGAACGTGCTCATATAGAGCCCGAGCCCGCCCGCGCCGATCAGCCCGAGTGGAATCAGGATGCGGGTCGAGAACCGGTCGGCCAGGTACCCCCCGACCACGAACAGCGCTGTCGCGACGATCGAGTTCACGCTCAGTAGCGCACCGATCTCGGTGTTGCTCAGCCCCATCTGCTGCTGCATCGGGACGTAGAAGACGTCCTTGATGTTGGCGAGCTTGTAGATGGTGCCGCCCGCCATCACGAGGACCGCGAAGCGCGTCCCTTTGGCCCTGTCGAACCCGGTCTTGGCCGGCGCGGCCTTCATCATGATGTCCGTCATTGCGCACCTGCCGGGGCGTCGGCGACGGCCAGGCGAGCCGCAGCGAGTTCGCGCATCCGGGCGAGCAGCCCGCGCACGTGGACGACCTGGTCGACGGCCCAGCCGGGCTCGGCGGCGAGCAGGTCGCGCAGCTCCCATCCTTCGGGAAGGCCCGTGGTGCTCAGCTCCCGGTAGGGGATGAAGGGATCGTCGCCTTCGCTGTGATGGCGGAAGGCGGGCGCGTAGTACAGGTTCTCCTGTTCGAGCGCGAAGGTGATGACCTGCGGCTCGTCGTCGCCGAGCATGAGCAGGTCGAACAACATCCGCGCCCCCGGCAGATCGTCCTCCGGGCTGCCCTGCAGCACGCCGCGGTGGCCGAACCCGTCGCCCTGGGGAAGGACGCGCACGCCCTTCAGGTGCGCTTGCAGGATATGCGGCGCCAGCTGCGCCAGGGCATCCATCGGCTGTTCACACGCGTTGATCATGTTGCCGAAGTCGAACATGACGTGCAGACGGGGGTGGCCGACGGTGCGCAGCAGCTGAGCGATCTCGCCGGAGCGCAGTTCTTCGTGCTGCTCGAACGAGAAGTGCAGGCCGTGGATGTCGGCGAGGTCGCCGAGGCGGCGCAGGTCGTCCTCGATACGCGACAGCACCTGCGACAGCTGCCCTTCGTAACGGGAGTAGACGCGAATGTGCTCGATGCCGAGGACGCCGGCGATCCGGACGGCCTCGTCCACGGGTTCACGCTCGGTCGTGCTGATCTCGATGTGCAAGGCCATGCCGTAGCCGCGGGCACGGGCGGCGAAGGCCCGAAGCCGGTCGTCGTTCATTCGGCTCAGGCTGCGCTCCTCGCCGTCGAGGACATGGATGCAGACGCCGGCCAGATCGTGTTCCCGGGCGAAGTCGAGGACGTCGTCGGGGCCGTAGGTGCCGAAGGTGAGGTTGGTGAGCAGGGCGTACGAGTGACCGAAGAGCCGGACCCGGTCGATCCGGTCGATCAGCACCCGCGCGCGCTCGGCCGTCAGGCCGGGGATCTGCTCGATCTCGGCTGCGGTGAGGTTCGGACTCAGGAGTGCTCGGAACTGCGCATCGAGGTGGGGCATCGTTGTCTCCTTGGAAAGCAGGTCGCGACTGTGCGTCGCCGCCACCTCTTCTTCCTAACAACGCAATGGATGGTGCGTTAGAGCCATTGACAGCCCAGTTCTGCGGACCAATTCGGCGGGCCCGACTCTTGGGCTACACCTCGGCAGCTCCGCCGGGTTCGAGCCGCTCGAACGCCTCTGCCATCCGCGCCACGGCACGCGCCATGTGCTCGGCTGCGGTGCCCGCGAACCCGATCAGCAGCGCGGGCGGCAGCCGGCGCTGCACGCGATACTCCCCCAGGGGATACGTGAAGACGCCCTGCCGGGCGAGACCGCGCGCGCAGTCGATGTCGTTGACGGATTCCTCGAGCCACCCCATCACGTGGAGCCCGGCGGCGACCGGCCTCGCCGTCAGCCGGCGCGCAAGCTGCGCGTCGAGCTGTTCGAGCAGGGCGTCCTGGCGGGCGGCATACAGCCGGCGCGTGCGCCGCAGGTGGGTGTGCAGGTGCCCTTCGGCGAGGAAGTCGGCGAGCGCCGCCTGCATCACGGTCGCGGGGGTGCGGCCGATCACCGAGCAGGCCGACGTGAACGGCTCGACGAGGTCGTGGGGCAGCACGGCGTAGCCCAGTCGCAGCGATGGCGCCAGCACCTTGCTGAACGTGCCGACGTAGATGACGTGTCGCGCTTGGTCGAGTCCGAACAGCGGGGGCAGCAGCGTGCCGCGATAGCGAAGCTCACTGTCGCAGTCGTCCTCGACGATCCAACGCCCGTGCGCCTGCGCCCACGCGATCCACTCCCCGCGCCGCGCCGGACTCATGACCGTGCCCAGGGGATGCTGCCGGGACGGCGTGAGGTAGGCGAGGCGTGCAGATGGGTCGCCCCCTGCCGCCACCGCGCCCGCGTCGTCGACCGGCACGCCCTGGACACGGCATCCCTGCGATTGGAACGCGAGCCTTCCGGAGATGTGGCCGGGGTCTTCGACGAGCACCGTGTCGGCAGGGTCGAGCAGCAGCACCGCCAGGACATTGAAGGCCTGTTGTGCCCCGGAGGTCACCACGATCTGCTCGGCGCCGCAGCCGAGGCCCCGCACGTCGTTGAGGTAGTCGGCGATCGCCTGGCGCAGTGGCTCGTACCCGCGCGGGTCGCCGTACCCGATGGCGGCTGCGTCGGTGCGCGCTGCGTGCCGCGCCAGCAGCCGCCGCCACACCCCGGCAGGGAACGCGGATGCCGCTACCTGGCTGGGGACGAACGACTCGGTGTCTTTCGGATCCCACCAGTGCGGCGCCTCGCTGAACAGGCTGGCACCGCGTGCCGACGTCGCTGCGCCGCGCTCGGACAGCTGCGGGCGCGCAACAGGCGCCGGTGCCATCGCGGCCGTCCAGAGTGCGTCCACATACGTGCCGTCCCCCTGGCGCGCACGCAGAAACCCCTCGGCTGTGAGCTGCTCGAACGCGGTGACCACGGTCAGCCGCGAGACGCCGAGCTCGGCGACGAGCGTCCGCGTCGAGGGCAATCGGGTTCCCGGAGGCAGGGTGCCATCGAGGATGAGGCCCCGCAGATGCCGATACAGCTGCAGGTGCAACGGCACGGCGCTACCGCGGTCGAGCTCGACCGCGGCCAGCATCCGGCCCCCGGCACCTTTCATGATGCGCGGGCGCGCCGGTGGGTCTGACATGTCCTCATCCTAGCTAGTGCCGTGACCGGCAAGGTTTGCCCGGAAGGAGCGTCGTCCGGTGCTTCCCCAAGCTTTCAGCCTTGTTCGAGCAGGGGAGACCCCATTGATCGCAAGGCGGCCGAAAGCCCTCGGATGGGGTCTCCCCTGCTCGAACGAAGTCGAGAGCTCG
>NZ_JBIAUE010000062.1:0-15015 GCF_042892615.1 Streptomyces sp. NPDC001750 | reverse complement strand
CCACGAACGGCAGCCACTTGTCAGCCACACCCAGCTCCCCTGGGTGCCCTCACCCTACGAACGGGAGGACCAACCCGGGCAAGAAGGTAGAGCCATTTGTCCCCGGGCCGGGGCCGTCGGCGGCGTAGTCCGTCGGCGTAGGCCTGCCCGAACTTCACACACCACCGGCGGACCGTCTCGTACGAGACGGTGACACCGCGCCGGGGCATCAGCTCCTCCACCTCACGGAAGCTGAGCGGAAAGCGGAAGTACAGCCACACGCAGTCGGAGATGACCTCGACCGGGTACCGGTGCCCCTTATACGACGGCAACGCGCTCACCACGGACGATCCCCTCCAGCGTGATCAACTTCGAGGATCCTCCCACGCCGCCCGCCAACGTGACAGTGCCGGCCCGCGGCCTCCTCGGTGATCTGGCGGACGTGTACGCGATGCCGCCGGTGAAGAGCTGGGAGATGCTGCTCGAGCATCTGTACACGGTGCACGGGGTACGCCGGCTGATGGCGAGGGTGGCGGGCAGGTCCACACGCAGCTTCTGCAGCAGGGCTTGGCCGACGAGCTGCACCTCGTCGTGGCTCCGCTCCTCGTCGGACAGGCCGACGGGGATCGCCCTGGGCATCCTGCTGATCGGTTCGGTGTGCGGGCGTCTCCCGGAGCAGTTGCGGGCGCTCGTGCTCGGGCTCGGCGCGGGGTGCGGTTTCGGGGTGGTGGAGGTGACCGTCCGGTTGATCGACGACCTGTCCCCGCCGGTGCTGCTCACCAACCCCGCCGCGTACGCGCTGCTGCTGGGCGGTGGTTCGGCATTCCTGTTGCTCACCTCGGCACTGCAACGCGGTTCGGTGACGACGGCGACGGCCGGCCTGGTGCTCGGCGAGACGATCGGCCCGGCACTCGTCGGCGTCGTCTGGCTCGGCGACCGCACCCGCGAGGGCCTGGGCTGGCTGGCGGTCGTCGGCTTCGTGGTGGCGGTGGCGGGCGCGCTGGCCCTGGTCCGGTTCGGTGAGGCGCCGCAGGACACCCCCGAACCGGTCTGAACCCGCCCGCCCGCACCCGCCCCGCCCGCGCCCGGCGCGAACCGCGCCGGGCGGGCAGGCGGGCAGGCAGGCAGGCAGGCGGGCAGGCGGGCAGGCGGTTCAGGTTCGTCGGCCCGGGTGGCGTTCGGCTCCTCGCAGTGCCTCGTTCGCCCCGGTCACCCGGCGGTTGCCCTGCGGCGGGACCAGGCCGACAGTCCGAGTGCCAGTACGGTGCCGGCGCCGAGGACCGCGACCGCGACCCAGGTGGTGTGGGTGACCGCGTCGGTGAAGGCGATGCGAGGGTCGCGGACGTGGGTGACGCGGTCCTCGAAGCGGGTGGTGACCAGTGTGCCGAGGATGCTGGTGCCGAGGACGGCGCCGATCTGGCGGGCGGCGTTGACGGTGCCGCCCGCCTCGCCCTCGCGGCCGTGCGGGACGTGGCCGACGGCGAGGGCGGTGGACGGGGCGTTGGCGAGACCGCAGCCGAGGCCGAACAGGACGAAGGCGGCGGCGTACCCGGCGAACGCGGTGTCCGGTCCGACCTGCGCGAAGAGTACGGCGCCGACGGCCGCGAGCAGCAGGCCCGCCGTGATCAGGACGCGCGGGCCGAGTCGGCGCACCAGTATGCCGGCCAGGACCGAGGCGGCGATGAACGCACCGAATTCCGCGAGGAGTTGGACGCCCACCTGCAGGGCGGTCAGTCCCCGTACGCGCTGCAGCCACAGCACTTGGAGAAGGCTGAGACCGACGAAGCCGAACAGGACGGTCCCGGCCAGCAGGAGGGAGACACTGTAGGAGGGATCACGCATCAGCCGCAGGTCGACCATGGGGGCGGTACGGCGCAGTTCGACCAGGGCGAAGGCGGCCAGCAGAACGACCGCTGCCACAACGGCGGCCAGGGCCCGTGCGGAGCCGTAGCCGTGGTGTCCGCCGTCGATCAGCCAGTAGACCAGGAGCGCGAGACCTGCGATCGCGGTGAACTGTCCCGCCCAGTCCAGGCGCTGGGCCGGGTTGCGGGACTCGGCGACCTGGCCGAGCGCGACCGCCGCCGCGAGGCCCGCCATGACGAGGTTGAGCCAGAAGGCCGCGTGCCAGGTCCACCAGCGCAGTGCGAGGCCCGCGACGAGGGGGCCGACGGCCAGGCCCAGCCCAGAGGTGGCCGCCCATGCGGCGATCGCCCCGGCGCGGCGGCGCGGGTCGCGGACGGCGTGGGTGATCAGCGCGAGCGAGCTGGGGGTGATAAGGGCGCCGCCCAGGCCGGCGATCGCCTGGCCGGTGAGGAGGGTGGCCAGGTTGTCGGCGAGGACCAGCACCAGAGCGCCCGCGGCCATCGCCGCGGCCCCGGCCAGGAAGACGCGCTTGCGCCCCCACCGGTCGGCCAGGGCGCCCGCGCCGAGTACGCAGGACGCCACGACCAGGGTGTACATGCTCGGCACCCACACCATGTCGGCCGGGGCGAGGCGCAGATCGGCCTGGACGGCGCCGAGCGTGCCGATGGTCTGGGTGGTCTGGAGGAACACCGTGAACAGTCCCAGGCACGCGGCGACGAGGACCGGCCCGGGGCGGTTGCCGCGGGCGTCGTCGCGCTCCTCGGCCGTTGTGTCACGCAGCTCAGTGGTCATGGTTCGCTCCTCGGGACAGCATGGCCCTGGCCTGGCGGGTGACGTCGCCGGCGAGGGCTTCCTCGCGGGCGGCCTCGACGGCGTCGAGGACCTGGTCGACCACGTCGGCAGGGCTGATCCCGGCCCGGTCGACGCGGGCGGCCATGTCGGTGTCGATGAACGCCGGGTGCACGGCGACGGTGCGGGTGCCCTGCGCACGCAGCTCCTCGCGCACCGCGTTGGTCATCGGCCGGGCCGCCGACTCAAAGGCGCCGTACGAGCCGGTCTGCGGCAGCGTGTGCCGGGAGAGCGCGGGGAGTACGTCGGCCGGGGCCCCGCCACCGTTCCTTCCGGGAACGGGGGCGACGACGCGGCCCGGTCCGCGGCCTGCTCCGGTGACGAGCGCGATGGCTCCGCCGGTGTTCACGAGGTCTCCCGGGGGGCTGTCGAGGGCGAGGGTGCGTTCTCCGCGGGGGCGTCCTGGACGACGCGGGCCTGCCGGGCGAGGGCCAGCAGCCGGCCGTCGGCCGACCACACCTCGCTGTCGTCGACCGCCCAGCCGCCGCCGGCCTGTTCGGTACGGATCCGGACGAGGGCCCGGTCCGTGAGCACCTCGGAGGCCGGCGTGTCGGCGAAGTGGATGGTCAGCTCGGCGGTCGGTACCGGGCGCGGGGTGCGCCAGCGCGCGAACAGGGCGGGCGGGAGGACATCGGTGAGGGTGACGACCGCGGCCTCGTCCAGCGGCCGCCCTTCGGTGAATCGTACCCAGGCCACCAGCTCGGCCAGCTCGCCCCCGGCGAGGGGCAGCGCCTCGGTGGCGGGTCGCACTTCCACCTGCTGGGCGAAGGCCACGAATCCGCCGGACAGGTCGAGGGGCACGCAGTCGGCCGGACCCGGCACCTGGGGGAAGGCCCGCCCGTCATAGCCGGGCCCCGGGTGGCCGGAGCCGAACAGCGCCGACCCCGCGAGCACCGCGGCTCCGTCCTGATGGGCCGTGAAGAGACAGGTCGAGGCCCGACGTCCCGCCCGGGGCCCGGTCAGGGACAGGCGGAGCGGACGGGTGTCGACAGGGGCGAGGAAGTGTGCGGTCAGGGCGCGGAGCGGGCGGCCCTGCCCGACGCCCCGTTCCCGCATGGCGGTGAGCGCCGCCGCCGCGACATGCCCCCCGTGCGCGCCCGCCCAGGACCTCCACAGGGGGTCGATCCGGGCCACCGCCTCATCGGTGACAGACGTGCTGCCGGGTGGTGAAGTCCTCATTCCGGTCTCCTCGTTCGGTCGGGCCCGAGGGAATGCCCGAGCCGGATAGTTGGAAAACAGGACTCACTATAGAGGTGCTAGTTTGAAAAACAAACGCACTCTGACCCGGACCGACCCCCAGGCTCCGCCTCATAGGTCTCGTTTTCCAACCCACTGGTCTAGGATGAGAGGGCAACCGGCCCGGGAGGCAAACGATGGACGACGTACTGCGGGGCGGCAGGTGAGCCCGGAACCTCCCGGCGGCCGACGAGCTCCGCCCCCGGAGCGACGCCCGCATTCACCGTGCCGCCCCGGCACGGCGCCCACTCCCCGGAGGTCCGCACCCATGACCGTCGCCCGCCCGCGCCCCTGTTCCATCGCGAACTCGCTCGCCGTCATCGGCGAGCGCTGGAGCCTGCTCGCGCTGCGGGAGGTGTTCTTCGGGGTGCGCCGCTTCGACCGGATCGCCGCGAACACCGGCGCCAGCCGGGACATCCTCACCGCCCGGCTGAAGAAGCTCGTGGAGAACGGCGTCCTGGCCAAGGAGCTCTACCAGGACCACCCGCCGCGCTACGAGTACACGCTGACCGAGGCCGGACTCGCGCTGCACCCGGTCCTGCTCGCCCTCAAGGAGTGGGGCGACCACTACGTGACCGAGGGAGAGCCCCCAACGGTGTTCAGGCACGACTGCGGCGCGGTCCTCCATCCGCGCACCGTCTGCGACGCCTGCAGCAGGCCCGTCCCTCCCGACAGCGCCCGCGCGGTCCGCATCGGCGGCGTCCCCCAGCACTCCGCGGCAGACTCCCCCGGCGCACCGTCGCCGACGGACACGTGATCATCCGGCACCCTCGCCGGACGCCCGCACCGGGCGCCGGCGCCCCCTGCCGACCGCCGCTTCCGGTATCACCGTCGGATCCTTGAGCCGGCTCTTCCGGTCCGGCCTGCGGATCGGCCGGCTGCGGGCGCCGCACATGACGGCCCGCTCTTTTGGCCGCACCATCACTCGTTCCCGTCCAGCCGCCGCGGCCACCGGGAGGCCGCAGACGCGGGACGGAGCGGCCGGACGCCCCCGCTCGGAGAAGTGATCCGTACCCGGGGTTCTGTGGTACCCGGCCTCAGGAGAGCGCCCGGCACAGAGCCTCCAGCGCTCCCGCCCACGCGCTGTCGGTGGGTGTGCCGTAGCCGATGACCAGTGCGTCGCGCCCCGGCGGCGCCTGCGGGTGCCGGAAGCCCGAGAGCCCGTCCAGCGCGAGCCCCTGCCAGGCCGCCGCCCGAAGCGCGGCCTCCTCGCCGCCCTCCGGGAGTTCGAGCACGGCATGCAGGCCGGCGGCGATACCGCTGACCCGGACTCCGGGGGCCCATTCCGCGAGTACCGCGACGAGTTGGTCGCGTCGGCGGCGGTAGCGCAGCCGCATCGCCCGCACATGGCGGTCGTACGCGCCCGACGCGATGAACTTCGTGAGCGTCAGCTGCTCCAGCACGCTCGACGACCAGTCGCTCAGCCCCTTCGCCTCGATCACCTCCTCCACCAGGCTCTCCAGCAGCACCATCCACCCCAGCCGCAGCCCCGGCGCCAGGGATTTGCTCGTCGTCCCCAGGTGGACGACGCGCTCCGGGTCGAGCCCCTGGAGCACGCCGACCGGCTGCCGGTCGTAGCGGAACTCCCCGTCGTAGTCGTCCTCCAGAATCAGCCCGCCGGTGCCGCGCGCCCAGTCGACCGCCGCCGCCCGCCGGTCGGGGTGGAGCGGCACGCCCGTCGGGAACTGGTGCGCGGAGGTCAGCAGGACCGCTCCCACCCCGCGCATCTGGGCCAGTTCGCCGGTCCGGGCCCCGAGCCCGTCCACCGGCAGACAGGGCATGCGCAAACCGGCGTCCGTGAGCAGCTTCCCGTGGATGTCCAGTCCGTACGACTCGACGGCCACCTCCCGGACCCGGCGCCTGCGCAGCACCTCCCCCATCAGTCTCAGGGCCTGGACGAACCCGGCGCAGATCACGATCCGTTCCGGGTCCGCGTGCACCCCGCGGGCGCGGGCCAGATAGCCGGCTACTGAACTTGAATGTGTGATGTCGGCCTGATCGTGTCAGCTGGTCAAGGTCAGGCCGGTGCCTATGAGGCAGTCGTCGATGAGGTGCGGTCGGTACTGGGTCTTCTTGAGGCTGCGCTTCACGACGGCGGCGAGCTGGTCGAGGTTTGCGGCGGCGAGGTTGCCGATCGCCCGTTTCACCAGGGACCAGATGCCCTCCTGCGGGTTGAGGTCGGGTGCGTAGGACGGGAAATGGAAGACGGTCAGCCAGTCCTCGTTCGCAGCGATGAAGTCCTTCATCTGCGGCATGAGATGGGTGCGCAGGTTGTCCCAGACCAGGACGATGGGGCCTTTGAGCTGGTTGTGCGCCCGCACGATGAGGTCGCGGTAGTCCTGCCAGGTGAATCCCTTGGGTTCGCCCTTGCGGCCACGGCGGACCCGAAAGCTGTAGATCAGCCTCGACCGGTCTCCGCGTCGGAAGCAGACCATTCCCGCCATCGAAACCCGTCCGGAACCCCTGCCCCGGACGCGGACGACCGGCGTCTGGCCGATGCGGCCCCAGGACCTCGCGCGTGGCGGCCTCAGCGACTGGCTGGCCTCGTCCTCACAGACGATCCAGGTCCCGCAGGCCGCCGTACTTTTACCTGCGGCCACACCTCCTTCTTCCCCAACTCCAGAGCTCCGTCGTCACATTCGATTGCCCGGCGGGCCGGCTGCTGCCACGACCAGCCATGGCGCTTCAGCAGCCGCCATGTCCCCTCCACCGTGTAGCCGACGTGGAACAACCGTCCGATCAGAGTCTTCACCCCGGCCGGTGTCCACCGCTGGTCAGCCCAGCCATGAACGAGCGGGCCGCGCTCCAACTCCCGCTCCAATTTGGCGATTTGGCCTGCCGAAAGCCTCGGACGCCCTGGCGATCCCTTCAACCGGACACCCTCTTCACCCCGCTCACGCCACTGACGGCGCCAGCGCTCCACCGACCGCTCGCTCCCCCGCAGCGCGACCGCGATCTCCCGGTTCTTCGCGCCGCTCTCGAAGCGACCGACCGCTTCCAGCCGGATCCGCTCTCTTGCAGCCCTCTTGGCATCGGTCAAACCGCCACCCTGCGCGTATCTCACACCACACAGCTACCGACCCGACTCAGCCGATGTCAGGCGAACGGCCCGACATCACCCAATCAAGTTCACTAGTGCCGCATCAGGCAACGTTCGCCCCGTCGCGACGCCCGGCACGCCCTCTCGCCGCACCGGCCGAAATCCCAAGTACATCCAGTACGAGGGCTTCCGGCCGGCACACCGAGAGCACGTACCGGACGCGCTCCTTGACGGGCAAACGTTGCCTGCCGCGGCACTAGCGTGCGGCAATGGAACGGGTGAGCGGGGCTGTCAGCTCGTCCAGTTCGTCGATCTCCGGTCCCAGTTCGCGGTGGCGGCGGGCGAGCGACCGAAGAGCGATCTTCGTCGCGGCGAGCAGATCACCGGCCTGGTCCAGGCTCGGGCGGAAGCCCGCGCAGACGGCCAGGAGGTCCTTGTCCTTCAGGTGCCGCAGCATGGTGCGGACGCCTTCCGGCGCGGTGACGATCAGGTTCAGAGTGGTGTTTCGTCGGCTGGGCTGCCGATGGCGCGGAGCCAGCGGGTGAAACGCCGGGTCTGGCGTGGCGGGTTGAGACGGCGGATCCAGCCCGCCTCCCGTTCCGCATCCGTGTGGTCGGAGACGGCGAATACCACGACGGTGTCGCCGTCCCGCTCGAGGATGTCCTCCGCCAACAGTGTCTCCAAGGTCACCACGCACGCCTCGTACACGCTCTCGCGCCACTGGCACAGCTCCCGGCCGCCGAGAGTCATGGAGCGTGTGAGCAGGTGCCGGTTCACCTCGGCGAAGTACTCATGGCCCGCGCCCTCGTACGCCCATTCGGCCGGGCTCCACCGGTAGTACTCCGCGTCGTCCGGATCGGCGGCCTGGCTGCGGGCCAGATGATCCCGTGTGTTGACCGCGCAGCAGACCGTCATCGCCGCCGCGTCGGAGTACAGCGCGTATCCGCAGCACTCCGTGCCGCCGAGCCCCTCCGCGAGGCGGGTGAAGGCCGATCGGGCGGCAGGCAGGAGCATGGTCAGCGGCGCTTCGCTCTCGGGTGCGGCGGGTGTTTCCTCGGGGCGACACTCCCGGGCTCGCCCGGCGCTCACCCTGAACCCCGGGCATGGCCGAGGTCGGCGCGGGTCCGCAGGAAAGCGAGGTACTTGGGGTCGTCCTCGTCGAAGATGTCAGGAGCGCCGCCCATGTAGGCCCGCATCAACTCGTCCGCTGCGCGGTCGTGGTCGCCGAGTTCCAAGGCGTTCTGGCCCAGGCGGAGATGGATGAAGGGGTTGCCCAATCCGCCGGGGCACCGGACGGCGTTGTGGAAGCACCGGTACGCCCTGTCGAAGACGCCCTGCCGAAAATGCACGTCACCGATCGCCACGTAGATCCAGGTCGACGCCGCCCAGTCGCTCGGATCATCCGGCAGCAGCCGCAGGGCCTCCACGTACAGCGCCTTGGCCTCGTCAAGTCGGCCCGCTTCGGCCAGGGTGTCGCCGCGACGGCACAAGTCGTCGATCTCGGCGGAGAGGTGGTCGGGCAGGGGCATGGCTGTTCCTTTGATTCGCGTGTACGGACGGCCGGTTCAAGCCGGTTCCTCACTGAGGACATTGGGCGGGTCCGTGTGTGTTGGTGGCGATCACGTCGATGTTGTCCATCCGGCCGCTGCCACCGCGGCGGCACGAGTCCGCTCGGCCCGAAGGACGCACAGCGTCAGCTCGTCCCGGCTGCCGGCAGACCAGCGCGTTGCAGCTGGCCTTGCGCCGTCGAACAGCGGAATCGGCATCCCGGACGGCGGAACGGCGTACACCTCCGCGGGCGGCCCGTGTACGTCGCCGGTGAGAACTCCTTCTGCACAGTCGACACCCACGGCACCGTATTGGACTTCACCCCAATCACGGAAGGCATTCCATGATTGGGGTGAAGTCAAGTAGTATCCCGTCTTCGTGAGAGACCCGAACCCGGCGCGAGCAGGGCGTTGGCCAAGGAGAGCAGCCGCGGCCAGGCGGAACTGCCCCTCTGGAGAGGCCCCCCAAGAGCGGACCGGGCTGTCCGTCGGCCCTGAGGCAACCACGGGGCTTTGTGGCCGGACAGCGGCTCCGCCGGTCACGCTCACCGCTGAAGTTGCTTACGAAGGCACCGCCGGATCCCTCCGTACCTGATTCAGCCACCTCCGGTCGCGTGGCCGGCTGCCGCTCGTCAATGCCATCGGCACGCAAGGTCTGGTGCCGAAGTACGCCAAGCGGAGCGGCGCCTGATCGGACTCATGCCGACCCTGATTTTCACTGCTCTCGGATGACTGAACAGCGACAATGACTTTTGCACTCCATGCTTTTCTCGGTCCCGACTCCCCAGAGATATCCAACGAATCACTGGCCGCTGACCTGCGCGAGCTCTTCGAAGACGCAATTGGCTTCACGCTGCAGTGGGAGCGGCTTCCCTTCTCCAAGGGCCCTACGCTCGCCCTCAGATGGGGGGCATGGCTGACGCGCGTCGCTTACGAAGAGAGCGAGACCGTGGCAGAGGATGCGCGCTTCGTGCACCGTACGATCGGAGGATCGGTGCCTTTTGATCTCTGGGCTGTCGCAAGACGGGTCCGGGTCGTTTTCGGGGACGACGATGCCCGCGAGTACACGAACCAGATCATCTCGCTTATGGTCTACCTTGAAGAGATAGAGGGTGCGATTGTTTTCGATCCTCAGCAAGGCGGTGTCATGCGGTGATTCCCGCTCGAAGCGCCTCGACGGCGAGACCGAGGAGGCTGGCCGAGCGGCGATCACCGTGGCTCGGCACACGACCACGCCCGAGGCGTTGGCCGACTACACCGGCCAGCCGGCCCGGGACGCTCGCGGAGACCGCGACCACGAGCTCTCGCCAACCGGAACTCCCCGACACCGTTCGCGCCGTCATCGCCGCCCGTCCCGGGCCGGGCTGCCGAGGCCCGGCAGATCTCTGGGGATACGAGCACACCGCGGCGCAGAGGAGACCTCGTGCTGACCCCGCCCACCTGGCGGGCCCGCTGCGCCGCCGACCGGCTGAAGGCGGTGGACCCGGACAGCTCCTGTTCAGGGACGGCTCTGGCGTACCGCGCGGTGATCTCGCCTCATGACCGTGGGCGAGGCATGGCGGAAGATACAGCCGTTGCGCGTCCCTGCTGGCTGGACGGTGAGCTGGAACAGCCTCTACGAAGTGGACCCCGGGCCCGACACCATCGACTGGCTGTACGGGTCCGTGCTGGTCAGCGCAGATCACGCGGGTACGGGACTGTGCTTCGACACGCGCTGGGAGCCGGAAGGTGATCCCCAGGGGTGTTACGTCGTGGACTTCCTGCGCCTGGATCGACGCAGGGGCGGCAGGGTGGGTGCTGGGGTACTGCTCGGCACCTGGACGACGCGGAGTCGCCCCGCACTCGTGGCGGCCTTGGAGGAGTTCATGTTCACACGCGAGGTGCCGGGCGCGACGTACGGGACGCGCAGTGAGGGCGGCCCTGGCCGACGTCCGGGGGGCAGGGGTCTGAGGTAGTGGACGAATCGTTGCAGCGGGAGACCCGCACGTGATCGAACAGTTGGCCATGTTGGGTGAGGAGGCTGTGTGCTCACTCGCCGGAATCCATACGCGTTCGTCGATGGCGGGCGGTGCCCGGGTGGTGGTCGGCGCCGATGCGTCGGTGATTCTTTCCGACGCCGTGGACGAGCCGGGGGTGAGCGGGGTGTGGAGCGGTGAGCTGTTCCGGCTGATGGGCCCGGCGTCGGCCGTGGTGCGAGCACGGCTGGTGGACGAGCCGGACGGTCCCCTCCCCGTACATCTTTTCGTGCGTGTCTTCGGGGGCTGCCGCTATCTGGGCGTGGGCCGGCCGGTTTATTCCTCCTGTGCCGACGGCGAACTGCTTCAGTGCGATCTGAGGATCGAGCCCCCGCTTGCACCCGAGGTCCTGGACGAGGTGCGGCCGACCGGTCCGTCACCGCAAACGCCGAGCCTGGACTGGCTCACGCAGATCGGCGAGGACCCCGTTACGGCTTTGGGACACTTCGCATGCGCTTGGTACCCCCGGCCGGTGCCCGCCCCGGTCACACCCGGTGCGGTGCCCGCGGACCTGCCGCGGGCCCTGCGGGAGTTCTACCGGCTCGCCCACCAGCGGCCCGAGATGCTGGGCAGGCAGAACCGGATCCTGCCGGCCACCGAACTGCGAACGGGCGCAGATCCGCGAAGGGTCGTCTTCAGTGAGGAGAACCAGCTCTGCTTCCACTGGGAGCTGGACCCGGCCGAGGCCGACCCGGTCGTCTGGCTGACAGCGGCGGAGGACAGCGCCGAACGCGAGCCGCTCAGCGGCTTCCTGATGCAGTTCTCGTTGTTCGAGGCGATGACCGGGGCACCGTACCAAGCCCATGCCTGGTACACCCCGGTGCCAGAGCCGCTCATGCAAGACCTCACCGACCGGTTGCGCTCCGTGCCGCTCCGGCCGTGGCGGTGGCCGGCCGACCCGACGACGTTCCACGTCGCCCCCGGCCTCATCGCATGCACCAGTGACCTGGGCGACGGCATGTCCGAGATCACGATCGGCGCACAGCACCGCGGCGCACTACGGCCGTACGGTGAACTGGGCATCGACTGGTCGTCCTTCGACGGATGACGGCGCCATGAACCGCCACCACCTCGACGCCCACGCCAGGGGACGAGACGGCGGCCGGTCCGGTCGCTCGCCCCCCAGAACGCGCTGTCACACCCTGACCGTACTCTCACGCCATGAGTGTCTCCCTCTATTACCGCGCGAGCCGGGCGGAGCCGCTGACCGGGGTCGAGACGGCCGCCATCCAGCGCCGCAGACGTATCCGAGTGCGGACCGGGTATGAGCGGACTGGCTCTGTGGTGACCACTCCCCCATCCACCGCCGCGGGCGCGCTTTGCGTACTCGTACCGGTCGCGGGAAAGTTGCCACTCTGATCGTGCCGGAATTCCTCGGGCCGGGCGAGAACAGCCGAGGAGGCCAGGGCGTCCGGCCTGGCCTCACCCCTGCTCGCCATCTGCCGCACCCCGTACGACGAGACGGCGGGGCTCGGGCACGGCGAGTCGGACATGGCAGCCGTACTGCGCGCTATCGAGACCCGCACCGACAAGGCCCTGTAGCGATGGGCCTCGTAGTCGCAGAGGCAGGCGCCGCGTGCAGCGGGGAGAGACCGGCCTCAGGTGAGGACCTGGGTCTCACCGTTTGACGCAGCATCGCTACGTCATGGCTGCGCTGCACGATTGCGTGAGACGCCGTGCGGCGCTCCTCCCGCTTCCGGCCGGGGGCGTTCCTTCCGGTCAGCCCCGGTGGCCGAAGTCCAGGCGGTCGGCCAGAGCGGCGGCGGTGAAAGCGGCCATCAGCTGGTCGCGGCCTTCGGTGAAGTGGGCCCAGCTGTCGTAGTGGACGGGCACCACGCGGCGGGCGTCGAGGATCGTGGCGGCCTCGGCGGCCTGAGCGCTGTCGAGGACGATGCACATACCCTCGAAGAGGGCGGGGAAGCGAGGGGCGCCGGCGAAGACGATCGCGGTGTCCACCGGGGCGTAGCGCCCGGCGATCTCCTCGACCACGTCGAGAGAGGCGTTGTCGCCGCTGACGTAGACGGTGGGCAGGCCTTCGCCGGTCAGGACGAAGCCGACTACTTGGCCGGTGACCGGCTCGACCTCCTCACGTGCCCCGGGACCGTGGATGGCGGGGACACCGGTCACGGTGATGGTGCCGCCCTTGGGACGGTCCAGTTCGATCGACTCCCAGTCGTGCAGTCCCTTGGCCCGCTCCCCGAGACGCCGCCCGCCGCCGGGGGTGGTGAGCGTGAGCGGGACGTCGGCGAGCAGAGCCCGGCCGGAGTCGTCGAGGTTGTCGGCGTGCTCGTCATGGGAGAGCAGAACGACGTCGATGCGGCCCAGATCGGCAGGGCTGCCCGAGGAGGGTGTCGTCTTGATCAGGAGCGGCCCTTCGGACGGGTAGTCACGGGGGGCGTCGAAGGTGGGGTCGGTCAGGAACCGCAGGCCGCCGTACTCGAAAAGGGCGGTCGGACCACCGAAGACGCGGACGGGGAACTGGTCGCTGGCTGTCGTGTCGGAGGAAGTCATACAGCACCACTTTCTCATGGATGAATACGCCGTATCCGTGAGGTGACCGTACGGGACTCCTCACGGATGACGCAAGCTGTACCATGAGAGTCATGAAGGAGGTCACGGCCGCCGAGCCCGTTCCGCCGCCCGCTTCGGGCGCAGAGGAGTACCCCGCCCTCGACTTCGCCAACAGCGCCATCGCCCTGCCCCAAGGGCAGCACGTGGATCTCCTCGGCACCCCTGCGTCGGCGAATCAGTGGCTCACCGAGCACGGCCTCGCACCCGCCGACGCGGGACTTCAGGAGATGTGCACCGCGCAACTGCGTTCGCTGCGCGAACAGATCAGATCCTTGTTCGCCTGCCGCGTCGCCGGACTCCCCGCGCTGCCCGCGGCCCTGTCCGCCGTCAACGACGCGCTGATCAAGACCCCCACCATCGCACTGCTGCACTGGGACGAGAAGAACGGCCCCTACCGAGCTGTTTCACACCCCATCACCCAGCTCGTCGACCACGCCCAGGCAGCCCTCGCCACCAACGCCGCCGATCTGCTCACCGGCCCCGACGCCGAACGCCTGACGGCATGCGGCTCCGCCCCCTGCAACCGGTACCTGCTCCGACGCGGCCGCCGCCACTGGTGCTCCACCCGCTGCGGCGACCGGGCCCGCGCCGCTCGCGCCTACGCCCGCCGCACCCAGAATCAGGCCTGACACGCTCGGCAGCCGGAGCGGGATGCGGCGCCCAAAGTGTTGTACGTGCACGAGGATCCCGAGCGCGGCGCCCCAGTTGGGATCGGATGCGTGCGGCACCAGCGTCGGCGACAGCGGCCCAGCACTTGGCCCTGGCTCACGCCACCCGTTGTCGGGACGGCCCTCGGAGTGCTCACGCTGATGGCGGTCGTGACGGCGTCCCGGGCGATGGGAAACAGGCAACACACCCTTGACCAGTCACCCGGTTCCAAGTCATCCGTTGGCACCCGTGGCGAGGATGCTGGCGCGGGCGGCGGCCGGACAGCCGACCGCCCAGGGCGCCCTGCACCTGGCCGTGGCCGCTGAGGTGTGGCTGCGGCAGTTGGAGGCGCGCGCCTCTTGGTGGTGGAAGGTGGGGGCTCGTGCGGCTGCGTGAGAGCGTCCGACCTTGGCACGGTCGGCGGGCACACGCGCGGGTAGTGGATCGCTGTGCAGCACCGCGCCTGCAGGGACGGGACGCTGGAGGCGCGACGGGTGCAGGAAGCGAAGTGGGCTGTCAACCTCGCTGTGGCCCGCTAGGTGCTGTCCGGGGAGGTTGTGGACGGGGTGAGTGAGATCTTGGCTGAGGGATCTTGAACAGGTGAGGGCCTTCCGGGTTCGGTGTGGATTGCGACGTCTGCACCGAACGAAAGGCCCTCGTGCCCCACCGTAATGCACCCCTGACCGAGACCGGACGGCTGCGCCTGGCCCGCTGCGTGGTCGAGGACGGCTGGCCCCTGCGCCGGGCCGCCGAACGCTTCCAGGTCTCACCGACAACAGCCCAGCGCTGGGCAGACCGCTACCGGCTGTACGGCGAGGCGGGCATGGCGGACCGGTCAAGCCGTCCGTACAACAGCCCCCGCCGGACCCCGACGCGGACCGAACGACGGATCATCAAGGTCCGGCTCACACGCCGATGGGGACCCGCCCGCACCGCCCATTTGCTGGGCCCGGTCCCCTCGACCGTGCACCGCGTGCTGACTCGCTTCGGCCTGGCCCCCCTGGCCCACCTCGACCGGGCAACCGGCCGCGTCATACGCCGCTACGAACGCGACCGGCCCGGTGAACTGGTGCACGTGGACATCAAGAAGCTCGGCAACATCCCCGACGGCGGCGGCCACAAGGCACTGGGCCGCCAAGCAGGCAGGAAGACCCGCTCCGGCGCCGGCTACCGCTACATCCACACCGCCGTCGACGACCACTCCCGCCTCGCCTACAGCGAGATCCACGGCGACGAGAAGAAGGAGACCGCCACCGGCTTCTGGACC
>NZ_JBIAUE010000061.1:0-15157 GCF_042892615.1 Streptomyces sp. NPDC001750 | reverse complement strand
CAAGGTTTGCCCGGAAGGAGCGTCGTCCGGTGCGTGCGATCGCAAGGCGGCCGAAAGCCCTCGTAGCGAGCTACGTGGGGTCTCGGCCAACGCCGAAGGGGGTCCCCCCTGGCCCTTAAGGCCTTGGGGGAGTGCGTGCCGGACGGTGCGACGGGGCAAACGTTGCCGGTCACGGCACTAGTGCCGTGACCGGCAAGGTTTGCCGTGATCGGAAGGCGGCTCGTGGGACGAGCGCACGCGAAACGTCTGGTATTACTGGGGCATGCAGGAAGAGACCGCACGCTCCGCGATCGACACGTTCATCTCCGCGTTCAACGCCTCGGACGACAGCTATGTGACTGCCCTGCTCTCCCAGGCCCTGACCTCAGACGTGGTCTTCTGGGGGCCGTTGGGTCGCAGCGACGGAATCGCGGCGGTCGAGCGGTTCGTGCTGGACATCCGACGCCACCCGGCGGGGACCGGCACGATGGTGCGCTGCTCAGCGGTGGACATGCCTGGCGAATGGGCCCGGTACCAGTGGGTCTTCACTACTCCTGATGGAGGCCCCCGCCTGGCGGGAACGGATGTCGTCCATCTGCGACGGAGCCTCATCGACCAAGTCATCGTCTTCGCGGGGGAGATCGAGCCGGTCGCCTCCTGAGTCATCCTTCTGTCGCTGTCCTTCTCCTGAACTTGCCCCCTCGGCGTTCGTGGGCTGCGGTTCGCGGTTGGTCAGGCCGCGGTGTTGAGGGGGCGTCCGCCCCAGCGAATGCCCTTTTCGCTGCGGGCGCGGGCGCGTTCCTTGCGTTGGGCGGCGAGTACGTCGGGGTGGCGGGCGTTGGTGTTGCGCCAGCGCAGGCAGCGGTGCAGTGCCTGGGTTTGCGCAGGGTGGCTGCGGTGGTGGGAGTTGGCCAGGGTGAACTGCCGCAGCGGGCCGAAGTGGGCCTCGATCGGGTTGGCCCAGGAAGCGTAGGTCGGGGTGAAGCACAGCTCGACCTTGTTCTTCTTCGCCCAGCGGAGGATGTCCGCGCCGGTGTGGGCGGAGAGGTTGTCCAGGGTGATGTAGATCGGGGCTCCGTCAGGCCGGGCGGCGCGGATCGACTTCAGCGCGGCCAGGGTGGGGCGGTGCCTTTGCGGCGGCGGTTGACGCCCCACAACCGGTCGTCGCCGACGAAGTAGCAGCCGTGGAAGTAGGTCACACCGTGGGTACGGCGGTACGTCGCCGGCAGGCGGTCGGGCTTGCCCTCCTTCGCCCAGCAGGAGCCCGCGGTGGGCCGGATCCCCAAGGGCCCGAACTCGTCGAAGGCGAAGACCCGGTCCGGGAAGCGGTCCAGCACCTGCTCGATCCGGTCGAGCTTGGCGTCGCGATCAGGTTCGGGTGACTCCTTCCAGGTCTTGGTGCGCTGGAAGGTGATGCCGCGGCGCCGGAGCAGGCACCGTAAGGCTTCACGGCCGATGTGGATGACACGTCCGTGCACTTTCCGCAGGTAGGCGGCGAGCTTGCGCAACGACCAGCGGGTGAAGGGCCGGCCGAGCTTGGTAGGACGGGTGGTGGCCGTCTGGATGACGAAGTCTTCCTCGTCAGGGCTGAGTCGGCGGGGACGGCCTCCCGCCCAGCGAGGGTCCAGGCAGGCCAGGCCGATCTCGTTGAACCGGTGGATCACGTCCCGGACGGTGTCCTCTCGGCCTTGACCAGCTGGGCGATCACAGGCGCCCGGTTCCCGCCGGCCGAGTCCAGCAGCATCATCGCGCGCCGGTAGCGAACCGAGTTGGTGCTGCCCCGACGCACGGTCTGCTGCAGCTTCTGCCCCTCCTGTTCGGTCAGCCTGCGTACACGGACAGGCTCAGCCACCGCGCCTCCAGCGCTCGGATCGGACGTCACCGCACATCCAACCGTCACGACCACCAACCCGGTGAGCCTTCCCGGTCAGAGCACTAGCAGGTGATCACCGCCTGCGCTTCCGAACGCGCGAAGTTCATACATGATGACGCACTGGCAGTCACTCGCGCTTTCTCCTCCCCCCGTTGGCGCATCTTTCCAACGGTGGCGCACGCGGAGCGGAGCTCGAATGGAGGCGAAGTACCGGCTGGCGGCGTCCTTGACCACGGTCACCGTGGACGGCACGGACGGCAGGGTGCGGGACCACTTCACCCGCACATCACCGATCTTCGGCAGAGACAGGTCTCCGCCGGCCGTGATTTTCCAGCGGGCGTTCGCGGTGAACCGGACGGCCTGCCGGTTGTCCCTGCGGGACTTGAACCGGGGCGCGCCCATGCGGGGGCGCTTGCCTTTCAGCCCGTCGAAAAAGTTGCGGTACGCGGTGTCGAGATCCCGAAGGGACTGCTGGAGAACAACGGCGGACACCTCACCGAGCCAGGCCCGCTCCCCGGTCTTCTTCGCCTCGGTGATCAGCAGCTTGGAAAGGTCCCCGGTCTTCGGGGACGGCTCGCCTGCGGCGCGGGCGGTCTCACGAGCGCGAAGCCCGTCGTTGTAGACCACCCGCGAACACCCGAACGCCCTGGCCAGCGCGGAGCGCTGTGGACCGTCCGGGTACAGGCGGAAGCTGTACCGAAGCTGCATGCCAATCAGCATACTCGAGTTGGTTTATGGCCCAGTATCAGAACATTCGTACTGGCAGACACTGCGCGTTCGTCCTGCACGCCCACTTGGTTTTCGTGACGAAGTACCGGCACAAAGTGTTCAAGGACGCCCACCTCAAGCGGATGGAGGAGATCACGCGCGCCGTGTGCGAGGACTTCGAGTGCGAGCTGGTCGAGTTCAACGGCGAGAACAACCACGTCCACCTCCTGTGAACTTCCCGCCAAAGGTGGCCCTGTCCAAGCTGGTCAACTCTCTGAAGGGCGTCAGCTCCCGCAGGCTCCGCCAGGAGTACCCGGAACTGGTCCGGCATTACTGGCGGGCGCAACGGCTATGGTCCGGCTCCTACTTCGCCGGGTCGGCCGGCGGGGCTCCGCTGTCGATCGTCCGCCAGTACATCGAGCAGCAGAATCGCCCGCTATGACCTGCGGGTCAGAACACTTCTCGGAATCGCTTCACCACCGGGCTGAAGCCCGGCGCACTACGATTAGTCCCGGTAGCGACCGGTGTCGACCTTGTCGACGCGCACAACCCCCTTGGCCCGCCTGACCGTCGCATCCGCCTTCACGACCGCGGCCGCCTGGGCGTACGGGGCATTGGCGGTTGCCTGCGGAGTACCGGCCAGGGCGACTCCGCCCAGCGCCGCCATGGGCGCCCGCGTCGGCGGAAGACTATCGCTTCTCGGGGGCAGCAGTTGTGTAGGGCATAGGCGCCCGGTCAAATGCGTTGCCGAGGCAGTAACCTGCCGTCGAGATCGTTTGGTGAACATGCCACAGCACCAGAAAGCCCCTTCCGTACGCCCCATCACCGACGCCGACGTCCCCGCTGCGGTCGATACTCTCGCTCGGGCCTTCGCCGACTATCCCTACACGCGGTACGTGATCGCCGCCGACAATCACGTGGAGCGGATCCGAAGGTTTCAGGAGTTGTGCCTGACCCGCATCAGCATGGTGTACGGCCGTGTCTGGGTCGCTGACGAAGGCCGCGCCGTGGCTGCCTGGTCCATTCCTGGCCAGGATCCTTCGCCCGCCTTCGCCGAACTCGGGCCGATCTTCGACGAACTCAGCGGCGACCGGGCTGCCGCGTCCGAGGCCGTGGACGCCGCCACTGCCCCGTACCGGCCCCAGGAGCCGGGATGGTTCCTGGAAACCGTGGGAACCGCCCCCGAGGCCCAGGGGCAGGGCCTCGGCAGTGCGGTGCTGATTCCCGGCATCCAGGAGGCCGAGCGCGCCGGGTATCCGGCGTTCCTGGAGACCTCCAGCGAGGCGAACGTGCGGTTCTACGAACGCCTCGGCTTCAAGGTCACCGCCGATATCCAGCTCCCCGACAACAGCCTCCGCACGTGGTGCATGCGCAGGGACCCCCGCTGAGGGCCTGAGAATCTGACCGACGGGGGCTGTGCTCAGGCCGTCTCGTCGTCCTCGTCGAGCACGGGCGCGTCCGGGTCGCGCAGCGGGCGCAAGCCGCCGCCGGGGTGGAGGCGGTAAAGCTGTAGCGGCCGGGCAGGTTCAGGGCCTGACAAGGCGGCGTGACCCCGGGCGCGGGGTCACGCCGCCTTGTCATAGCCGTCGGGTGCGGGCGGGGCGTCACCGCGCAGCGGGCTGAGGTCGACGTCGAGGTGCGGGTCGTACGCCTCGGGTTCAAGGCCGAGTTCATGGGTGGAGTACTCGCCGAAGCGGCGGATGCGCTCGGTCAGGTACGGCAAGATGTGAGCCAGGTCCTCGGGGTCGATGACGTGCCCCTCTCCTGGAGCCGGCGCACGATCTCGGCGATGTCCAGGGCACTGTGGAGGCGTTGTCACGTTCTCGGGGGTATAGGCGCCTGACGGGGGGTCAGGATGTGGTCGAGGCGGCTGTCGGCTGTCGATCAGGCCGTGGCGGGCAGGCCGGCAGCGCCGGTGATCTGGTCGCAGATCGTGAAGCGCCCGGTCATCTCGAGGCGGTGGTCGGGTGCGGTGCGGTGATAACGGCCGGGTCGGAAGTGGGGCGAGATGCCGCTGAAGGCGGCCAGGAATCTTTGGGCGGAGTGGGTCGCAGGGCGAGCAGGGCGATGTCGTCGGTGCTGTCTGCGCCGAGCCCCCTCAGCAGTTCGTCGCAGAAGACGTCCAGTGGTTCGAGGGCGAGAGCGGCGGCGTGCTGACGCAGCCGGGTCAGCCCGTGGTCGAGGGATTCGCCGCGGCGCTCGATCAGTCCGTCGGTGTACAGCAGCACGGTGGAGTGCGCGGGCAGCTCGTCGACGGCGGTCAGACGCCGGTGCTCGGAATCCATGCCGATCAGCAGCCCCGCGCCCGTCTCCAGATAACGGGTGTCGCCGCCGGCGGTGGTCACCAACGGCGGCAGGTGCCCGGCCGAGGAATGGTGCAAGACCCACGAGCCCCGCTCCCCGGGGCCTTTGACCAGGCCGTAGATACACGTCGCGGTCTCCTGGGACTGGAGCGTGTGACTGGCGACGTCCAAACGCCGCAGGACCTCACCGGGAGGCTCTTGGCGGTCCACAGCGATACCGCGCAGCATGTTGCGCAGCGCGCTCATGGCGACCGCCGCCTGCAGGTCGTGGCCCGTGACATCGCCGATCACCAGGGCCGTGTCGCCCTGCGGCAGGACGAAGGCGTCGTACCAGTCACCGCCGACCTGGGCGATGGCCTGCGCGGGGGCATAGCGGGCGGTGATCCGAAGGTGTTCGACCTGCGGCAGCTCGGGCAGCAGGGCGCGTTGGAAGCGCTCGGCGATGTGCCGGGTCTGTTGGTACAGCCGCGCGTTGTCCACCTGCAGCGCCAGGCCGCGGACCAGGTCCTCGATCGGCGGGAGATCGTCTTCGGTGAAGGGGCGGTCGGCATCGGTGCGGGCCACGGTCAGTGCGCCGAGGACCTCGCGGCGGGCCCGCAGCGGGGCGATGACAGCGCTGCGCGCACCCAGCTGCTCGAACAGTTCCAGCTGCCGGGCGTGCAGCGGGTTCTCCGCCCGGCCGGGCGGAAGGATGTCGGCGAGCAGCAAGGGCCCCGCCCCGCGCAGTACCCGCGGCAGTGGCCCGTCGTCACCCTCCGGAACCGGCGGCAGCGGCCCCTCGTAGCCGCCGGGAGCCAGCGTCTCGGGGGTGCGGTGGACGACGACGGCCCGCTCCAGCCGGCCGCACTCGTCCAGCAGGTCAACCGTGCACCAATCCCCCAGCCGCCCGGTCAGCACCCGGCACGCCCGCCGCAGCCCCTCCAGCAGGTCCAGCGTGCTGGCCAGCGCCGCCTGTGCCTCCGCCAGCAACGTCAGACGGTCCAGCAGCGCCTTGTCGCCTCGATCATCGCCCATGCCCTCCACCTTCCTCCCCACTGGCCCGCGACGACAGCACTGCTCGCCTTCCAGCACGCCGGATCACGGCCGAAACTAACGACCTCGTCCACGATTGTCAGCGGCGTCGCGGCGTCTGGGACCTCCGCCTCCGGCGTTGTCGTCAGTCCCCAACGCTCCTTCCCCAAGCTCTCAGCTGCGTTCGAGCAGGGGAGACCCCATCCGACTCCCTCCTCCGCCTTGGATTCGAAGGCTCCAGACGCCGCTCCTTCCTCCACTGCCAATCGTGGACGAGGTCGTAAGCGGTCATCCGCCGAGAGCATCAAGCAGCGAGGCACCGGGCTCACCCAGATGGTTCGACCCCCCGGGTCGTTCCGTGTCCCGCTACGCTCCAGCCGCCCAGTGAAAGCCACAGGTCAGACGGCGAAATCCTGATGGAGTACTAAGGTCTCTCGTTTGGATCAACTCGTTGACCGGCCCCCGTCCGGCGCCTGCCGGACGGGGGCCGGTCGCGGTGGGGCTCCGTGGGTTCACTTCCTGACGCGGTAGCGCAGGTGGGTGACGCCCGTGCCGTCGACCACCGCAGTGGGTCCGTCGAACTGCACGGGCGCGGTGCCCAGCTCGCCGAAGAGCTTCTTCCCGCCGCCCAGGACAACCGGTACGAGCGCGATTCCGACCTCGTCCAGCAGGCCGGCCTCCAGGCACTGCCGTGCCATCTGCCCACCGTTGGCCACGACGTCCTTCTCGCCCGCCAGCTCTTTCGCCCTGGCCACGGCCGCCTCGATGCCCCCGTGACGAACACGAAGTTCTCGTCGTCCGTCGGGCGATCCTGCGGGCGACGGTGAGTGAGCACAACCGTAGTCACGTCCATCGGGTGGCGTCCGCCCCAGGCATTCGTCATGTCGTAGAGGTGCCGACCGACGACCAGCGCACCGGTGTTCTGCCACTCCTGTTCGATCAGCTCGACGCTGGCCGCGGAGACGCGGAACGGTGGCACGTCGCGGCTGGCCGACGGGATCTCGACATCGCCGCTGCCGTACCACTGGAACAGCAGGTCGAACCCGCTCTCTTGTGGCCCGGCGATGTAGCCGTCCAGGGACATCGTGGTGGCACCGGTGGTGACCTTGCCCATCCGGTTGTCTCCTTCGTTTGTTCTCTGCAGGTGCCATAAGTACGTCGTGGTCGAGGCCTGCTTCTCGACGTCCCGCGCCAGGATGATGTCCGGGGGGCGAGGCAAGAGGCTGCGTCAGGCGCTCCGGGGCGGTGTGGCCGTTGGGTAGGCCGGGGTGCCGGTCGGCCGGTAGACCCGGATCGTGATTCCCTTCGGGGTGGTCCGTGAGTCGGTCAGCTCGAGTGCCGCGTCCGGGCCGGTGTCGGGGAACAGCCGCGTGCCCTGACCGACGACCACGGGATATGTGAGCAGGGTGATCTCGTCGACCAGGTGGTTGTCGAGCAGCCAGCGGACCGTCTGGCCGCTGCCGTGCACCTGGCACTCACCGGCCGGCTCGGCTTTCAGTTCGCGGACATCGGCAGCCATGTCACCGGAGAGGACGGTCGTGTTCGCCCACCGCGGTTCGCTGAGCGTGGTCGATACGACGTACTTCGGCTGCCTGTTCAACGCCACCGAGATGGGGTTGTCGCCCTGGTCGGTTCCCCAGGACCCGGTTCCCCAGGAATCGGCGAAGATCTCGTAGGTCCGGTGGCCGAACAGGAACGCGTTGGCACGCTGGTAGATCTGGCCGAGGAGCCTCGCGGCCTCGTCGTCGAACAGGGACATGGCCCATCCGCCGCGCTCGAATCCGCCTCTGCGGTCCTCGTCGGGTTTCCCGAGTCCCTGCATCACCCCGTCGACCGAGACGCTCGTTACGGTCGTCAGTTTCATGGCCGTCGCTCCCTCTACTGGCTGATCGTTCGGGACCGGCCCAGCGGCCGAGTCCATCACGATGGACTGCCCGCAGGAGAGAAACTCGTCGCGGAAAGCAGCGGTCGACGCCGCGCGTGGCGGCCGAAGTGCGGGGGCGCGGAGCAGGTCGCGTTGGACCTGGCCGAGCCGGGGCCAGCGCGAGCCTGCTCGATCGGTGCTGGTGCATCGTCCGGGACGACGTCGGGCTCGGGAAACGCGCGCCGGGACAGCTCTCGCACCGCGGCGGTCTGCCGTTCCACCGCTCCGTGATGGCTGGATCCACCCGGAACGGCGCGACGCCGACCGTCGCCATTTTGTAGTCACCATGACACCTGGTCATGGTGAGGGGACAGCCGCAGCCGGCAAGCCCAACGGCGTTAATCTCGTAGATTCATGCCTGGCACGGCAGGGATCGTCCGGGAGGGGAGCCGCGAGGGTGCGGGCAGCCTTGCTGGCAGTTACGGGTGTGAGCCGCACCTTCGGCGAGCGCGAGGCGCTCAGAACCGTCGACCTGGAGGTCGCCGCGGGCGAACGCGTGGCCTTGCTCGGCCCGAACGGATCGGGAAAGTCCACCTTGCTGCGCATCGCCTGCGGCCGTGACCGGCCCACCGCCGGCTCTGTCAAGTTCGGCGGGGAGCCGATGAGCGAGGACGACGCACGTGTCCGGGCCCGGGTCGCCGTGGTCGGCGACGCGCTCAGCTGCTACCCGGATTTGACTGTGCGTCAGCATCTTGAACTGGTTGCGGTGGCCCACGGCGTCCCCATGCATGAAATCGACCTGCTTCTGCGAGAGCAGCGGCTCACGGACCACGCGGAGTCGCTGCCCAGCGCGCTGTCCTCCGGGCAACTCCAGGCGATGCTCCTCGCGTCGGCGCTGCTGCGCCCCCGCGACCTGTTGGTCCTCGACGAGCCGGAGCAACGCCTCGACCCCCGCGCCCGCGCCCGCCTCGCGGATGTGCTGCGCGCCGAGGGCGACAACGGCACCGCGGTCCTGTTCGCCACCCACCACCGCGAGCTGGCCCGGGCGGCGCATCGCGTCATCCTGCTGGAGGACGGGGCGGTGGTCGCCGACGGCAGCTCCGTCTTTCCGCCCGATCGCCCCACGCCAGCGCCTACCCGTCGTCGGCGGCCGCGTTCTTGTCACGCAGAGGGCACGGGCCGCCGGGCAGGTCAGGGAGCTGGAAGGAGTACCGGCCGAGCATGTTGACGTGATGCCGCGCGAACGGGGAAAGCCGGGCGACGTCCTCGTCACGGACCTCGAAGCCGTCCGCGCGGAGCTGGGCGACGGCGGCGTCCATGCACCGGGTGTTGAACAGCACCAAGGCGTTGAGGACGAGGCCCAGGGCACCGATCTGGTCCTCCAATGCCGCCCTGCTAGCGCTGGTAGAGCTGCCCGGTCCCGCCGTGAAGATCTTCCGGGCGAGCGCGTGGCGGCCTTCCTGGAGCTTGGCCTGCACCTTGATCTGGCGGCGGCAGCCGGGCTCGTCGGCCAGGCGCAGGATGTGCATGGTCTTCGCGATCCGCCCGTAGTGCGCGATCGCGTCGCCGAGCGGGGGTGGGGCGGCCGTCGCGTCAGAGCGTCCGGATCACGTCGTAGGCGCGGACGGCTCCGGTGTGGATGAAGCCGGTGATCCACAGGATGTCCTCCCAGTGCCGCTCGATCTGGGCGAGGTCGACCCGGCTGCGGGCCGCGTCCTGGAAGGCGCCGTAGTCGGCCGTGCGGTCGATGCGCCACATCTTCTGAACGGGCAGGTCCGCCAGCTGCGGGGGGTACGTGAACCCGGCCAGGGTCAGCAGGCCGAAGACGATGTCGCTGTACGAGGCGGTGTAGGTGACGATCATCTCCGGACGCTTGCCGCCGTCGCGGTCGTAGAGGACGTCCAGCACGTACAGGGAGTCGCGAGGGGTGCCGGCCACCACCTTCCCACCCAGTCCCGCCGCCTGGTCGTTGATCATGTCGAGCCAGGTGGCGCCACTGGGACGACGAACATCGCGTCGACCGGCGACCAGGCTGCCGCCCCACGCCTGCGCGAGGCCGATGGACGCCTGGTGCTCGATCAGGGTGGCGTTCGCGGCCCGATACGTCGCGAGCCGCAGATACGCCTGGTCGACGTGGGACAACCTGCCGTACTTCAGCGCGTCGACCCCGCCGATCACGGGGCCCCACGCGGCTGCTCCCTCCAGCCGAACACCGTTGACGTTCAAGCGCGTTAGCGAGCGGCAGGCGAGACGGACAACACAGGACTGCCAGGCAGATCGATTGACTTTCGATCGATATCGATCGATAATCGATACATGAATCGCTTCTTCATCGTCGCGCTCCGAGCCGGTATCATCGCAGCGATCACGCTGGGCCTCTTCGGTCAGTTCGTGGTCATCCCAACCACAGCGGCCGATGAAGTCGACCGCTTCCCTCCCTACGCCCCGTTCGCCGCACCCTATGCGACCGTGGCGATCATCGGCGTTGCCTGCGTTCAAGTCGCGCTCGTCGCAGTGTGGATGCTGCTCACCATGGTCCGACGCGACGCGATCTTCACCCCGAGGGCCTTCCGCTGGGTCGACACCGTCATCGGGTCCTCGGCCGTGGCGACGCTGTTGGCGCTCGGCGTCACCGGACACCTGACCCTGGCCGAGATCCCCACCCCCGATGACGACAACATGGCCGTCCTCGGCGCCCTGTTCGCCGCGATGGCGAGCGTCGGCGTGGGGACGGCGTTCGTCATGCTGATCGTCATCATGCGCGGCCTGCTGCGCAAGGCGACGGATCTGGAGACCGAGATCGCCGAGGTGGTGTGATGGCGATCGTCGTCGACCTGGACGTGCAACTTGCCAAACGCAACATGTCGGTCGGAGAGTTCGCCGCTGCCGTCGGCATCACCCCCGCCAACGTCGCTGTGCTGAAGAATGGGCGCGCCAAGGCGGTGCGTTTCACGACGCTCGACGCGATCTGCCGCACCCTCGGCTGTCAGCCCGGCGACGTACTGCGCTGGGTCCCCGACGATGAGGACGACGAGAGCGACGGGAACAGCGCTGTGAGCCGCGAGAAGAGCGGCGCCGGACTCGTCGGCTGAAACACCCGCGAAAGCCCGCCACGACGACCCGCCACCACGGCCGACCGCGCAGGCCGCACGACCACCGGTCACGGCACATCCAACGCGTCCTCGCCCAGGAACGTCCCATCCGCAGACCCAGCCCCAGGGTTCTCGGCAGCCCCAGGGACAAGCTCGCCGATGTCACCGCGGAACGATCCGCCCTCCACTCCCCCGTTCGTGCCCGAGGAGTGAGTACTCCAGCAACAGATCGTGCCCTGAGCTGGTTCTTCTCAGGTAGTGGCTGCGTTGGGCGGTGGCTTGGTGGCGTCGGCGCCAGGGCGGGGACGGGAAGACCGGCACCCGAGAAGGTGCACGGCGTCCCGTCTCCGCTTGCCATTGCGGTCCTGAATGCACCTGGCCCGAAACGTGAACCCGAGGAAGGTGAATGCCGTGGCTCCGAAGGAGCCCCGGCGCTTCCCGTCCTTCCAGTACACGATCCGGGTCTTGTCCGGATGCAGGCGCAATCCGACCTCGGCCATCCTGTTCTCCAGAGCGGACAGTACTTTCACGGCCTGCCGCTCCGAGACGCAGTGCAGTACCGCGTCGTCTGCATACCGTTCGAACCAGACGGTGGGGAACTCCCGGTCCATCCAGAGATCGAACGCATAGTGCGGGAACAGGTTCGCCAGGACAGGCGAGACGGGAGCCCCTTGCGGAGTCCCGCGCTCGCGGTCCTTCAGGGAACCGTCGGGCAGCTTGAGCGGGGCAGCAAGCCACCGCTCCACATACAACTTCACCCGAACGGCATCAGTGTGAGCTTCCACCGCCTTGACAAGGAGGTCCCAGGGCACGTTGTCGAAGAACTTGGCGATGTCAAACCCCACGCCCGACAACCCTTGAGGTGGATCTTCCCTGTGGAACGTGACCTGCGGATCGTGATAGCCGAGGGGCTCGGCAACAGCGCCATCGCCGAACGGCTCGTCGTCACGGACGGCGCGATCCACAAGCACATCCGCAGCATCTTCGCCAAACTCGACCTCTTCCCGACCCACCGGGTGGACCGCCGGGTGGCCGCGGTCCTGCACTACCTGGAGGACGCCCGCCAGGGTCGGTGAGTACAGCCTGCTGTACCAACACTTGGGGTGCGCACGGCAGCGATCTGCGGACGTCGCGCTGATGTGCTGAACACGCCACTTCGACGCCCTCCGAACGGACACCGCGATGAGCCTCCAACCCCAAGCCCCCGCCGAAACCCGACCGGCCCCCGCCGACGGACGGGGCCGCCTCTCCGGACTCTGGGGCAGCATCCATCGCCGTCCCCTGATCTGGTTCTTCTCGCTGTCCTACCTGCTGAGCTGGCTGGGCTGGATGCCGTACGTCCTGTCCGAAAACGGCCTGGGCATCTGGCACTTCGCCTTCCCCGCGTTCGGTGGCACGACCCAGCTGCTGGGCGTCCTGCCCGGCGCCTATCTCGGCCCGATCGCGTCGGCCCTCCTGGTCACCTGGGTCACCCAGGGTCGCCAAGGGCTGCGGACCTGGCGGAGCCGGATGACCAAGTTCCGGGTCGGCTGGCACTGGTATGCCCTGGTGCTCCTCTCGGTGCCCGCCGCGCTGACCCTCACCGCGGTCGCACTGGCCGACCGCGGCCCCGCGCTGCCGACCGCCGCGATGCTCGCCGCGTACCTGCCCGGTCTGATCCTGCAGATGATCACCACCGGCCTCGCCGAGGAGCCCGGCTGGCGCGAGTTCGCAATGCCCCTCCTCCAGCGCCGCTACGGCCCCCTGGTCGCCACCCTCGTCGTCGGTCCGCTGTGGGGCGCCTGGCACCTGCCGCTGTTCCTGACCGAGTGGGGCGGCTCCACGGACGTAACCTCCCTCCAGGTCCTTGAGTTCATCGCTACGACGACCGCCTTCAGCTTCGTCATGACCTGGCTGTTCAACCGCTCCGGCGAGAGCATGCCCCTGGTCATGCTGCTGCACTGCAGCATCAACAACTTCTTCTCCCTGGCCTGGGCGGACATGTTCCCGTCGCTGCCCCGCGACTACTCCGCCCACGCGTTCCTGCTCAGCTCCGTCACGGCGGCTCTCATCCTGCTGATCGCCACCCGCGGCCGACTCGGGGTGCGGGCAGTGGAGCCGCCCGGCCGCGACCAGCAGAACGCCGGATAGCCCGACCGAGCACTCCGGGCAGGCCGATGGCCGGTCGCAGGAGGTACGGGAGGCGGCGTCGGCGTTCCTGCGGGCGAAGGCGGGGAGGAACATGGCGCGATTGAACTGCCGGTTCCCTCCCCACCATGACGGATCCGGGCGACAGCAGAGGAGTTGGACACCATGTCCGGGAATGCGGCACGAGGGGACGACGGCCGACGAAGGGGAACCAGGCAACCGCTGACGGGTCTGGTGATCGGCCTCCTCACCGGTCACGGGCGCCCGCTCTACGGGATCGGTCTCGTCGCGACCGCGGTGACCGCGGTCCTCGGTCTGTCGGTGCTGGCGGCCGGGTTCGCCGTGATCGCGGGCCCATACGCCACGGCATGGCGGGAAGAACAGATTGCCATCGCACAGGAGGACGCCGCCAGCGGTTACACCGGGCACATCGGCACCGTGCTCACCGTCGGCGCGGTCGCCACGGTTCTGCTGGTAGTCCTCGCCGGTCTCGTGCTGGGCCTGCTGCACGCCGCACACGCCGTCGCGGCCGACCAGTACCTCGCAGGGGTGCGGCGGTCGACCACCCGCGAAGTCTGGCGGAGCACCCGTCCCCACCTCGGGGCCGCGCTGCGGGTGCAGACGCGGACCACAGGGCATGTCGGTGCCGCGATCCTGCCGGGCCTTGTGTTCTGGTTCGTCCTCGAAGCACGTCTGATACCGGGCGTCCGGGACCGGCTGCTGACGGACACCCGGGTGTCTCTGTACGAACTGGCGTGCCAGGGCGTACTTCTCGCCACCGTGATCGTGGGCTTCTACGTCGCCTCCCGCCTCTGCACGGCCACCGCCTTCCTGGTCTCCGATGGGCTCGCGCCCAGGGAAGCGGTGCGCCGCTCCTGGGCGTTGACCCGCGGGGCCCCGGCGAGAACGTTCGGCATCTGCCTACTACTGGCCCTGGCCGTCGGCGCCGCCTTCCTGCTGCTGCGGGAGGCAGCATTTCCGCTGGTGCAGCCGGCGGGAGCGGCCATGTCGTGGATCAGCGACGGCAATCCCTACATGACGGCCGTCCTGGCGACGATCACGCCGAGCACGGTCGGGCTGCTGCTCCTGCCTGCGGTCATGTCGCCGCCGGTGTGTTCCGTTCTTGCACTGATGCATGTGCATCTCGGCGCCCGGCCGGGGAGCCTGCCTCGATGTCCTGCCCGATCATCAGGAGGGGCACGGTGAGGATCGACCCGCCGCCGAGGATGCCGAGACTGACACCGACGAGCAGCGAGGCGATGACGGAGCCCCGGCCACCTGCAGAAAGACCGTCTCCGCCTGGCTTACCCGCTACAACACCCGCCGTCGGCACTCCGCCAACGGCCATCTTTGCCCCCGACAAATACGAACGCCTACACCACGCGGCTAAGCTCACGCTGGCCGCCTGACACACGAACGCGTCTCCACTGTCACGGGGGAAGGCCCGTCATCTCTATGAATCGGACCGGCAGGTGCCGATGTGAGGAGTTCGAACCATGAAGAGAATCACGAAGGCGCTCACCACTATGGCCACGGCGGCGATGCTCGTTGTCGCCGTCCCCGCCGGCAATGCGGCAGCGATCAACGAGACCGGTTGTGGTCCCACGGACCTGCTGCGGATCAACTACGACGGCGGCTCGCTGTGTTTCGCCAACTCGGGAACAACCGACATGTATCAGATCCCCAACGTGACCTCCGTAAGTACAGGGAACAACGCTGTCCAGCTCCGGGGGCCCGGCGGGGCCACCTACAGTCTCCTGAAGTGGTCGTCCATGACCTTCCCGCGGATCACCATCGATTACATCCGCATCGTCTGAGCTGATCTCGAGGCCCTGACGGCCCGCTGGTTTCTTCCGGCGGGCCGCCACGGTTGTCCGAGGTCCGGATGCCTTCGCCCGCCCGTGTGTTCGCTACTGACGGCGGACCACCAGAAGGATGAAAGAAGGCCGACTTCCGCGACGGAAGGGCTGGCAAGCGATTCCCGGGCCGTGTAAGGGGCGGTGCGGCCCGGAGGAAGCCTCGCCTCTCCGCCTCCCACTCGACGGCCCACGCGCCCTGGACTGGTGTGAGCACCAAGGGGAAGACGCTGGACGTTGCGGGGGGTGCCTGTTGAGTCGGCACGGAGCGCGGTGCCGGTGTTGCTACCGGTCCGTTTCTCCGTGCCGCTCGCCGAACCCGGCGTACCCGTCTCCGAGTACCG
>NZ_JBIAUE010000060.1:0-16227 GCF_042892615.1 Streptomyces sp. NPDC001750 | reverse complement strand
GCCCTGCGCGTATCTCACCCAACCAGAACTACCGGACCTGGCGCTCAACTGTCAGGCCGATAGCCCGACATCACTCAATCAAGTTCAGTAGCTAGTCGGCGGTAGCCGATGGGGGCTGCTGCCATGCCGACGAAGGCGAGGAGATGCTCGGCCTTGCGTTTGTAGCGGCGGTGGAGCCTACGGAGATTCCGCGCCGCTCAGTCGGTGGCGGACAGACGGAACTCCAGGATGTCCTCATCGCCGAGGACCTGCCCGGTGGGGACGAACCCGGCAGAGGTGTAGAGCGCCTTGGCCGCGATGTTGTCCGTGCGTACCCCCAGCCGCAGCACCGGCGCGTCGAACGCGTCCCGCACGTGGGCGATGACCTGCTGGAGAGCGGCTCGTCCCAGCCCCATTCCCTGGTGATCCTTGTCGATCATCAAGCGGTAGAGCCACATCTGACCGTCGTCGGGATCGGGACCGTACATCGCGAAGCCCACGGCGTGCTCATCATGCATCACCGCACGGGTCACGAAGCCCGGCAAGAAGCGGCTTTCCGCGATCGAGTACAGGTTGGACGCGATGAGGTCGCGCTGGTCGTCAGCCACCGTCAGGTCGGCCACCTCCTCCCAGGTCTCCCGGCACAGGTCGTCAAGACTCACACGAATCGGCATGGGTTATCTCTAGCGGATCTCCGCGCGCGCCGTCATGTGGATATTCACATGATCGGGGCATGTGGGCGTCCACCGGGGCCTTCCAGACGCTCATGGAAGCGGCGATCGCCGAGGCCGCGGCCCGCGACGATGTCGATCTCAGTCTGGTCAGCGTGGATTCCACCGTTGCCCGCGCGGATCACCACGCGGCGAGCATGACGGTCGACCCGGAGCTCCTGGGGGACCTGGAGAAAGCCCTGTCCTGCGGTACTGAAATCTTCAGAGCCACTCGACAGCGACCACTTCAAACAGTCTGGTCTTCGCTATATCACACGGAATTTGCGCGGCAGTGCCATAAACGCCTTCACAACGCTCCGCGCTCTCCCGCCCTGCTGTTGTCCCCTCGCGCTTTCCGTCCAGGTAAGGCGGATAGTCCAGAGGCTTCTCCTTCCGAACCTCTACTCTCTGCGAGAGTGATCCAACGCTGAGTCACTGTAATTCCTGATAGGCCCTCGGTCCGTCCACGGCCTGGTCCTCGCCCTCGGTGGTGTCCTCTGCGTCCTGGTCGAGGTCGAGGCTGTACTCTCCCGCGCCCGTGGCTGCCGAGTCCAGTTTCTGCGCCTGAACCCGGGCCGGGAGCGGGGTGGTGGGGGAGTGCGGATGGTGGTGGTGCGGGCGAGGAGGTGTTGCTCCTGGGCGGTGGCCTGTCCGACGCTGGCACGGCGCATCAGCTGCTCGAGGGCATCGGCGAGGCCGGGGACACCTGTGGATGTCAGGACCCGAGCTGGGCCTGCGCCCTCAATCAGTGCAGGAGTGCCCGGCTTTGAGCGGCTTGCGGCTCAGCGAGAGCCGCTCCAGGGGGCCGGGGCGAAGGTCCACAGGACCTCGGCCGGGGACGGGCCCGAGTTGCGCCAGTTGTGGGGCTCGCGACCGGAGAACGTGAGAGTGTCGCCGGCCGTCAGCGTCTCCGTGCGCCCCGTGAACTGTACGGAGACCTCGCCGATGACGACATGGAGCACCTCTACGTCGCAGTTGATCGTGTAGAGGTCGTCGCCACCGTTCGCGCCGGGTTCGAGGTGCGAGCGCAGGACCTGGATCTTCGACTGCGCGCGCGGTGTGATCAGGCGGTCGACGACGCCGTGGCCTCCCAAGTTGATGTTCGGCGCTTCCTCGAGGTGCACGACCTCGGTGTCGGCGTCTTCGAAGAGGGAGCCCACCGGCAGGGAGAGCACCTGGCACAGGGTCACCAGGGTCGTGACGCTCGGCGAGGTCTCGTCGCGCTCGACGCGGCTGATGAAACCCCTGGTCAGGCTGGTAGCGGCGGCGACCTGTTCGATCGTGAGCCCCTGCGCCTTGCGGCATGCCCGAAGGCGCGCACCGACACGGACCGGGCTGTCGGACGGCGTCGGGTGCAGCGCTTTCATGAAGTCCTCGCCTCGCTCGACCGGTTCACAGACGGCTCTTGACAGGGTGGTTACCCAGAGCCACACTACCCGGAAACGAAAGTTGCCCCCTAGGCATTCTTTGTTGTTTATAGGTAACTCGACGTGTCGTAGATCCCGGGGTCCGGATCCCCTGTCGGACCCCTGCTCCTGCCGGATAGCCGGCCTCCCCAGCGACGGGACGAAGACGATGTCCTCATCAGAGATCGCGCCGCATCGTGAAAGCGCGATCGAGCAGCACTCGATCGACTATGTGCCCAGTTCCGAGCGCCACGGGAAGGTGTGGCACCAGGGACCGTTCTGGTTCACCGGCAACTTCGTGCTCCCGACCATGGTCGCCGGCTTCGTCGGTGCCTCGATGGGCCTGAGCGTCGGCTACAGCGTGCTGGCCATCCTATTGGGCGTCGGCTTCGGTACGTTCTTCATGGCGTTCCATGCCAACCAGGGGCCGCGCATGGGACTGCCCCAGATGATCCAGTCGCGAGCGCAGTTCGGCAGCCGCGGCTCCACCGTGCCGTTCGCCGCAACCGTGTTCGTCTACGTCGGGTTCCTCGTCTTCGACACGGTCCTCGCCGAGCAGGGCATTGGACTGGTTCTGCCCGACGGCAAGCTGTTCTGGTATCCGCTGCTGATCGCGGTCTCTATCGTCATCGCCGTGGTGGGGCACGACCTGCTCCACTTCGTCCAGCGCTGGCTGACGTATCTGCTCATCGTCGTCTTCGCGATCCTCACGATCGTGGCCATCGTCCACTTCTCCTCGAACCCGATCGCCGTGGACGCCCCTGCCGCGACGGCGGGCTGGGACTCGAAGGCGTTCCTGGTGCAGTTCTCCCTCGCTGCCGGTTACAACATCAGCTACTCGGTGTACGTCTCCGACTACACGCGCTATCTCCCGGCGAACGCGCCCGCACGCAAGCTGATCACCGCCGTCTACTCGGGCGCCACGTTCTCGGCCGTGTGGCTGATGTCACTGGGCGCGATCCTTGCCAGCTATCTGCCGAACCCGGACCCGATCCTGGCCCTGCGCGAGGTCGGCGATCTGCTCTTCCCCGGCTTCGGCCTGATCGTCGTCATCACCTCGGTCCTCGCCCTCGTCTCGATCATGGGCGTCAATGCGTACGGTGCGATGCTCACCGGCACCAGCGCGATCGACGGCTTTCGCAAGGTGCGCCCGACGGTGCGGTTGCGGGTCATGGGTCTCGTCATGGTCGGAGCGGGATCACTCGTCGTTGCCCTGCTGATCCCCGACGACTACATCGGCAGCTTCAACAACTTCGTCCTCCTGATGCTCTACTTCCTGGTGCCGTGGACCGCCGTCAACCTGGTCGACTTCTACTTCGTTCGCCGCGGCACGTATGCGATCGCCGAAATCCTGAAGCCGGACGGCATCTACGGCCGCTGGGCATGGCGCGGCGTCACGGCCTACATCGTCGGTTTCATCGCGATGATCCCCTTCTTCTCGACGAGCTTCTACGTCGGCCCCGTGGCGGAGGCGCTCGGCGGCGCGGACTTCTCGTTCGTCATCGGTCTGATCGTCTCCGGCGTGCTCTACCGACTGTTCTCACGGAACCTGGACCGTGACGCGGAGGCCGAGGCCCGTGCGGAGAGCGAGGCCGAACTGGAGGGAGCTGCCCGGTGACACCGCAACCTGCATCCCCTGCGCGCCCGACGGTCACGGTTGCGAGCTGCCAGATCGCCCCGCGCGTCGGCCGTGTCGAGGAGAACCGGCGACGGATCCGTGCGGCGGTCGAGGAAGCGGCCGGGCGGGGCGCGAACATCGTGGTCCTGCCCGAGCTGGCCAACTCCGGCTACGTCTTCGAGACCGCGGACGAACTGCTCTCGGTGGCCGAGCCACTGGACGGCGAGACGATCGAGGAGTGGGAGACGCTCGCCGCCCGGCTGGGGCTGGTCATCGTCAGTGGCTTCGCCGAACTCGGCGCCGACGGCCGCGCGTACAACTCCGCCGTGCTCGTCGACGAGACGGGACTGCGCGCCTCGTACCGCAAGGCGCATCTGTGGGACGGCGAGAAGACCTGGGGTTTCACGCCCGGGGACGCGCGGCCGCCCGTGGTCGACACACCGTACGGCCATATCGGGGTCATGGTCTGTTACGACCTCGAATTCCCCGAGTGGGTGAGGCTGGTGGCCCTGGACGGGGCCGAGCTGCTGTGCGGACCGGTGAACTGGCCGCTGTACCCGAAGCCGGAGGGCGAGCGTCCGGGCGAGATCGTCCGTGTCCAGGCGAACGCCGCGGTCAACCGCATGTTCGTCGCGGTCGCCGACCGCACCGGCATCGAACGCGGTCAGGACTGGCTCGGCGGCAGTGTGATCGTCGACGCCGACGGCTATCCCGTCACCCCGCTGCGTCTGGGCGAGGAGGCGATCGTCACCGCGACGCTCCAACTCGCCGAGGCGCGCCGCAAGGCCATCAGCGAACACAACGATGTGCACACGGACCGCCGGCCCGAACTGTACGCACACCGAGGACCGGGGCAACCATGACGCAGACAACAGTCGCGATCGTCCAGCAGCCGCCCGCCCTGCTCGACCTGGAGGAGTCGGTACGCCGCGCCGTCGGCCATATCACCGAGGCGGCACAGGCGGGCGCGACGCTCGTCGTGTTCCCCGAAACCTGGCTCACCTGTTATCCGGCGTGGGTGTTCGGCCTCGCCGGCTGGCGGGACGGCACGGCGCGGCACTGGCACGCGCGGCTGCTGGACCAGAGCCCGGTACTGGACCCCGAGGGCGGGGACGACAGCCTCTCCCCAATCCGAGCGGCAGCGCGCGAGAGCGGCGTCACCGTGGTCCTGGGCCTCAACGAGCGCGCGGGAAAGGCATCCGGTTCCCTCTACAACTCGCTGATCACCATCGGCCGGGACGGCGGCACGCTCAATCTGCACCGCAAGCTGACGCCGACGCACACCGAGCGCATCGTCTGGGCGGCCGGTGACGGTGCGGGGCTGCGGGTCGTGGACACCCCGGCCGGCCGGATCGGCTCACTGGTGTGCTGGGAGCACTTCAACCCGCTCGCCCGCCACGCGCTGCACGCGCAGAACGAGGAAATCCACGTCGCCGTCTGGCCCGACATGCCGGAGAGTCATCGCATCGCGGCGCGTTTGTACGCATTGGAGGGGCGCTGCTTCGTCGTGTCTGCAGGACAGGTGCTCTCCACGGACGGCATTCCCGCCGACCTTCTCGCCGCCTACCGGGCCGGTGTGGGACCCGACGCGCCGGAAAGCGGACTGCTGCTCAACGGCGGATCGAGCATCGCGGGACCGGACGGATCCTGGATCGTGGAGCCGGTCTTCGACGAGGCCCGGATCATCACGGCGACGCTGGAGACCGGACGGCGGTACGAGGAGTCGCTGGATCTCGATGTCGCGGGCCACTACGCCCGGCCGGACGTCTTCCAGCTCACCATCGACCGCGGCCGACGCGAAAGCGGGGTCAGCTTCACCGAGTGACATCGCCGCGGGAGCGGGACGGGGTACCGGGTAGGGGCAGGGCAGCGAGCCGTGCCCCTACCCGGTTCAGGCGGGTCTCCTGAGGACACCCCGCGCTGCCGCAGCGTCGGCCCCAGGCTGTGCGAACTCGCAGGGTCCGCTCGGCCGGGCGTACCGAAATGCTGAGGTGCCCCCTGTGGTGTGGACACACCTGACAATGGATCTTGTTGATCCTGAAAGGTGTAGATCTACGTGGCACGGCCCTCGAAGTACAGTGCGGAGTTCCGTTCCGACGCGATCGCGTTGTGGCGGGCTTCGGCCGGCAGGCGGACGTTCAAGGAGATCGCGGCTGATCTGAACGTCAACCCCGAGACGCTGCGGACCTGGGTGCGTGATGCCGACGGTCGTCCAGTCGCCGGCGCGTCGCAGGACGCCGAGGCCGAGTTGGCCCGGCTGAGGGAGGAGAACGCGCGGTTTCCAAGGCGGAGAAGGAATGGCAGCTGGAGCGGGAGATCCTGCGTCGGGCAGCGGTGTATTTCGCCCGGGAGATGAAGTGAAGACCGCCGTTTGGGACTTCGTCTCCGCCCATGCCGAGATGCTCGGCATCAAGCGGATATGCCGGGTGCTGGAGGTCTCCCGCTCGGGTGTGTCAGTGGTGGTTGCGATCCTGGGCGGCATGGACGAGAAGACCTTCTGGGCGCTCATGGATGAGCTGAGCTGTCGCCCTCGTGGCCGGCATGAACGGCTGGAGTGGCTGCGCGGGGAGTTGCGATGTCGGCCAGCCGCGGAATCAGTGGAGTTTCAGGCACGTCTGGAGGCCGCGTGCGAGGCGGTTGCCACGGGCGCACTGTGGCGGGCGGTGCGCCGGATTGAGGGTGGCTTGTGCTCCGACGACGGCTTCGACTACTTCGCGCTCTGGCTGGTGGCCCAGGGGCAAGGGACGTACAAGGCGGTGCTTGCTGATCCGGATGTCCTCGCTGACGTTGCTGAGGTGCGGGCCCTGGTGGGACGGCACCCGCGCGAGTGGTGTGACGACGAGTGGCCGGAATGGGAGGAGCTCGACTACGTGGCCCAGGAGGTATTCGACGAGCTGACGGGCCGGGAGGACGACTGCTTGGAGGCGTTCTACGAGGCCCTGGATGTCGTCCAGGAGACATGGGCGAAGCCCGAAGAAGCGATCTACACCGTAGAAGCGACGGTGAGGATTGGGACGCCGCGGCTCGACGCTCTCTTTCCTGTAGAAGCCAGCTCCCAATCGTGATGCGACGCCGACGTCCACGACCGTAGGTGGGGAGCCTGGGGTTCGACCCTGCCATCCGAGTGAGCACGTTCGCCCGTACACACCTGAGCACTTTGGCGGCTCTGGCAAAAATTTCGTAGCCGGAGATCAAGTCGGTGACACGGCCGGCCGGTCCGCATAGCGGCGGCGGAGGTGGGCGATCAGGACGATGCGGTGGCGGAGGAGAGGGATGTCGGCGCGGCCGGCCATCAGGCGTTTCTGCAGCTTGACGTCGGTGATACGGCCTTTGTTTACCCGAGTTGTGTGGGGTGGTGATTCCCTGGGTGACGGCGTGCCGGTCTTCTCGAAGGGCTCCGGCGAGCCGGCGAGGCCCGCGAGAGGGGCCAGGCCGCTGTTTGCGAGGTCGTCCAGCCATTCGGGCAAGAGGATCGCGTCATGGTTGTCGAGCATGGCGGCGAACCGGCGGACCAGATCGTGAGTCTGCCTGAGTTCAGGGCAGTGATCGAGAAGCCGGGGCAGGCGGTCGTTGATGTGGAGGTTGCGCCGGTGCGGGTGGGGGGTGATCCAGCGGGCGGCTTCACGTGGGGAGGGCGGGCGCTCGCGCGGCTCGTCCAGGGGAAGACCCCGCCTGAGGGGTGCGACGGCCATCTTCACGCGCTGGTAGTGGCCGAGGTAGCCCTTGGTCCGGAGTTCCTCGCGCAGGATCTTCGCGCCGTGCTGTCCCTCGTGCCAGCGTTGCTGCAGGTAGTCGAGGTAGGGGTCCAGGGCGGAGGGCTTGCGGGGCGGGCGGCGCATCACGTCCTGCCAGGTGCGGGCCCGGGCGTACTCGCGCACGGTGCGGCGGGCCAGGCCGAGTTCCCGGGCCACGGAGCTGTGGCTCCGGCCAGTGCGGGTCAGACCATGCACGGCCTCGAACAGCCTTCGGGCGTGGCGCCCGGCCTGGGTGTCCGCCGCGGCGTTCCCGGCGGTCTCCTCGACCGGTGCGGGACCACTCTCGCCGGCCGGAGGCAATGCCGCCGACAGGCAGCCGCGGTGGGCGGAAGCGATGTCCTGGACACGGCGGGAGAGGCCCCTGCCAGAGATGAAAGCGGTTGCTGACCTGCACGGCATCGGGGGCGCCGCCCGCAATGCCCTGCCGGTAGGTGAGGGAGCCGTCGCGGCAGGCGACCTCGACCCCCGGGTGCTCGCGGAGCCACCGGCTGAGCTGTTCCGCGTCACGCCCCTCCCAGAGCGTGAGCGGGAGCCGGGTGAGCGCTGTCGACCAAGTCGCCGACCAGACCGGTGACCTGCTTGATCAGCTTGTAGGCTTTGTTCCAGTTCCATGGCGTGCCGTACTTCGCGAGGAACTTGCCGGCGAGGCCGCCTGCGAAGCTGCCGGCGACGTTCAGCGCCGTTTCGCCGCATGCGCCCAGGTCGCCGCTGGAGAAGCAGTCCAGGGCCGCGGTGATGCCCAGCTCGTCCATGACGATCTTGGTGATCGCCTTGACGGTCTGCTTGATGCGGTGCTTGGAACCGCTGAGGTTGCTCTCTGCCCGGTCCAGGTTGTCCCGGGCGTCGTTGGCCTGCTGCTGGTGTTTCGTTTGGCCGGTCTTGACGCGAAGGTCAGTGCAACTGCTGGGGTGCTGCTGGCAGTACGCCCGCTCGTCGGGGTCCTACAGACCCGTTGGGTCACTCGCCGAGACGGGACGGTTGTGTGCGTACGCGTACGCGTTCAGCTGCTGGGGGTCGCTGGTGTCCACCACGGGGTCGGGCGAGATGAACTTGCCGAGGAAGGAGTCGTACTCCCGCGCCCCGATCGTCGTCAGGCCCGTGGAGGCATCGATCGTGCTGCCCACGAAGCCCTTCTCGCCCGGCCAGGCTCCCTGCTCGGGCTGGGTACCGCGGTTGTTTCCGTATGGGTCGAAGCGGCGCTGGGTGATGGCCCCCGTCGTCGCGTCGATCGACAGCTCGCCGGTGCCGTGGTGGTCCGCGGCGAGGAAGAAGAGCTTCTTGGTGTCGTCACGGACCGCGATCGTGGAGTCGCCGTACCCGTAGTAGCGGGTGGCCTTGACCGTTGACGAGCCGGTGTCCAGGCGGAGTTCGGTGCCGGGCAGGTAGATCGTGGTGCCCGAGGGGTCCTTGCGCTGAACCCGGCCGCCGTCGGCGTCGTAGAGGTAGATCGCGCTGAACCTGCTGGCCAACGCGGTACGGCACAACCACCGCGACGGCACGGCGGCGGTGGCCACCGGCACCACGGACGCCGCGGCTTACATCGAGATCGCCAATACCGGCCCCGTGCTGGCACCGGACGAGATCCCGTCGCTGTTCGAGGCGTTCCAGCGTGGCCACGAACACCGCGGCAACGGTTCCGGGCTCGGACTCGCGGTGGTCCGGACGATCACTGTCACGCACCACGGTAGGGTGACCGCCGTCCCCAGAACCGAAGGCGGCCTCATCGTGCGAGTCGAACTTCCGCACCGCAGGCGCGAGTTCGGCATATGACAAGGAGATCCCCACCCCTCGTCATCGCCTGCCTCACGCTCATACGTGATCCCGACCAGGCAGGTGACGCATGAGTTGGTCGAGGGCGTCGGCGAGACCGGCCTCGTACCGGTCGGGCGTCCAGGCGGGGGGTGACGGTGGTGCGGAGGTACTGCCAGGTGCGGTCGTTGAACGGGTGGCGGGTGTGTTCGCGGTGGATCCAGGGGATTTCCGTCAGCTCGATTTCGGGCAGGCGGCCCCAGATCTCGCGCGCTGGACCACCTCCGCCAGCGTGCAGGCAACCCCGCCCTCTGGTCGATATCCGTCACCAGCGGATACGCCCTGCACCAGGACCACATCGCCGCCCTCCTCAACGCCACCACCCCCGGAACCTGGGAGCACGTCCAGAAACTCGTCCGGACCTGAGGTTCCCCCGAGATGCGGGGATGGGTGACAGAGGGTCAGATCGGTTTCATGAGAGGAGCCCAGACGATGCCTGCGCCGAGGAAGTACCCCAAGACCACGGACTTAGGGCCGATCTGCAGTTGTCAAGTGGCCTGAATCCGAAGGCCAGTGGAGAGCGGGTGTGATCCACTCATGTTCGAGGGCGTAGGTTCCCCGTCCGGTGCGGTGGAGAATGCCTTCACGGACCCAGCGTCCGAGTTCAGCCCGTAGGCCGCGGGCGTCCTCCAGTCCGATACCTCTGGCGATATCGCATGCGCGCCAGGTGCGGAACGGGTCAGTGCGCAGGAGTTGCAGCGTGCGGTCACGACGCCCGTCAGCGCCCATTGCGGCGGCTGATTGCACGTTGATGTTGATGCTGGTGATCTTGGAGGCGCCCAGGACTTGTGCCTGGCTTGGCGGGGCAGCGTAGCGGGAGACCGGGCACTTGACGCGGCGGGGGTTGATACGTGCCCGACGGGGCGGGAGGAGGTTGTGCAGCACTGCCGATGCGATCCGTCCCGGTCCGGTCTCAGGTACTACATCGGCGGCGGCGATGACCTGGTCTTTCGCGGTCTCCAGGGCGACGGTGAAGGAAGCGCGGTCCGGGTCGGCACCGGGGACTGTTTCGACGGCTTCGACCATCGCCCGGCGCAGTGCCTGGTAGACGGTCAGGTGAGCCCATAGCTCCTGCTGGATACCGGCCGCGTCCTGGGAGCGCAGTACCAGGCCGCACTGCAGGGTGTGCCGGAGCGAGTAGAACGCCGATTCGATCTCCCATCGTTCGTGGTAGAGCTCCACGAGCTCGGCGGCGGGGTAGCGGCGGTGATCGGTCAGTGTGGTGGCCAGCCGGTAGTGGCCTTCCAACCGCAGCCCTTTGGCGGTAGTCACCGCGATGCGCGCATCGATGATCCTCAGCCGGGTCCCGTTGATCCTGGTCAGGAATGATCCGTCCGGCAGTAGTGCCCAACGGGCGGGTGTCCGGGTTCCCTTGAGCCGCACCAGCAGCTGCGCGCCGGTGGCCGCGGCCTCCGCGAGGAAGTCGTCGGAGTCGAATCCCCGGTCGTTGAGCAGCAGCATCCCGTCGTCCAGCAGCGGCAGCAGTTGCTCGGCGTAGCCGGTTTCCTTCTCTGGAGTCGGTCCGAAGACCGCGCCGAGCAGGGCCCGGGTTCCGGTCTCGCACAGCGCCATGATCTTCAGCATCGGATATCCGTCCGTGCCGTAGCGGTGCTTGTGTTTACCCAGCCACGCAAAGACCCGCGGCCGGTCCGGGGCCTTGGTCGAGCTGCACCCGTCGAAGGCGACTGTGCGCCAGCATCGGTATCGCGCCCCGGGTGTGTTCGGCTGTGCCACGGGGCCGGCCAGCGTTTCGAACAGCAACCGAAGCGGCGCAACCCCCAGCCGCCGACGGACCTCTCGAAGCGCCTTCTCCGAGGGGCTCTGGGAAAGATGCCCGCGCAGCCCGGCGGTGAGCTTGTCCCACACGCGCGCGTACCCCAGCGTCGGGAAGAGGACCAGCGCCAGCACGAAGTACACGCCCACCCTCGACGGCAGTAGCCGCAGCCTCCGCTGGACGCCACTGACGCGTTCCAGCACGTCATCGATGAGCTCGAAGGGGAACTGCCGGGTCAACTCGCCGAGATGCCCCGGAGCGAAGATGCCGTTGGCGACGGTAATGGACGACGTGAGCGTGACGGTGGAACACTGAACGGGCAACGGGGCTCCTTCGAGTGGGAAGACCTTGGTCGGCTTCCCTGCTCTACCAGGAGTCCCGTTGCCTTGACCTGCGCTTCCTCGAAATACCCCGATCCGGTTGACAGCCGAGGATCGACCCTAAGTCCGTGGTCTTGGAAGTACCCGCTGGAGTTGCGTGAGCGTGCGGTACGGATGTACCGGACCGCCGAGCCGAAGCCCGTGATCCGCCGTATGGCCGAGGAACTCGCCGGGCTCGCTGAGGAGCTGTTCATGGATCGGTTCCATGCCCCACCGACGAGCAGTCACCGCCGGGTTCCTTCAACACCGGTCCGATCCACCCTCACGGGTGACACAACATCAACCCGCCATCTTAGGGAATTATCGGGATCTGATTCTCGGATTTCCGTCCACTTCGTCGACATGGCGGACGAGAATTACTAGTGCCGCATCAGGCAACGTTCGCCCCGTCGCGACGCCCGGCACGCCCTCTCGCCGCACCGGCCGAAATCCCAAGTACATCCAGTACGAGGGCTTCCGGCCGGCACACCGAGAGCACGTACCGGACGCGCTCCTTGACGGGCAAACGTTGCCTGCCGCGGTACTAGATGCGAGCAGGTGAGCCTGCCCCGATGCGATCAAGAGAGCCCCTTCAAGGCTCTCTTGATCGCCCCCTCGCTCCCGTCGCGGGCACACTCCCCTCCGACCGCCGCAGGCCTCGGCGAGAGTCTTGTTTCTGCCTTCCTGAAAAAGCGCGACCCTCTACTCTAGTTTGGGAGTGGAGCGCCAGCAGGGGGAGGAAGCGCGTGGCTACGTGTCCGAAGTGCGGTCGAGAAGAAGCAGCTTTCGGTGGATGGAAATGCGGGTATTGCTGGGGTCGGGCGGCAGGCGACGTCTACCACGCAGAAGGACCGGAAGCGGCCCAGAGGTGGGCCGCTCAGCAGAACGCCCCCGAGAGCAGGAGTGGAGGAAGCAGTTGCCTTCTCGTGCTCTTCTCAGGTGGGATGATCGCGGCGGCCATCGAAATGGCCCAACGCCTTACCTGGGCTTGAGCTTCCCCGAGTGTCATAGTGCTCGATACAGGGGGAGGAACCCGCCCCTTCCTCTGCCGCGCCCCGCTACCAGCGCATGTCGAGGGCGTCGAGGTCCGCGCGGCGCTGCTCGGTGAGTTTGGCGGCGCGTTTGCGGACGTTGTCGAGCCACGTACCGAGCTTGACCTCTACCATCCCGTCAGCACCGTCCTGACGGCTCACCAGGCCCCTCTCCGCGCACAACTGCGCCACCTGCTCGATGTGCTTGCGGGGCGCCCGGAGATGCCCTTCGCGGGCGTGGTACTGGCGGGCGGCGGCGAGGTTCGCGGCCCACTTCGCATCCTGCCCCCGCAGTACCGGCCGCCCCGCTTCCTCTTTCTCGGCCGGCGCGAGCCCGAGGGTGCTCTCCAGCAGCCACTGCTGCGCGGCCACCAGCTTCGCCCACCCGTGCCGTTGAGCAGCGATCCACCGGCCGAGGTCTTCGCCGTGGACGACCACCGTCCCCGCAGTCGTGGGGAGGGTCCCGCCGGCCTGGACGTGGTTCTGGACGAGCCGGTAGCAGCGCTGCCAGGTGGTGTCCCAGACCGGGCACCACCCCGGGTCGATCGCGTCGAGCTCGCCCTGCCGCTCCTGCGTCATCGCCCCGGCCGCCGATGGCACAGAACGGCCGGCCGCGCGCGGCTCCGCGAGGCCGCCGAACACCCACCTGCACAGCATCACCCTGGCCGCGCTACGCTTCGCCCGCGCCAACGACCCGGCCTTCCCCGGCTCGGCAGGCAAGCGCGGCGCCGAACTCCTCTACCGCGTCGGCGAGTACGGACCACCGCACCGGAGACGAACCACTGAACCAAGACAGCAGCCAGGTGGACGCCGGCGCGGGCGGCCTCCAGGGTTTCGGGCACTGTGGGTGCCTGTCCGCCGTGGCGGGAGGTCTGGCCTTCCCACAGGGCGCGCACCAACCAAGCATCCCCCTGGCTGTTCCCCGGACGCCGGGCGGGCCAGCCCTTCCGCCCCGACCACCTGTCCGCACTCCTCAACGAGATCGGCGTCCCGGTGGCCGCCGCCCACGGCGCCGCCATCCGACAACAACTCATTGAGATGCCCGCTCCCGTCGTCGCGGACGCACTCGGCTACCACGACAAGGCCACCACCCGCCTCCTCAAGGAGACCGGCGGGACGTGGAGCCGATACGCCGCTGGAAAACACACACGGGCACCAGCAGGTTGCGCCCTGCGGGGAGCTGGTGACAGTTGAACAGGAGAGCCCATGAGTAGCGCGGCATGGTCCGCGATGGTCGGTCCCTGAACGCGATCGCCGCCAGGCACTGCCGGGAGCGGGGGCTGGCCCCACCTTCGATCAACCGGACAGCCGGATGGCCGGGAGAACGCCATGTCGGCGATCGTGGGGCTGTCCCGAGCAAGTCGCCTACAGAGAAGGCACGACCGTGCGCATTGTTACGGCCACCGCCGCCCTGGCCCTCGCCTGCCAAACCGCGCCGGCCGCCACCGCCCACCAGCCAACCACCGACGGAATCTGGCGCATGGACGGCTACGGCACAGTCCTATCCATCCGGAACGGAACCTTCGAGGAGTACCAGACCACCGCCGTCAGCTGTCTCAAGGGCGATTCCGCGCAGCGGACCGGCCCCAGCACCTACACCATGCCCGACGGCACTGTCCTCACCGTGCGCACCCAAGGAGGCCGCGACCGCGGGTCCGTGCGGGCGGACGGCTCCGTCGGCGAACGGAACCTGCGCCGGATCCCGGAGTTGCCCGACGCCTGCACGAGTCCGGCCCCCAAGGGTCCGCTCGCTGCCTTTGACGTCTTCTGGCAGTCCTTCGAGGAGAACTACCCCTTCTTTTTCGCCAAGGGCATCGACTGGCACGCCGTACGCGACCAATACCGCCCCCGGGTACACGCTGGGACGACGAGGGACGAGCTCTACGCCGTCTTCAGCGAGATGGTCAAGCCGCTCTACGATGCCCACGTTGCCGTCCAGGACGGTGATCGCGTCTTCGCGCAGGTTCGCCCTGGCACCGTCATGCCCACCGAGGGGTTCGACACCAGGGTCAAGAAGTTCATTGTGGCGCGCGACCTCAAAAACGCCCGGAACCTCCAGGACTTCGCCAACGGGCGGATCACCTACGCCGACCTCCCCGGCGGGCAGGGCTATCTGCGGATCTCCGGCTTCGGCGGATACGCGGGCGATGGCGCCCCCTACGCCGCCCAGTTGGCCGAGCTCGACAGGGCGCTGGACACGGTCCTCAGCCAGGAGCGCACCCGGCGCCTGAAGGGCCTGATCATCGACCTGCGGATCAATGGTGGCGGCTCCGACGCACTGGGAATCCACATCGCCGAGCGCCTCACCGACACCTCCTACCTCGCCTACTCCAAGCGGGCCCGCAACGACCCCGCCGACCCCACCCGGCACACCCGTCCCCAACCCGCGTATGTCACGCCCGCCCAAGGGCCCCGCTACACCGGGCCGGTCGCCGTGCTGACCGGCGGCTCGACCGTCAGCGCGGGGGAGACCTTCACCCAGGCCCTCATGGACCGGCCTGGCAAGACGGTCCGGATCGGGCAGCCCACACAGGGCGTCTTCTCGGACGTCATGTCGCGTAAGCTCCCCAACGGGATGTCGGCCTGGCTTCCAAACGAGGAGTTCCTGACCCGGTCAGGCAGGACCTTCGACGGCACGGGCATTCTTCCGCACCTCAAAGAGCCGGTCTTCACAAAGGAGGAGTTCGACAAGAAGAGCGACTCGGCCTTCGACACGGCTCTGAACATCCTGCGCAACTACGGCGGTGCCACGGGCTGAGCGATGAGCACCGCAAGCCCCCGCCCAGGGAGAGCCCCAGGCACCTCTCGTCTACGCAGATGGGTACTCGCCCAACGACGCTCTGCCGCCAACTCGCAGGGCGGTCTGGTCGCCGTGGGCGACGGCGGATAGCAGAGCTTCGTCCGAGCACACATCACGTACGTATCAGGAAAGCGCCGAGCGGTTCACCGTCCGTCGGGACGCTCATCGGCAGGGCGGGCTGCGAGCGGTCCAGGCCTGGATCTGCGACTTCTCGTCCACGCAGAAGACCAGTGCCCGCTCGGGCGGGTCCAGGTAGAGGCCGACGACATCGTGGATCTCGTCGACGAAGTACGGGTCCGTGGACAGCGTGAAGGTCTCCGAACGGTGAGGCTGCAGGCCGAACGCCCGCCAGATCCGTGACACCGTTGACTGCGACGGGCCGTCTCTTTCGCCATCGACCGCGTCGACCAGTGCGTCGCGTTCTTCGGCGTGGACTCCAGCGTCCGGCGACCAGCGCGGCCACCTGGTCGTCCGTCACCGACCTCGGCCCCCACCCGAACGCGGCATGTCACCCAGCCCGCCGATCCGGTGCTCGACGAACCTCGCCCGCCAACGGCCCACCGCATGCGGAGTAGAGCCGAGCCGGGCTGCGACGTCCTTGTTGGAAGCGCCTTCGGCACAGGCCAGGATGATCCGACACCGAAGAGCCCACGCCTGCGGCGTGGAACGACGCCGCACCCACCCTTCGAGCGCGGCCCGTTCCTCGTCCGACAACGTCAACTCGGCCTTCGGCCGCCCCGCACGCGCCATGCAGCAAGCCCACACATCTGAACAGAATTCCCGACTCAGAAGACTAGGTCAGCGAGCGTGCCGTTATGCAAGTCGCACTACGAGCAAGCGCGCCAGGGACTTTCCCTCAGACCAATCAAGTCGAAGCTACCCGCAGGTCTTTAAGACGTCGTTTCTTTTGGCGTGATCGCTCGTTGGTCCGTGCATGACGGACTTGGTTGAGCGGTTGGTGCCGGATGAGTTGTGGGTGTTGTTCC
>NZ_JBIAUE010000059.1:0-16346 GCF_042892615.1 Streptomyces sp. NPDC001750 | reverse complement strand
GGCGACTCGATCTCCAGCCTGAAGGTCGTCTCGCGGCTGCGCGGCGTTCTGGGCACGGGTCTGTCTCCCCGCGCGCTGTTCGACCACCCGACCGTCGCCGCCCTGGCCGGGCAGGTCGCCGGGGACGAACCGGAGGAGGCGGGGATCCTCCCCGCGCCCCGGACCGGACCGCTCCCGCTCTCGTTCGCCCAGGAACGCCTCTGGTTCCTCAACGACTACGACCGGGACGGCGTCGAATACAACGTCGTCACCGCACTCCGGCTCACGGGCGAGCTGGACGTCGTGGCGCTGCGTGCGGCCGTGGCCGGGCTGGTCGCCCGGCACGAGGCCCTGCGTACGACCTTCGACTCCGTCGACGGCCGGGGTGTGCAGACCGTCCACGCCCCGGGCGACCTGGAGGTCCCGGTACGCGAGACCGGACTGGACGAGGCGTTCCACGAGGCCGTTTCGGTTCCGTTCGACCTGGTCGCGGGCCCCCTGTTCCGGTTCCTTGTCGCACGGCTCTCCGAACGCGAGCACGTCCTCGTCCTCTCGATGCACCACATCGTGACCGACGGCTGGTCCATGGGCGTGGTCACCCGCGAGCTGAGCGCGCTCTACACCGCCGCCGTACGCGGCGAGGAAGCCGACCTCCCGGAGTCCCCGGTCCAGTACCCGGACTTCGCCGTCTGGCAGCGTCGGCGCCTCGAGGCCGACGGTGCACTCGACGAAGAACTCGCCTATTGGAAAACCCAGTTGGCGGACCTCGAACCGCTGGAACTGCCCACCGATCGGCCGCGTCCCGCCGTGCGGGGAACGGGCGGCGCCCTGCACGCCTTCGACGTGCCGGCCGCGCTCACCGACCGGCTCACGGAGGTCGGGCGGACCCGAGGGGCCAGCCTGTTCATGTCCCTGACCGCCGTCACCCAGCTGCTGCTGTCCCGGTTCGCCGGACGCCGGGACATCGCACTCGGGACGGTCGTGTCCGGTCGGGAACGGGCCGAACTGGAGAACCTCGTCGGCTTCTTCGCCAACACGCTCGTCCTGCGGACCGCGATCGACGAGACGCGGAGCTTCGACGACCTGCTGACAGGGGTGCGCGGTACCGTGCTGGACGCGTTCGCGCACCAGGACGTGCCGTTCAGCAGGCTCATCGAGGAACTGGCCCCCGAACGCGACACCTCCCGCACCCCGCTCGTCCAGGCCATGCTGGTCCTGCAGAACACCCCGCGGCCGGAGTTCGAGCTGCCGGGCGTGCGCGTCACGGAGTTCGTGCCGCCCCGCGACACCGCCCAGTTCGATCTACACCTCGAGTTCCAGCCGGGCCGCGAGGGCGGTCTGGAGGCCGTCATGGTGCACAGCGACCTGTTCGACGCGGCGACCGCTGACCGGCTCGCCCGGTACTGGCTGGCCCTGGCCGAGGCGCTGACGGCCGCGCCCGGGCTGCCGCTGCGCGCCCACGACCCCATGGGTGCCGCCGAGCGCCGCCTGCTGCTCGATTCCTGGAACGAGACCGGTGACCCGGGCGTCCCCGCCCGGTCCCCGCTCACGCTGTTCGAGGAGCGGGCGCGGGCGGTGCCGCAGGCGCCGGCGGTCACCTTCGGGGACACCACGATCGACTACCGGGAGTTGAACGACCGGGCAGAGCGGCTGGCCGGTCGGCTCGCCGCCCATGGCGTGGGCCCCGAGTCACGCGTGGGACTGGTGCTGCCGCGCTCGATCGACCTGGTCGTGGCCGTACTCGCGGTGCTGAAGGCGGGCGGCGCGTACGTGCCGGTGGACCCGGCGGCCCCGGCCGACCGGATCGGCTACATCATGGAGGACAGCGCGGCACAGCTCGTCGTCACGCATCCGGACGTACGGGACGTCCTGCCGCCCGACGCGGCGGCGGCCCGGCCGCTGCTGGTCCTCGACGGCGATGCCCACGGCGCGGACGTCCCCGCCGCCGGGCGGGCCCGCACCAGCGGGCCGATGTCCCCGGAGTCCGCCGCGTACGTCATCTACACCTCCGGCTCCACCGGTCGCCCCAAGGGCGTGGTCGTCACCCACGGCAACGTGGCCCGCCTCCTGGCCGCCGCCCGCGAGGACTTCTCCTTCGGTACCGAAGACGTCTGGACGATGTTCCACTCCTACGCCTTCGACTTCACCGTCTGGGAGCTGTGGGGCGCGCTCGCGCACGGCGGCCGGCTCGTGGTGGTCGACAAGGACGTCGCCCGCTCGCCCGCGGACTTCGCCCGGCTGTTGGACCGCGAGCGGGTGACGGTCCTCAACCAGACGCCGTCCGCCTTCTACCGCCTCGTCGAGGAGATCGACCGGAACGGCGGCGGACTGCGCGAACGGCTGGCGCTGGACACCGTCGTCTTCGGCGGCGAGGCGCTCGACTGGACCCGGATCGGCTCCTGGGTGGAACGCTCCGGTGTCGACGGACCCCGGCTGGTCAACATGTACGGCATCACCGAGACGACCGTGCACGTCACCAGCCGTCCCGCCGAGGCCGCCTTCGCCCGCGGGGGATCCGGGAGCGTCATCGGCCGGGCCATGCCCCACCTGCGCGCCTACGTCCTGGACGACGCGCTGCGGCCCGTGCCCACCGGCGTGCGCGGCGAGCTGTACATCGCGGGCGGCGGCCTCGCCCGCGGCTACCTGGAGCGGCGCGGGCTCAGCGCGGTGCGGTTCGTCGCCGACCCGTACGGCGAGGCGCCCGGGCAGCGCATGTACCGGACGGGCGACACGGCCCGTTGGAACGCGGCCGGGATGCTGGAGTACCTGGGCCGCAGCGACGACCAGGTGAAGATCCGCGGCTTCCGCATCGAACTCGGCGAGATCGAGGCCCAGGTCGTCCGGCATCCGCTGGTCGCCCAGGGCGCGGTGGTCGTCCGCGAGGACCGGCCCGGCGACCGTCGGCTCGTGGCCTACGTCGTCCCGCGGGCCGACGGCGACCCGGCCGCGGCGGTCGCGTCGTTCGACGACCGGCCGCTGCGGGAGGCCCTGGGGGCCGCCCTGCCCGACTACATGGTGCCCGCGGCCTTCGTCCCGCTCGAACGGCTGCCACTCACCGTCAACGGCAAGCTCGACCGCAGGGCGTTGCCGGCCCCCGAATACGGCAGCCGGGCCGACCACGTCGCGCCACGCACCCCCACGGAGGAGGCGCTCGCGGAGATCTGGTCGGAGGTGCTGGGACTCGAACGGGTCGGTGTCGAGGACGACTTCTTCGGCCTGGGCGGAAACTCGGTTCTGAGTCTTCGCGTCGTTGCTAGGGTCCGAACCGTGTTCGACATCAACCCCTCGGCCCGTGTCATGTTCGACCATCCGACCATTGCGCTGCTCGCCCGGCAGGTCGAGGAGTTGATCATCGCGGAGATCGAGGAAGCGATGGCCGCGGAGGGAATGGGCCTCGATCTCATGGACGGCGATCCGGAGTAGTCCGGGCGCGGCACCGCACGACAAGGGCGTCGTCGCGCGCAGGCAAGGCGCGACGACGGACGACACACGACACGTACGACACGTGTGCGCGACCGACTGGGCGAGCGAGAAGCGAATCCGGTCGGTCGCGCACACGCGCCTTTCCCTGCCCCGCGGCCGGGATTCCGAACGACATTCGTTGATGCTTGATGTGAGTGAGGGAGCTTTCCATGGACGCCGCGTCGTCGCGTGAGGGCCGCATCGATTCGCTGCCGGAGCACGTGCGGGAGAAGCTGCGGCAGCGGCTCGCGGGACGCGCCGGCTCCGCCCGTCGCACGGGCATCGAACCTGTCGACCGTTCGGAAGACCGCCCGCTGCCGCTTTCCTTCGCGCAGCAACGGCTCTGGTTCCAGGGGGAGTACGAGCCCGACTCCACCGAGAACCACTCCGGCCTCGCCCTGCGGCTGACCGGCACCCTCGACACGGCCGCGCTGCGCGGAGCCGTGGACTCCCTGGTCACCCGGCACGAGGCGTTGCGGACGGTGTTCGGGGCGGAGGACGGCGTCGCACGGCAGATCGTCCTTCCGGCCCGGGAAGCCGTCTCCCGCACACCCTTCCGCCACATCGACCTGACCACCCACGCCGGGCCGGCCGACGGCTTCGCGACAGCCGACGCCGGGACGCTCGGCGTCGATGCCGCCGACGTGGCGGCCCTCGGCGTGGAGGCCGCCTGCGACCGGCTGTTCACCGCCGCCATGGACGAGCCCTACGACCTGCGCACCGGCCCCCTGCTGCGGGTCCTGCTGGTCCGCACGGGCGCCGACGAGCACCGGCTGCTCCTGGCGATGCACCACATCGTCACCGACGGTGCCTCCATGGAGATCGTGGTCCGCGAACTGCGCGTCTGCTACGCGGCCGCCCTGCGCGGCGAGTCCGCCGCGCTCCCGCCCCTCCCGGTCCAGTACGCCGACTACGCCGCCTGGCAGCGCGCCCGCCACGCCGACAAGTCCTTCGACCGGCACCTCGGGTACTGGCGCGACCGCCTCGTCGGCCTCGAACCGCTCGCGCTGCCCACCGACCGCCCTCGTCCGGCGGTCCGTCGCGGCATCGGCGCCGTTCACACCTTCACGCTGCCCGCCGACGTCGCCGCAGCCCTCCACGACCTCTCCCGCACCCGCTCCACCAGCCTCTTCGTCACGCTCACCGGCCTCGTGCAACTGCTGCTCGCCCGATACAGCGGACAGGACGACATCGCGGTCGGCACCGCCGTCCCGGGACGCGAACGCGCCGAAGTCGAAAACCTCGTCGGGTTCTTCATCAACATCCTCGTCCTGCGCTCCGGAATCGACCGCGACGCCTCCTTCGCCACCTACCTCGACGGCGTCCGGGAAACCGTGCTGGAGGCGTTCGACCACCAGGACGTCCCCTTCGAGCGGCTCGTGGAGATCCTCGCACCGGAGCGCGACACCTCCCGCACCCCGCTCATCCAGTCCATGGTCGTCCTCCAGAACACCCCGGCGGAGTCCATGGAGTTCGAAGGACTCCGGGTCACCCGCGGAAACCTGGCCCGCCGCCAGGCCCCGTACGACATCAGCTGGGAGTTCGAGGAGTTCGAGGACATCGACGCGCCCGAGGAGGGCCGGACCGGACGCCCCGGCCTGCACTGCGCCGTCGAATACGACGCCGACCTCTTCGAACCGGCCACCGTCGAACGGCTCGGCCGCCACTTCGTCGCGCTCGTCCGCGCCGTCGCCGCCGCACCCGATGCCCCCCTCGCCGCGCACGACCTCCTCGACGCGGACGAACGCGCCGCCGTCACCGCACTCGGCGCCGGCGACACCCGCCCCGAGGCCGCTCACGGCGTCATCCCCGCGCACTTCGCCGAGCAGGTCGGCCGCACCCCCGACGCCCCCGCGCTCACCAGCGGCGGTCATACGCTCGCCTACCGCGAACTCGACGAGCGCGCCAACCGGCTGGCCCACCACCTGATCGCCTCCGGGGTACGCCCCGAGCAGCCCGTCGCCGTCTGCCTCACACGCCGCGCCGACCTCGTCGTCGCCGCCCTCGCCGTCCTCAAGGCAGGCGGCGCCTACCTGCCCGTCGACCCGGCGCTGCCCGTCGGCCGCGTCTCCTGGATGCTCGGCGAGAGCCGCGTGCGGACCATCGTCACCGAACAGTCCCTCACCGCCCTCGTCACCGACGCGGCCACCGCCGCGGACCGCCCCGTCACCACGGTCGTCGTCGACGAACCGGTCACGACCGACCGCGTCGCGGCCCTCCCCGCCACGGCTCCCGAGGTCGTCGCCGTGCTGCGCCCCGACAACGTCGCGTACGTCATCTACACTTCCGGATCCACCGGCCGTCCGAAGGGCGTCCAGGGCCTGCACGCCGGACTCCTCAGCCGCTGGGCCTGGTTCGCCGAGACCCACCCCCGATGGCGGGCCTCCGTCGTCGGCGCCAAGAGCTCCATCGGCTTCCTCGACAGCGCCACCGAGATCCTGGGCACCCTGCTCCACGGAGGTCACGTCGTCCTCGCCACCGACGAACAGGCCAAGGACCCCCTCGCCCTCGCCGCCCTCGTCGCCGAGCATGCCGTCGAACGCCTCACCCTCGTCCCCAGCCTGCTCTCCGTCCTCCTCGACGAGGCCGAACCGGCCGCCCTCGCCACCTGCCGCTGCTGGATCAGCAGCGGCGAACCCCTCAGTCGCGCCCTCGCCGCCCGCTTCGCCGAGCGGCTCCCGCACGCCACCCTGCTCAACCTGTACGGCTCCTCCGAGATCAGCGCCGACAGCGTCGCCGCGACCGTCGCCGCCGAAGGCTCCACCGACCCGGCGGGCGTCCGCATCGGCGCCCCGCTGTGGAACAACGGCGCCCACGTCCTCGACGAGCGGCTGCGCCCCGTCCCGCAGGGCGTCGCGGGCGAGCTGTACATCTCAGGGGCCGGCCTCGCCCGCGGCTACGACGGCCGCCCCGCCCTCACCGCCGAACGCTTCGTCGCCGACCCGTCCGGCGACGGCGGACGGCTCTTCCGCACCGGCGACCTCGCGCGCTGGACCGCCGACGGCACCCTCGAACACCTCGGCCGCGCCGACGACCAGGTGAAGGTCCGCGGCTTCCGCATCGAACCCGGCGAGATCACCGCCGCCCTGCGCAGCCACCCCGATGTCGCCGACGCCGCCGTCGTCGTCCGCGACGACCACAACGGCGTCGCGCGCCTCGCCGGGTACCTCGTCCCCGCCCCCGGCCGGCCCGCCCCCGACCCCGCCGCCCTGCGCGACCTCGTCCGCCGCGGACTGCCCGACTACATGGTCCCGTCCGCCTTCGTCACCCTCGCAGCCCTGCCCACCACCTCCAGCGGAAAGCTCGACCGCCGCGCCCTGCCCACCCCGGAATGGGCCGAGACCGCCGCGTACGTCGCCCCCCGCACCGCCACGGAGGAATCCCTCGCCGCCCTGTGGAGCGAGGTCCTCGGCGTCGAACGCGTCGGTGTCGACGACGACTTCTTCGCCCTCGGCGGCCACTCCCTGCTCGCCACCCGCGTCGTCAGCCGCGTCCGCGAACGCCTCGGCGTCCCCCTCGCCGTACGCGACCTGTTCGACACCCCGCGCCTCGCCGACCTCGCCGCCACCGTCGAGGCCGCCACGGGCGCGGCCGGGTCCGACGACGCGGCCCCCGCCCGCCCCGAGCCGCGCATCGTCCCCGTCCCCAGGACCGGCCCGCTGCCGCTCTCGTACGCGCAGGAACGCCTCTGGTTCCTGGAGGACTTCGCCCCCGGATCCGTCGAGTACAACGTCTCCGGCACCCTCCGCCTCACCGGCGACCTCGACCCGGCCGCGCTGCGCGCCGCCGTGGACGGCCTCGTCGTCCGCCACGAATCGCTGCGCACCACCTTCGGATCGGTCGACGGACGCGGCGTCCAGCACATCCACCCCGCCGAGGACGTCGTCGTCCCGCTCCGCACCGTGCGCGTCGACACCCCCGAGGAACTCGACGCCGTGCTCGCCGCCGAGGCCGCCACCGCGTTCGACCTGCGGACCGGCCCACTGCTGCGCGTGCTGCTGGCGCGGCTCTCCGAGCGGGAGCACGTCCTCGTCCTCTCGATGCACCACATCGTCACCGACGGCTGGTCCATGGGCGTCATCACCCGCGAACTCAGCGCCCTCTACACCGCCGCCGTCCATGGCACGAGTCCCGAACTTCCCGAACTCCCCGTCCAGTACCCCGACTTCGCCGTCAGCCAGCGCGAACAGCTGGCCGGGGACGCCCTGGACGACCAGCTCCGCCACTGGCACGAGCGGCTCGACGGCCTGGAGCCCCTGGAACTGCCCACCGACCGGCCCCGACCGGCCGTGCGCACCTCCTCCGGCGCGCTGCACACCTTCGACGTCCCCGCCGACCTCGCCGCCCGGCTCGCCCGCGCCGGCCAGGACCGCGGCGCGAGCCTGTTCATGGCCCTCACCGCCGTCACCCAGCTGCTGCTCGCCCGTCACAGCGGGCAGACGGACATCGCCCTCGGCACCGGAGTCTCCGGCCGACAGTCGCCCCAGGTCGAAGACCTCGTCGGCTTCTTCGTCAACACCCTCGTCCTGCGCAACCGCATCGACGAGAGCGAGACCTTCGCCCAACTCCTCGACCGTACCCGCGACGTGGTCCTCGACGCCTTCGCCCACCAGGACGTGCCGTTCAGCCGGCTGATCGAGGAACTGGCCCCCGAGCGCGACACCTCCCGCACCCCGCTCGTCCAGGCCATGATCGTCCTGCAGAACACCCCGCGCTCCTCCTTCGACCTCCCCGGCCTGCACGCCGAAGCCGTCGAATCGGTGCGCAACTCCGCGCAGTTCGACCTCACCTTCTCCTTCGCCGAGCAGGACGGCCGCCTGCTGGCGGGCGCCGAGTACAGCACCGACCTGTTCGACGCCGCCACGGTGGAGCGCCTCTGCCGCCAGTGGCTCGACCTGGCCCGCCTCGTCTGCGGCGCCCCGGACCGCGCCCTGGCGACCGTGAACCACCTCGCCGACGACGAACTGCGCCGCATCGCCGACGTCTGGGGTGTGTCGACCGTCGGCTCCGGAACGACCCCGCTCACGCTCCCGGAGCTGCTCACCGCGCGCGCCGCCGAGGACCCGAGCGCCGTCGCCGTCGAATACGGCGACACCACCCTCACCTACGCCGAGCTCGACGCCGCCTCCACCCGTGTCGCGAGGCTGCTGACCGCACGCGGCGTACGCGCCGAGGCGCGCGTCGCCGTCGCCGTGCCCCGCTCCGCCGACTGGCTCGTCAGCCTGCTCGGCGTCATGCGCGCAGGTGGCGTGTACGTACCCGTGGACCTTTCGTGGCCGGCCCAGCGCCTGGAATTCGTCCTCCGGGACTGCGACGCCCGCCTGGTGCTGTGCGCCGCCGAGGACGCGGAAGCGGGAGCCGGTGCGCAGGACGCGGCCGGCGCCGTGGCGAGCGAGGACGGGCGGACGGTCCGGGACGTCCTCCGGCAGAGTGGCGCGCCGGTCGTCCGCCTGGACAGGACGGCGGCGTCGGAGCCGGGCCGGGAAGTCATCGGTGACGGTGCCGGCGTGGACATCGACGACCCGCGGGTCCGCGTCGACGCGGCGGCGTACATGATCTACACCTCGGGCTCCACCGGCCGCCCCAAGGGCGTCGTCGTCACCCACCGCGGCATCGCCGGCTTCGCCGCCGCCGTGGTGGACAGGCTGCGGGTCGGGCGCGACGCACGGGTGGTCCAGCTCGCGTCCGCGGGCTTCGACGCCTCCGTCATGGAACTGCTCATGGCCCTCGGCGGCGGCGCCGCCCTCGTCGTCCCGGACGTCCCGGGCCCCGTCGTGGGCGACGCGCTGTTCGGGGTCTTCCGCGACCGGCGGATCAGCCACACCCTGATCCCGCCGACCGTCCTCGGCACCATGCCCTCCGGCGATCTCCCGGACCTCAGGGTCGTCGCCACCGGCGGCGAGGCGTGCGGTCCGGAGCTGGTCGCCCGCTGGGCGCCCGACCGGACCATGGTGAACGCGTACGGTCCGACCGAGGTGACCATCGCCGCCTCGATGAGCGGCGCCCTCGCACCGGGCGCGGGCGCCCCGCCGATCGGCGAACCCGTCGCCGACGCGCACGTCGCCGTCCTCGACCCCTGGCTCCGCCCCGTGGGAGTGGGCGTCGCCGGTGAACTGTACGTGTCGGGCCCGGGCCTCGCCCGCGGCTACCATGGCAGGGCCGGGCTGACCGCCGAGCGTTTCGTCGCCGACCCGTCCGGCACGGGCGGCCGGCTCTACCGCACCGGTGACGTGGCCCGCTGGCGGGCCGACGGACAGCTGGAGTACGTGGGCCGCGCCGACGACCAGGTCAAGCTGCGTGGCCTGCGCATCGAACCGGGTGAGATCGAAGCTGTCGTCGCCCGACATCCGCAGGTCGGCCAGGCGGCCGTCATGGTCCGTGAGGACCGTCCGGGAACCCAGCGGATCGTGGCGTACGTGACCACCGACGCGGGGACGGAGCCGGTCGGCACGGAGGCGCTGCGCGCGCACGCCGCCGCCGAACTCCCCGCGTACATGGTGCCGTCCGTGTTCGTCCTGCTCGACTCCCTCCCGGTGAACTCCAGCGGCAAGGTCGACCGCCGGGCCCTGCCCGCCCCGGAGGCCGAGAGCGACGGCGGACACATCGCCCCGCGCACCGACACCGAGCGCGCGCTGTGCGCGATCTGGGCCGACGTGCTCCGGGTCGAACGGGTCGGCGTGGAGGACAACTTCTTCGCCCTCGGCGGCGACTCCATCCTCAGCATCCAGGTCGTCACCCGCGCCCGCCAGGCCGGACTCGACCTGACCTCCCGCGACATCTTCGCCCGCCAGACCGTGGCAGCCCTCGCCCCCGTCGCGGGCACGCCCGGAACGGGCGGCGCCGACGGCGGGACCGCCGAGCAGGGCCCGGTCTCCGGCGAGGTCGGCACCACCCCGGTGCGCGAGTGGTTCTTCGAGACCCACACCGTCGCCCCCGGCCACTTCAACATGGCCATGGACCTCGAACTCCCCGCCGAGACGGACCCGGCGGCGCTCCGCGAGGCCGTACGGGCGGTGCTGTCCCAGCACGACGCGCTCCGCTCGACGTTCACCCGGCCGGCCGACGGCTCCTCCCGCTGGACCGGCACGATCACGGAGACCGCCGAAGCGGACCGCTACGTCACCGAGCACGACCTGACCGCCGAGCCCGACCAGGACACCGCCTGGTCCCACCTGGTCGCCGAGACCCAGTCGAGCCTGGACCTGGAGAACGGTCCCCTCGTCCGCTTCCTCGTGGGCCGACGGGGCGCGGAGCGGCACACCCGGCTCCTCGTCGTGGCCCACCACCTGGTGGTGGACGGCGTGACCTGGCGCATACTCCTCGACGACCTGCGCTCGGCGTACGAGCAGGCCGCCGCGGGCCGCGCACCGGACCTGGGCCCGAAGACCACCTCCGTGCGCCAGTGGGCCGACACCCTCGCCGCGCACACCCGCGACGGAGGCTTCGACTATCAGCGCCCCTACTGGACCTCCGTTCTCGACGGAACGGACTCCGATCTGCCGCGCGACTTCCCCCCGGCGACCGGCGACGCCCGCGACGCACACGCCGCCGTCGAGAACACGGTCGGTTCACTCCGCTCCGTGTCGGGCGCTCTGTCGGTGGAGGAGACGGAGACGTTGGTCCAGCGGGTGCCGGCGGTGTATCGGACGCAGGCGAATGATGTGTTGTTGACTGCGTTGGCGCGGGTGTTGCGTGGGTGGACGGGTCGTGATCGGGTTCCGGTGCTGTTGGAGGGGCATGGTCGTGAGGAGCTGTTCGCGGGTGTGGATCTGACGCGGACGGTGGGTTGGTTCACGTCGGTGTATCCGGTGGCCCTGGGGTTGTCGGGTGAGGACGTGGACGGTGTCGACGCGTGGGGTCGTGATCTGAAGTCGGTGAAGGAGCAGTTGCGTGCTGTTCCGGACCGGGGCGTGGGTTACGGGGCGCTGCGCCACCTCGGCGGCGGCCTGGAGGGCCGGGCCCTGGACGACCCGCAGATCACCTTCAACTACCTCGGCCGCCTGGACATGGCGAACACCGACGGTGCCGCCAAGGCGGGGGAGGCCGGCTGGTACCGCTCCGCCGCCCTCAACCCCGGCGGCGAGCACAGCCCCGACGAGCGCCGCACCAGCCTGATCGACGTCACCGCCGGTCTGGCGGACGGACGACTGGTCTTCTCCTGGGCCTATTCGGCCGATGTGCATCGTGAGGAGACGGTGCGGGGACTGGCGGAGGCGTTCGCCGCGGAGTTGGTGGCGTGCGTGGCGCATTGCGAGGGCGAGGGTGCGGGCGGGTGCACTCCGTCGGACTTTCCGCTGGTGAGGCTGAGCCAGGCGGAGGTGGACCGGGTCGTCGGCGACGGTCGAGGGGCGGAGGACATCTATCCGCTGACGCCATTGCAGGCGGGCATGCTGTTCCATGCGTTGGCGGAGCCCGACTCGCCGGCCTATCTGGAGCAGTTCGTGTTCCGGGTCGACGGTGTGACGGACATCGAGCGGTTCGCACGGGCGTGGCAGACGGTCGCGGGGCGTTCGGACGCGCTGCGGGTGTCGCTGGTGTGGGAGGGCCTGCCGGAGCCGGTGCAGGTCGTTCACCGCGATGTGACGGTACCGGTCACCCTCCTCGACTGGACGGATGCCGACGACGCCGGGCAGGAGGCCCGGTTGCGCGAGTTCCTGGACACCGACCGGGCCCAGGGGATCGACCTCGCTTCCGGACCCTTGATGCGGGTGGCGTTGGCACGGGTGTCGGGTGACGCGGTGCGGGTCGTGTGGACGTTCCATCACGTGCTCCTGGACGGGTGGAGCACGGCGGCGTTGGTCCCGGACGTGCTGGCCGCCCATGCGGACGAGGCCGGCGCCGCGGCGAGGGTGTCGCGGGGTTCGTTCGGCGAGTACGTGCGCTGGCTGGCAGGTCAGGACGTGGTGGCGGGTCGGGCGTTCTGGCGTGACCGGCTGGCGGGTGTGACGGAGCCGGCGGCGCTGCCGTACGACCGTCTGCCCGGTGAGGTGGAGCGGGGCCGGTCGAGCGGTCGGGTGCCGGTGGTGCTGGATGCCGCGGTGGCGGGTGCTGTCGGCGGGTTCGCGCGGCGGCATCGTCTGACGGTGAACGCGGTGGTGCAGGGGGCGTGGGCGCTGCTGCTGTCGCAGTGCGCGGGTGTGTCCGCGTCGTCGGCGGACGTGGTGTTCGGGACGACTGTCTCGGGGCGTCCGGCGGATCTGCCGGGCGTGGAGGACATCCTCGGCCTGTTCATCAACACGGTGCCCGTGCGGGTGCGGGTGGATCCGTCGGCGTCGGTGGTGTCGTGGCTGGAGGGCGTCCAGTCGGACCTGGTGGAGTCGCGGCAGTACGAGTACGTGGCGTTGTCGGACATCGAGACGGATCTGCCGGCGGGTGTGTCGCTGTTCGACAGCCTGGTGGTGTTCGAGAACTACCCGGTGGACGCGGCTGCCGCCGAGGGGCATGGCCTGTCGGTCAGCGGCGTCCAGGCGGTCGAGTCGACGAACTACGCGCTGACGCTGATCGCCGCGGCGGTGGGCGAACGGCTCGACATGACCCTCGCCTACGATGCCGCACTCCTCGGGACGAAGACGGCCGAGCTGATGGCGGAGCGGCTTGCGCACGTCATCACGACGCTGCTGGAGAACGCGGGGACCGAACTCGGCCGCCTGGAACTGCTCACCTCGCAGGAGCGCACTCAGGTCCTGGACCGGTGGTCCGACGGCGGCGGCTCGACCGTCGCCGATGCCTCGGTCGTGGCCGCCTTCGCGGAGCGGGTGGCTTCGGGACCGGGTGCGGTGGCGGTGCGGTGCGGTGATCTCGCGCTGACGTATGCGCAGTTGGACGAGGCGTCGGATCGGCTGGCCGGTGTGCTGGTCGAACGAGGCGTGCTCGCCGAGGCACGGATCGGGCTGCTGCTGGAGCGGTCGGTGGACGTGGTGGTGGCGATGCTGGCCGTGCTGAAGGCCGGCTGTGTGTACGTACCGTTGCACGCTTCGTACCCCGAGGACCGGCTCCGCCAGGTGCTCGCCCAGTCGGGCAGCTGTGTGGTGGTGACGGATCGGGACGTTGCCGAGGTCGGCGGTGTGCCCGCGGTTTCTGTGGGTGCGGCGCCGGTCGGCTCGGTCGTGGTTTCGACGCGGGTCTCGTCGCGGTCTCTGGCGTACGTGATGTTCACGTCGGGTTCGACGGGTGTGCCGAAGGGCGTGGCGATCACCCATGGCGACATCGTGGCGCTGACGGCGGACGGCCGTTGGGGTTCGGGTGCGCATGGGACGGTGCTGTTCCACTCACCGCATTCGTTCGACGCGGCGACGTACGAGGTGTGGGTGCCGTTGCTGAACGGCGGCACGGTCGTGGTGGCCGAGGCGGAACTGAGCGCGCCGGCCGTCCGGGACGCCGTGGCGTCGGGCGTGACGGGGCTGTGGGTGACCGCGGCTCTGTTCGGCGTGCTCGTGGAGGAGGACCCTGCGTGCTTCGCGGGTCTTCGGGAGCTCTGGACAGGCGGCGACGCGGTTCCCGCTGCGGCTGCCCAAAGCCTGCTGGAGTCCTGCCCCGAGCTGGTGCTCGTCAACGGCTACGGTCCGACGGAATCCACGACCTTCGCGGTGTCCGGCCCTCTGGCGCCGGAGGACGTGTCCCGCGGTTCGGTGCCGTTGGGCCAGGCCATGGACAACACCCGGGCCTACGTGCTCGATGCGTCCCTGCGGCCGGTCGGTGTCGGTATCGCCGGTGAGCTGTACCTCGGTGGTGCCGGTCTTGCCCGGGGCTATGACGGCCGTGCGGATCTGACGTCGGAGCGGTTCGTCGCGGATCCGTTCGGTGACGGCGGCCGGCTGTATCGCACAGGTGACATGGTGCGCTGGCGTGAGGACGGCCGCTTGGACTTCCTCGGCCGTGGTGACGGTCAGGTGAAGATCCGTGGTTTCCGTATCGAGGTCGCCGAGATCGAAACCGTACTCGCGCGTCATTCCTCGGTGGGTGTGGTGTCGGTCCAGGTCCGGGAGGACCGGCCGGGCGTGAAGCGCCTGGTCGCCTACCTCGTCCCGGCTGTCGGGGGAGACATGGACATCGTGGCGGTGCGTGAGCACGCCGCGTCTGCCCTACCGGAGTACATGGTGCCGTCGGCGTTCGTCGTGCTGGACGAGCTGCCGCTGACGGTCAACGGCAAGGTGGACCGGAAGGCTCTGCCCGCGCCGGAGTACGAAACGGCGGAGGAGCACGTCGCGCCGCGCACCGACGCCGAGCGCGCTCTGGCCGCCATTTGGGCGGATGTCCTCGGCGTCGAACAGGTCGGCGTCCACGACGACTTCTTCGCCCTGGGCGGCGACTCCATCTCCAGCCTGAAGGTCGTCTCCCGGCTTCGGGGCGTCCTGGGCACGGGCCTGTCCCCGCGCGCACTCTTCGACCACCCCACCGTCGCGGCTCTCGCCGGGCAGATCGCCCTGGACGAACCGGCCGACGAGGCCGGCGTGCTCCCAGTGCCGCGCACCGGCCCGCTTCCGCTGTCCTTTGCCCAGGAACGCCTCTGGTTCCTGCACGACTTCGACCGGGAGGGCGTCGAGTACAACATCACCGGCGCCCTGCGCCTGAAGGGTGACCTGGACATTGCTGCGCTGGGTGCGGCCGTGGCCGGGCTGGTCGCCCGGCACGAGGCCCTGCGTACGACCTTCGACTCCGTCGACGGCCGCGGCGTCCAGACCGTTCACGCACCCGAAGACATCGACGTGCCGGTGCGGACCGTGGCGCTCAGCGCTCCGGAAGACCTGGACGCGGCACTCGCGGCCGAGGCGGCGATACCCTTCGACCTGCGCACGGGCCCGCTGGTCCGCGTGCTGCTGGTCCGTCTCTCCGAGCGTGAGCACGTGCTGGTGCTCGCGATGCACCACATCGTGACCGACGGCTGGTCCATGGGCGTGATCACGCGCGAGCTGAGCGCGCTGTACGCCGCAGCTGTGCGTGGCGAGGAAGCGGCTCTGCCGGAGCCGCGCATCCAGTACCCGGACTTCGCGGTCTGGCAGCGCGAGCATCTGGCAGGAGACGCGCTCGACGGCCAACTCGACTACTGGCGTGGGAAGCTGGACGGTCTGGAACCGTTGGAGCTGCCGACGGACCGGCCGCGTCCGGCCGTGCGCACCTCAGCCGGCGCCCTGCACACGTTCGAGGTTCCGGTGAGCCTCGTCGACCGGCTCCGGGCGGCGGGGCAGGAACGTGGGGCGAGCCTGTTCATGGGGCTGACGGCGGTGACGCAGTTGCTGCTGTCGCGATACAGCGGCCAGCGGGACATCGCGGTCGGCACAGCCGTCTCGGGTCGTGAGCGCACGGAGCTGGAGAACCTCGTCGGGTTCTTCGTCAACACCCTCGTCCTGCGTACCCGGATCGACGACGCGCGGACCTTCGGCGAGTATCTGGACGACGTGCGGTCCACGGTGCTGGACGCGTTCGCGCATCAGGACGTGCCGTTCAGCCGGCTCATCGAGGAACTGGCCCCCGAACGCGACACCTCCCGCACCCCGCTCGTCCAGGCATTCGTGTCCCTGCAGAACACCCCGCCCGGCGAATTCCGCCTTCCTGGCCTTCAGGCGACGGAGCACGCGGTGCCCCGTGAGGCGGCTCAGTTCGAGCTGGGCCTGCACTTCCAGGAGACCGACGGTGGCGGCCTCGCCGCGGTCGTCGAGTTCAGCACCGATCTGTTCGACCGGTCCACGGTCGAGCGGCTGTGCCGCCACTGGCTGACGCTCGCCGAACAGCTTCTCGCGGACCCCCGGCTCAGGCTCTCGCGCGCCGGGATGCTGGAGACGGACGAGCTGGAGCAGGCGCTGCTCGGCTGGTCGGGTCCTGGTGTGGGTGTGGGTGGTCGTTCGGTGGTGGAGTTGGTTGCGGGGCGTGTGGCGGTTGTTCCTGGGGCGGTTGCGGTGGTGTGTGGT
>NZ_JBIAUE010000058.1:0-16739 GCF_042892615.1 Streptomyces sp. NPDC001750 | reverse complement strand
CAGCGCAGCCCGAACCAAGGGTCACCAGGCCCCCTGAACTGCGATATGAGGGGAGACTGACGAGGGCCACTGACAACGCAGGTTGGTCCGCGCTGGCCCTTGACCATCAAGAACCAGACCGACGAAGCGGTGCTCGTCTTCCGCGGCGGAAACTGCACCGGAGAGGCTGAGGGCGCGGTAGCACCCGGGCACAGCGGCGTCTTCGAGTTCGGGACGAGCGTCTACGTCCCCTGACCGCGGCGGGACACGCGCAGCACGCCAGCCTCAGTAGGCTCCGTTCGGGGAACCGTCACCTTGACCGTTCCCCGAATGCCTGAACAGAGCACCCATTTCGGCCTGACGGCCCTTGACCTTCTGAGGTGGGGTTCAGATACACCTGTCCCGTCTCGCGTGACGTTCTCGTTGTCTCAGGTGACCTTGTTGGAGTCGCTGCTGGTCTCGGATGACGTTGCCGCTGGTCTCACGTGACGTTAAACGACCGGCGTCGCGATGCCCGCTACTGCTCAGCCAGATGCAGGCAGGCCGGCTACCGCCCACACATGGCTGTCCAGGACGACTGCCCCGGAAACGGCGGCCTTACGGCGGCAGGACGGCAGGACGGCAGGAAGCATCCAACTAACCGATCGGGAAGCGATAGACCATCGACTCACGCGCTTGGAAGCCAAGACGCTCATAAAGCCGGTTCGCTGCGGCACGATCCGGCCGAGAAGTGAGATCCACTGTCCGGGCGCCCGCCTCCCGAGCGATCCGCAATGCCTCCTGGGCGAGGAGTGCTGCAACTCCCTGGCTTCCTTCGGCTCGTCAGGGTGAGGTCGGGTTGCCAAGAGTGAGGCCGGTGCCGGCTATGAAGCCGTCGAGGGTTTCGGGCCGGTACTGGAGTCGGACGAGTACCTCCAGACGGTCCAGGGCGACGACAGCGAGGTTGGCCAGGCTGCGCTTGACGTGGGCCCACACGCCCTCGACCGGGTTCAGGTCGGGCGAGTAGGCGGGCAGCAGGAACACTGTCAGCCATTCCCGTGCGTCGATCAGCTCTCGCATCGTGCGGGAGACATGGGTGTTGAGCCGGTCCCGGACCAGCACGATCGGTGCCTTGATGAGCTGGTGGGTGCCGTCGGGCAGAGCGATGAAGTCGCGCTCGCCCATGCTGCGGCGCTTGCCCTTGCCCGCCGGGTGGGCGATCAGCCGATGGCACAGCCGGGTCCGTGAGCCGGACCGCATCGCAATCAGCCCAGCCACCGACAGCCGCCCCGAGCGCCGCCCGCTCACCGTCACGACCGGGGTGTGTCCGCGTCGGCCCCAGGTCCGGCCCCGGGGCGGTCGGCGGGTGAAGCCTGCCTCGTCCTCGAAGCAGATGTAACCCCCGCAGGCCGCCCGGTCCCTTGCGGGATCGAGGCCCTGGACTCGCGCGGGCCGAAGGGATCACGGTGCCGTCTGTCGCCGCGCTGCCTGGGTAGGCCGACTTCCAGCTCCCCCGGAGCCGCTGTGCCACCTCCAGCGGCTTGATCTTCTGCTCGAACAACCCGGCCGCCTGCCGCCGTACGGCCTCCCGACGCTGCCGCCCCGCAGCGGTCAGCCCGCCCCCATCCGCATATCTCACACACCATGAGACACAGCCCACACCCCAGGCCCATCGACAAAGATCACCCTGACGAGCCGAAGTCAGTATCCACCCCCAGCGTTCCTCAAGCGGACCAACGACGAGCTGCAGCAGAAGATCACCGCCTGCGTGCCGAGCGCGGCCGGCTGCGCACGGACGTCCAGCAGCTGGTGCGGGTCGTGCACGTCCTGGAGGTGGAAAATCAGCAACTGCGCGAGGCAGCCGACAGTGACGGCGTCGTTCGAGTGCTGCCCGTCCAACACCGGCCCTCGTCAGCTTGATCCCCAGCAGAGCCCCGGGAACTCCCGGAGCTCTGCGGTAACCAACGTTCTGTTTACGACAACACGGCCGGACGACCGCCCGGCCGGGAGCCTCAGGCGCGGTGCAAGGGCTTCAGAGCGGCTGATCGGGGAGCATCAGCACTCGTAGGCCTCCAGCGCCTTGCCATCCGTTGAGTCCCACCTGAAGGTGGCGCTCCTCCCGCTGCTGATCTTCTGGCAGTCGGGGTCCCACGCCCAGTCGACGGAGACGGTGGCGTGTATCGCATAGCTGCATACGTTCTTGACCGTTGCTTTGCCTTCCCAGTTGCCGGTCAGCTGGGCGCAGCCGCTGAACGATGCGGCACGAGTGATGCTCGACGGCGTAGGGGCTGCTGCTGCGGGAGCCGCCCCGGTCGCAGCGAGGGCCCCCGCCGCGATTGCCATGGCGAGGGGCGTCAGGATGGTGCGACGACGAGTACCCATGCTTCTCCTCAAGGTCGAACGGGTTGATGCCTGCTTCCCTCTGGCCGCGGCCGGGGACGTGCCACTCACGGTGCCGGGGCCGGCGTCGGCGAACCTTCGGAAAAGCTTGAATCCGCCTGGACCCACAGGTCGGTGGCGCCCAGAGTGTGGGGCGTAGAGACGACCGGGTGTCGCAGGGGGTGTGATGGCCACGCGCTTCGGGATCTCTGGGGACCATCGAGGTACGGCGAGACGGGGCCCCGATCGACGTGGGGCACGCGATGCAGCGCCGGGTGCTGCCCGCGCTGCTCGTCGACGCCGACCGGGCGGTGTCGGCCGACGCGCCGAGGAGTTGCAGGAGCTGGAGTACGAGCGGCGGTTCACCAAGCGGCCGTCGGGCAGCTTCAAGAACCTGATCTTCGCCGCCGACGGGCCGAAACCTCAGATCGTGCTGCGCGACGCGGTCAACAACGACGTCGAGATCGTACGCAACGCAGACAACTGTCTGGTGTTCACCGACTCTTTGCCACCGTACGGGCTCACCTGGCGGCAGATGGTCTCATGTGGATGAAAACGCACCAGCCCGACGCCGACGAGAAGACCGCTGCCAGCGGCCTGTACCGGCGGCTGTCCCGATCGCTGGACTCGGTTCCCGAGCAGTTGCTCATGCGCACCTACTGCGCTCGCTACGCCAGAGAGGCCGGGTTCGACCTGCCCGCCCTGATCCCCCAGGTCTACCTCCACTACGCCCCCTACACCCGCCGCAGTGGTAAGCAGTCCGGGGCGCTGAACCGGCAGCGGATGCACTTCCTGCTCCTCGCTGCTGACCGGTGCCGTGCGCGGCCTCAGTCACCTGCGGCTCACCTGGATGCGGTTCTCGTGGAAGTGCTCCCAGTCCATGACCAGGCGGAAGCGGCGGTGGGCCTCAAGGCGCTCCGCGTCGGCCGGCTCCTCGCCGCGCTGGACACGGGCGTCGCCGGATTTCACGAGTTCCGCGAGAGCGAGCCGGACGTCGTCGACGTCCTGGCCTGTGGCTGCCGCCAGCCGGTCCAGAGAGGTGAGGGTCTCTGCCGGTTCACCCAGATCGTCGACCAGGTGGCCGATGAGGGTGTCGAGGAGCGGGCCGGTGCGCATCGTCCAGCGGATCCCGTCGAGGCGCTCGGTGAGTTCCCGGTCCAGGGGCAGCAGGTCACCGGGCAGCGGCAGTGCAGCGGGCATGGACCATCGAGTGCCGTCCGGCGTCTCTTCGCGGCGGGCCAGGCCCCACGTCAGGTACAGCTCGGACAGATCCCGCACGGTGGTGGGCACCGGGAAGCCGGCTGTCGTCAGCATGGTGCTGAACTGCTCCCAGCGAGCCGCCTCGCATGCCTCGCGACCCTCCGGCGCGGCCTCATAATCCCATTCCTCATCCGGCCAGGAGAAGGTGAGCGCGCCGTCGAGGTCGCCGCCGATCATGTCCCAGTGCCCGTCGAAGATCTCGTGCACCAGGTCGTCCAGTGAGCCGCTGAAACCGGGCTGACACGCCGTCCCGATCAGCATGGTCAGCGGGAAGCCCTGACGGGGCAGGACGTGCTCCCAGCCCGACACCCACCAGTCGTTGTGCATCGCCATGTCCCGGCGCGGCCCGGGCACAGACGCCTTCTCAGTCATCCGCAGCTCTTCCTCGAAAACACCTCGATGCTCGCAGCGTACGCAGCGAGACACGGCAGGATCTCACGGACGTCCCACCCACGCCTGGTGGGCGGGAGCGACGCGCAGCTGCTCGCGGAGGCGGCCGCGCAGCACTCCGACGCGCGTGCGGCCCTCCAGGACCTGCAGTCCGCTGTCCGCCGGGTCCAGGAGGCGCCGGTCGATGAGGAGCGGCGGGCGCAGCCATGTCCCGTGCTCTTCCCAGTGCCGGCCCACCTCGGGGCGGCGAACATCGACCCAGTGCACCGGGTTCTCGGCGTAGCTCTCGATGCAGCCGGCATCGGACGCTCCGGTCGGCATCCCGACGAAGTCCGCGGCCGGGTTCGTCTCCAGCTTCCAGGTGATGGCGCACAGATCGACGTCTCCGTAGTCGTCCACGAAGTGGCCGTTGTCACCGTGGTCGAAGAGGAAGTCCCTCAGGACATCGTTGGGCCATTGCAGGGCGGCCAGTGCCGGGTCGGCGCGGAAGCGCTCGAAACTGAGGCCGCCGTCTTGGCGGCGGGCCATCAGCGGGCCGAGGTTGTTGAGCTTCATGTCAGGCCCCGCTCTCCAACGCCTACAGCTCGTAAGGGACGGTTCCGGTCTCGGTGTGCCTGTCGGCCGTGCCGACGCGGGTGAACCCGGCTTTGACCAGGACGCGGCCGGAGGCGGGGTTGTCGGGGTGGTGCATGGCCTCCAGCCGGTTGAGGCCGACGGTGGTGAAGGCGACGGTGACGACCTGGTGGGCGGCGTGGGTGGCGTAGCCGTTGCCCCAGCTGTCGTCCCGGAGGATGTAGCTGATGGTGCCCATGGTCGGGGTGCGTCGGCGCAGGGAGATCAGGCCGATCAGGTCGTCCTCGTGGAGGATGCCCCAGCTCCACTGCGCGCGGGGGGTTTCGGCGGCTCGGGCGAGGGCCGTGCGGATCTTGTGGTGGGTCTGTTCGAGGGTGAGGGGCTTGCCGGTGGTGTGCCGGATGGAGGCACCGCTGTAGATGCGGGTGAGGGCGGGGGCGTCATCGAGGGCCAAGGCGCGCAGGGTCACCATGCGACGGTCAGCTCCTTCGCGGTGGGCCGGGCTGCGGGGTCGGGTGCCAGGCAGGTGTTGTGCCCATGTGCGGATCTCCGTCCACTCGGTGGGGATGTGCGCGAACACGTCGCGGCCGTCGTCGTCGGCCGCGGCGAGCGCGGCGGCCAGGTCGGGGGGTCGCGCTCAGGAAGCGTGGGTCGCGGCGACGGACGGCGGCCCTCACGGGGAGGAGCGAGGCGGGGGCGGCCGGGATCCGGTGGCCAGCCGCGGTGACTTCCTCTTCTCCCGCGTAGAACTTGCCGAACATCACCCCGACCGGGCCGGAGAGGTTCTTCAGCACCCAGTGCGGCCAGGCCATCAGGCCACGGTGCCGGGCACCGGGTACATCGCTCAACAGGACGATGTTCTCGCACCGCAGGAGGCCGTGCGGCCGGTTCAGCAAGGGTCTCAGCCACTCAGCGGCCTGGGCGCCCGCGTGGAAGAGTTCCGCCTGGACGGCTTCGGAGTCGCCGTCGGCGCGGTAGACCGTCCAGGTCGTCAGGCCCTGCTGGAGAACCAGATCTCCGGCAGCGGCCCGTACGCCGCTTCGTAGGCGGCGACCCAGGCGATCGGGCCGTGGCCGTTGTTGGCGACGTGACGGATCGGCTGGCCGGCGGTCTCCAGGCACAGGGCCTCGTAGGCCGGGGTGCCGAGCAGTTCGTGCCACGCCGCGTCGACGGCCGGGGAGAACATCTCGGGTGCGGACTGGCCGGTCTTGAAGCGCTGGCCGGTGATGGTCAGGAACCGGCGCAGCTCGGTTGTTGCGGTACTCACGGTGGTGCCCCTCTCGGTGTCGAGTGGTGCTCGCCGGACCGGGTTGGGCCAGGCGGTGGTGCCGGTGCGCTGCGCACTCGGAGGGGTCCAGTCCCGGCCGGGTGCGCGGGGGTCTCAGGGGGCCGTGACGGCCTGGGGTGCGACGCTCGCGAGGCGGTCCAGGCGTTCGTACAGAGCGCGTACGAGCCGGGCGTGGCTCTGGGCGCAGCGCGCGGTGCCCTCCGCCGGAACGGACAGGCGCCGGTCGGCTTCCTCGAGGACGACGTCGGCGAGGGCGCGGGCTGCGTGGTCTTCAGGCAGCAGGTCCGCGGCGCGACGGACGTCGGCGGCGACGGCGCGAGCGGCGCCGGTGAGCAGCAGGGCGATCTGCTGGAGGTCAGCAGGCGGCAGTCCCGGGTTGCCGGTCCACCCGAGCACGGCTTTGACCAGAGCCTTGTGGAGCTCCCGGTCGAGGGGGAGTTCGGCGTCGAGGCGCCCCTCGGGGTCGTGGAGGACCAGGTGTGCTGCTCATCGAGGTCTCGCCGGGTCGGTGGTCGCGGACGGCACGGTCTCGTTCGTCGGGCATCGACCGCATCCCGACGGTAGGGCGGGCGGGATGCGGTAGGACTGACCGTGAGTACGGGTTTCGGTGCGCAGGGCGACCGGGGAGCAGGCCGGTGTTGGGCAGGCCCAGGCGAACATCAGCAGGCGTGGTGAGCGGGTTCGTGCTGCGCCTGGTCCGCGAGTCGATCCCGTGCACGCAGGCCGCCCTGGCGGAGGCCCTGGGCGTGGACGTGGAGACGCTGCAGGGCTGGGAGTCGGGGCGGCACCCGCTGGCGAACATGCGGGCCGGGGCGCTGCTGGAACTCCGGCGACGGCTTCCAGCAACTCGGTGGCGACGCGTACGACCGCGGCACCGCCCTCGCCGAACTGTCCAGCCTCGTCGGCGCCATCCTCCTCGCCCGCGCGAGCGACGACCCGGACCTCTCCCAGGAGATCCTCACCTCCGCCCGCCGACACCTGGACGCCCCGGACTGATCCAACAGGGACGGCCCGACCGGCTCCCGGCGACCTACCACCACACCCACGGCTTCACCTACCTCCACGGCTGCTACTCGGTCGGCGACGACAGGCTCTGGGGCGTCAACCACCGCCGCAAAGGCACCCTGAACACCCTCGCGGCGCTCCGTTCGATCCGCGCCGCGCGCCCGGACGGCGCCCCGGTCTACGTGATCCTGGACAACCTCTCCGCCCACAACGGCAGGAAAATCCTGCGCTGGGCGAAGGATCACAACGTCCACCTGTGCTTCACCCCGACCAACGCCTCCTGGGCGAACTCGATCGAGGCGCACTTAGGACCGCTGCGGCAGTTCACCCTGGCGAACTCCAACCATCCGAACCACACGGTCCAGACCCGCGCGCTGCACGCCTATCTGCGCTGGCGCAACACCAACGCACGCCAACCCGACGTCCTGGCCGCCCAACGCAGGGAACGCACCCGCATCCGCAGCGAGAAGGGCATCCGCTGGGGCGGAAGACCCCTCCTCGCCGCCTGATTCAGCAACCCGGCGAACCTATGCGGTCACAGCACTAGACGAGTCATTCCGAATGCTGACGGTGCGTTTGGGAACGCGGACAGGGCGTCCAAGATCGATCTGTGACGAATGACCTGGACGCCCTGCTCACCGCACTCTACGTGAAGATCGACGACGAGATCGGAGACACCCGATGACTTGGCCGCCCGCCCCGGTTGACGGACTCCGAGCTTGTCTGCCTCGCCGTGGCCCAGGCGATGCTCGGTTTCGCCTCGGAGTCCAGGTGGCTGCGGTTCGTCCGCTCCCGGCTGGGCGCGATGTTCCCGTACGTGCCGAAGCAGCCCGGCTGGAACAAGCGGTTGCGGGCCGCGCTGCCGCTGGTCAAGCGGGTGATACGGCTCCTCGCGACGGACACCGACTTCTGGTTCGACAACCACTGGATCACCGACTCCACCCCTGTCGAGTGCGGCCGCTCGCGGCCGACGGTGAAGCGGTCGGACCTGGCAGGCTGGGCCGGATACGGATACTGCGCCAGCCACTCCCGGTTCTTTTGGGGACTGCGGCTATACCTGGTGTGCACACCGACGGGCATGCCGATCTTGTGGGCCCTGGCGAACCCGAAGCTGGACGAGCGCGAGGTGCTCACGGCGATGCTGGACCGCGAGCCCGATGCGGTCACCGACCGGCCCGGCCTGCTGCTGATCGCGGACAAGGGCTTCGCCTCCAAGGAGTTCGAGGCCGATCCGGCCTTGCGCGGGGCGGAGCTGCTGCGGCCGTCGTTCAAGCGGGAGAAACGCCGCAAGGGCGAGGCCCTGCTGAAGTCGGTGCGGCAGTTGATCGAGTCGGTGAACGACACCCTCAAGGGCCAGCTCGACCTGGAACAGCACGGCGGCCGGACCTTCGAGGGCGTCGCCGTCCGCGTCGCTCAGCGCGTCCTCGCGCTGGCCGCGGCGATCTGGCACAACCACAAGACCGGACAGCCGGTCATGCGATCCCTGATCGCCTACGACCACTGATCAAGGGCAGATGGCCTCCCGCTCTCTGGTAAGTTCAATTTTCCAACCCGATGCTCCGGTCGGTTGGCTCCCCGGCCCCCAGGTGGCGTGCCTGCCGTCGCGAGGGGCCCGAACGAAGGAGTGGACATGTCCGTCGGCCGAGTGTCGACCCGCACCCACATCACCGAGCTCCTCGGTATCGACCACCCGATCGTGCAAGGGCCTTTCGGTGGCGGCTACTCCACCGTCCGCCTGGCCGCCGCCGTGTCCAACGGCGGCGGCCTGGGCTCCTACGGCGCCCACGTCCTCGCCCCTTCGGGCATCGCGGCCACCGTGGCGGAGATCAAGGCCCGCACCGCGCGCCCGTTCGCGGTGAACCTCTGGATACCGCAGCCCGGCGAACGCGAACTGACCATGACCGAGTCCGAGTTCGCCACCCACCTCGGGCGGCTCCGTCCGTACCTCGACCGGCTCGGCCTGCCCGACCCGCAGTTCCCCGCGTCGTTCGGCCAGGACTTCGAGCAGCAGGTGGACGCGCTGCTGGAGGCCCGGCCGCCGGTCTTCAGCTTCGTCATGGGCATCCCGCCCGGGAACGTCCTGGCCGAGGCTCGGCGGCGCGGCATCGTCACCCTCGGGACGGCGACGACCGTCGACGAGGCGGTCGCGCTCGACGAGGCGGGGGTCGATGCCGTCGTGGCCTCCGGGGCGGATGCCGGGGGCCACCGAGGGGCGTTCCTGCGGCCGATGGAGGAGTCCCTGGTCGGGACGTTCTCCCTCGTCCCGCAGGTCGTCGACGCCGTTTCGGTACCGGTCGTCGCCGCCGGCGGGATCGCCGACGGCCGCGGGATCACTGCCGCACTGGCACTCGGCGCCGACGCCGTCCAGATCGGCACCGGATTCCTCGCCACCGACGAGTCCGGCGCGAGCCCCGCCCACAAGCGGGCCCTGCACAGCCCGCAAGCCCGCGTCACCGTGCTGACCAGCGCCGTCTCCGGCCGCCAGGCCCGGACCATCGCCAACCGGTTCGTGCGGGACATGGCCCGGCACGAGGGCGACCTTCCGCCGTATCCGGTCCAGGGCGCACTCACCGAGCCCATCCGCCGCGCGGCCGTTGAACGGGGGCTCCCCGACTACCTCAACCTCTGGGCCGGGCAGGCCGCACCGCTCACCCGACCGCGCACGGCCCAGGAATACCTCGCCACCCTCGTCGAGGAAATCCGGCCCCGCGTGTAACGGCACGTTCCCTCCCGTGCGGCCCCCGCGCGGCCACCCTCTCTCATCACGCAGGACGGACCCCGTGATGTCTTCGACGTCGGCCACCACGCCGACCGCCACGGAAACCACCGCAGTCGACGAGTGGTTGGCGGACCCGGAGTTCCTGGTGACCGCGGACCCGGAGCGGGTCATCGCGCTGCTCGATGTGGCGTCGAGTCCGGCGGCACGGGTGGGGGCCGCGGTGTACCGGGTGTCGGCGGAGCTGCATCGTGCGGCCGGTGCGGGCGTGCGGCGGCAGTTGCTGGCGCTGGACGCAACCCGTTACGGGGAGCGGGAGTTGTCCGCGCGGATCGCCGCGGTAGTGGTGGAGGGCGAGCCCGCCGGGCGGTGGAGCGTCGAGTGGTCCAGCGGCTCCCGGCTCGACCCGCGGTGCCGGCCGCCCCCGAACGGTTGCCTGGGTCAGACGACGGCGATAGCGACGTTGGTCGTGGACGGTCGCACCCTGGCTGTCACGGGCCATTACAGCGGGGCGGTGGCGGTACGGGATCCGGTGACCGGCCGTGGCACGTCGTTGAGGTGGCGGTCGCCCCAGCGCAGCAGCATCAGCAGCACGGGGCGGAGTTCCTCGCCGGCCGGGGTCGGGCGGTACTCGTACCGGGGCGGGCGGTCGTTGTACTGGACCTCCAGGACTCCGGCGTCCACCAGGCGGCGCAGCCAGGTGGTGAGGATGTCACGTGGCGCCCTGACGTTGCGGGCGATGCCGTCGAAGCGGTGCACACCGAAGAAGACCTCGCGCAGGACCAGAAGCGAGTACTTCTCCCCGACCACCGCGAGCGCGTCGGCGATCGAGCACGGGCGGGGGTTGCGGCTGTGGTCATGTGGCTCACTGCAAGGATCCCGGGTTGGCTTTTCCAACCCACCCGCCTATAGTGAGTCTGGCTTTCCAACTCGCTAATGGAGGTGGTGGGCATGGCCGGGCTGATACTCAGTGTCCAAGCCGCACAGCGGCCGGGCGAGGCCGAGAGCATCGCCGCCGCGAACGGCTTCACCTTCGGCCTGCACAGCCCTGCTCGTCACCGGCATGGCGTTGCTGCTCAGCGCCGCGGCCGTCGTACTTTCCTGGCCAGAGCCCCTGAGCACACCTGGCCGAACACTCCCCTCGACGAGGCCTTCGCGAGCGTGGTCCTCACCCGGCCGCAGGAGACCGGTTTGCCGATCCGGCGAAGGTCGACGTCAACGGCGGCGTCATCGCCGTCGGCCGCCCCCTCGGCGCCAGTGGCACCGGACTGATGACCACCTTCGTCCATGCCCTGCACCAGCGCGGCGCCCGCTGTGCCCTGCAGGCGATGTGCGAGGCCGACGGCCTCGCCAACGCCACCATCCTGGAGATACTCAAGTGAACCACCCCAGCACCCTGACCACCTTCACACGTGCCAGCGTCCCCCTGACCTCGGGCACAGCCGCCGGCAACGGTGACTCGATCACCTACCACGCAGCCGGCCCGGAGGACGGTCCCATGCTCGTTTTCGTCCACGGCTGGCCGGCCAACGGCCGCACCTGGAAGCACCAACTGACCGCCTTCGCCGCGCTCGGGTTCCGCGTAATCGCACCCGACATGCGCGGCTACGGAAGCTCGACCGTGCACCAGCAGCGAGACGCGTACGCCCAGGAGCACCTCGTGGACGACATGGTCGCCCTGCTCGACCGGCTCGACCGCGAACAGGCCGTCTGGATCGGACACGACTGGGGCAGCGCAACCGTCTGGGGCCTCGCCGGTCACCATCCCGAGCGCTGCGCGGCCGTGGCCAGCATCTGCATCCCCTACCGCACGCTCGAACGAGGGGTGCCGGCTCTTCTCGAACACGTCAACCGCTCGATCTATCCGCCGGACACCCACCCGTACGCCCAGTTCGACTACATGCACTACTACGCGTCCGAGGCGGAGCGAGCCGCGCAGGTCCTCGACGCACGGCCGGCCAACACCGTGAGGGCCTTCTTTCGTGGGGGCGTCCCGGCCGCTCACGGCAAGCCGGGACCGACTTCGGAGATCACCCGCAACGGGGGGTGGTTCGCAGGCGCGGACGCGGTCCCGGACCTCCCGCCCGACACCCGAGTCCTGGACGAGGAGCTGCTCGCGGACCTGACGTCCTCGCTGACCCGAACGGGATTCGCGGCCTCGATCGCCTACTACCTCAACGACGAAGCCAACCGCACCTACAGCGACACCTCGCTGAACGGCGGACGGCTGGACATGCCGGTCCTGTACCTCGAAGCGTTCTACGACCAGGTCGCCGACACGTCCCTGTCCCGGCTCGCGGAGCCCATGCGGCGCTACTGCACCGACCTCACTGAGGAATCCATCGAGGCGGGCCACTGGGCCCAGCTCGAACAGCCCACCGCCGTCAACGCCGCACTCGCCCGCTGGCTTGCCACAAAGACCCCAAGCCTGTGGCCCCAGCCGACCCACCCGCCCAGGAGCTGACACCAGGTCGGCGATCACAGCGGCGGGGCCGGGCCACGCCGCCGTCAACCGGCGCCCTGCCACATGACTCCCGGACCCGACCGGAACCACATCCCCAGCTCACCCCCCACCCGACGTCGGAACGCTCTCCTGTTCCAGTATCCGGAGCTGTTCGGGGGAGACTTCCTGCAGAGTTCCCCACCGAGATCCCCGAGGGCCACTGGGGTGGGTACGGAGAGATCAGGCCGCTCGCGACGATCCTCACCCGGCTCACCAAGCACGACACCGAGCGGGCCCGTGGGCTCGCCGCCCAGCGCATCGCCGCCAGCCGAGTCGAGCACACCCGCCTGCCGTAGTCAGTGTCCTCGGGCACTCACGGAGTGGCTCCGCTATCGCCCCTGCCGGCCCACGGGCGGCTTCGTCAGCGATTCAGCGGACGTCGGGGCCAGGGGCTCATTTCGTGGGATCGGCCTGGACTGACCTCAGTCCAGTGGCTCGGCTCGACGGGTCGACCCGGGGAATTGATCGGTTGTTGGTAGTTCCGTCGGGCTGTCTCCTGGATCTGATGGTCGTGGGGCATCGTCCGGGAGTGTTCGTTCGGCCGGTGAGCATGGAAAAAGGCCGGCGAACTGCGGCGGATCGGCCGGACCTCGAAGGGCCCCGTGATGCTGCGGCGGGCGATCGTGGTGCTGATGTCCGCCCAGGGCCAGCCGATGAAGAGCATCACCTCACTGCTGCGGGTCGGCCAGGACTACGTGCGCGATGTCATCCACGCCTTCTACGAGCGGGGGTTCGGCGCGCTGGACCCAAAATGGAGCGGGGGACGCCCGAAGACGGTCAGTGAGGTGCGTGAGCGCATCTGTCTGATCGCCCGGACGTCCCCCGCCGACTGGGGTGTCGCCACGTTCTCCGCCCGGCGCCTGACCAAACTCGCCGAGCACCTGGTCAAGCCCGAGGTGCTGCTGGTGCTCTCCGCCGATGCCAATGGCATCGTGATGAGACCGGACGCGCTGCGGCCGGACACCGCGAAAGCGGCGGCGGGCGAGAAGCGCGGACGAGGCGTCTTCCGCACTCGCCTCGCATCCGGGGAGGAGAGCCGCCGCAAGCGAATGGCCACGCTGGCCTGCGTCTACGAGGCCGCCCCGGCACCCCGGCGCCCGCACGACGTGATCGCCGTGCCCGGTGGCCGGACCGGCGGCCGTGCGCTGCGCAAGGGATCGCGTGCCCGGGCCAAATGGCTGACCGCTTCGGTCGACCGTGACGCCGCCGCGGTGATCGCCGCCGCGTTCGGCCAGGCCGATGCCCGCGACCCCGCCCACCGGCGGTGCCGGATGGTGCTGGTGGACGGCGACCGCCACCAGATCGAACCGGTCGAGGCCGAGGCCGCTCGCCGGAAGGTGACGATCCATCTGATCGTGGATCTGATCTACGTGATCGAGTATCTCTGGAAGGCGTCCTGGTGCTTCCACGCCAAGGACAATCCGGCCGCCGAGGACTGGGGCCGCGCCGAGCATGCGCTGGCCCTCCTGCACGGCCGTTGTGCCGAGGCGACCACCCGCATCGCGCGGCAGGCCGATGACCTGGGGCTGACGACCGAGCGGTGCGGGGGCGTCGAGGAGTGGGTGCGCTACCTCGCGAACAAGGAGCCCTACCTGGGCTACGCGCAGGCCCTGGAGCAGGGCTGGCCAATCGCAACCGGGGTGGTGGAGAGCGCGTGCCGCCACTTGATCGCGGACCGCTTCAACATCACCGGATCCAGGTGGAGCGTCGAGGGTGCCGAAGCCCTCCTCCTGCTCCGCGCCGTGATCATCAACGGAGACTTCGAGGAATACTGGCTGCACCACATCGAACAAGAACATCTCCGCACTCGGCAGGCCCGCCACCAGGACGTATACGCCCTCACCGCTTGACCGAGCAGGTCACTACGAAAGAACTGCACCCAGCTCAGATCCGCTCCAGTACCGTCGCGTTGGCGAGCCCGCCGGCCTCGCACATCGTCTGCAGGGCGTAGCGCGCGCCTCGCCCCCGCATGGCGTGCACGAGCGTGGTCATCAGGCGCGCTCCGCTCGCGCCGAGCGGGTGGCCGAGGGCGATTGCGCCGCCGTGGATGTTGAGGCGGGCCGGGTCCGCGCCGGTTTCCGCGAGCCAAGCGAGCGGGACGCTGGCGAAGGCCTCGTTGACCTCGAAGAGGTCGATGTCGTTCAGGCCAAGCCCCGCCCGTCGCAGTGCCTTCTCTGTGGCCGGGATGACGCCGGTCAGCATCAGCAGGGGGTCGGAGCCGGTGACGGCGAAGCTGTGCAGTCGGGCGAGGGGTCGCAGGCCGAGCCGCGCGGCGGTCTCGCTGCTGGTGATGAGCACGGCCGCGGCTCCGTCGTTGGTCGGGCTGCTGTTGCCGGCCGTGACGGACCAGTCGATCTGCGGGAAGCGGGCGGCGAAGGCCTCGTCCTCGAACGCGGGCCGCAGGCCGGCCAGGACCTCGGGTGTGGTGGTCGGGCGCACGCTCTCATCCCGGGTGACGAGCCGTCCCTCAGGCGTGGTGAGCGGGGCGGTCTCGGCGTCGAAGAGGCCGGCTTCCCAGGCGCGCGCGGCTTTGGCGTGCGAGTCGGCGGAGAAGGCGTCCATGGTCTCGCGGTCCAGCTTCCAGCGCGCGGCGATCAGTTCGGCGCTGACGCCCTGCGGCACCAGGCCCTCCGGGTAGCGGGCGGCGATGCCCGGACCGAACGGGTCGGCGCCCGGCGGCACGTTCGACCACATCGGGACCCTGCTCATCGACTCGACGCCGCAGGCGATGACGAGGTCGTAGGCGCCGGCGATGACGCCCTGCGCGGCGAAGTGCACGGCCTGCTGAGAGGAACCGCACTGCCGGTCCACGGTCGTGGCGGGGACGGTTTCCGGGAAACCGGCGGAGAGCCAGGCATAGCGGGTGGTGTTCATCGCCTGCTCGCCGACCTGGTCAACGGTGCCGCCGACCACGTCGTCCACCAGCGCCGGGTCGACCCCGCTGCGTTCGACCAGCGTGCGCAGGGTGTGGGCGAGCAACTCGACGGGGTGCACGGACGACAGCGCGCCGCCTGGCTTGCCCTTCCCGATCGGGGTACGCACGGCCTCGACGATCACTGCATCCCTCACATTGGCCTCCCTGGCCTTCTGACCCACCAGTCCAACTACTGGCGAGTAGGAAAACTGGACCCACTATAGGCTCGTCAGTAGGAAAATCCTACCTACATCTCATGACCCCATCCACTCCGAGCGCCTCCAAGCTGTGCGACATCCCGCAGGTTCCTCTGAGCCCCGCTGAGTTCCTGTCCCCGTGGCCAGGGTGTTCTTCCTCCTTCGGGTGCTGTGCGGCTCTGTGACGTAACTTCGGGATTCTTGAAGCGTCCTCATCTCGTCCGACCGATGTGCGGTCGGGCTGAAGGCGAGAAGGATCGGGTTGGCGCTGGCGGTCGTACGGGATCTGCGCGAGCACTGGGCGCCCGCGTCGGCGGAGGAGCTGGAGCGGTTCGAGACCGACGTGCTGTCCGGGTTTGTTCTCGCGCGGGCCTCGGCGGGGCTGGCGGATGGCACGATCCGCGGGGACGTCGGGCACCTGGAGCAGATCAGGACCTGGTTCGGCCGGCCGCTGTGGGACATGGAGCCGGCGGACGCCGACGCGTACTTCGGCAAGGTGTTGCGGAACTCACCCAGTGGTACTCGGCTGGCCCGGTCGCAGGGGCTGACGACGTACTTCCTGTTCCTGGAGCTGCGGCACAAGGTCGAACTCCACCGGATGACCGGCCGGGTCATCGAGTGCCCGATCGGCGAGATGAACCGGCCGCGTGGGGCGAAGGACGCCCAGCTTCGGGTCCCGCCGACCGAGCCGGAGGTCGGGACGCTGTTCAGGCTGGGGCGGCGAGCTGGCCACCTGCCGCAAGTTCGCCCCTACCGCCAGGAACTACACCGCCTCCAAGCTGACGTCCCAGGTCGGCCTGCGGGTCAGTGAGGCGTGCAAGCTCGACCTGGCGGACATCAAGTGGGATCTGGGACGCTTCGGCAAGCTCCACGTCCGTCATGGCAAGGGCGCCCGCGGCTCCGGGCCGCGTGAGCGGATGGTCCCGCTGCTCAATGGCGCAGACCGCACGCTGCGGTGGTTCATCGAGGACGTGTGGGGACAGTTCGACGACGACCACACCCGCCCGGGCGCCCCGCTGTTTCTCTCCGAGCGCAAGAATGCCGACGGCTCCTCGCGCCGGGTGGGCGACGATGCCCTGCGCGGCGGGCTCAAGGATGCGGCGAAGGCGCATCTGCCGGGGTGGGGCGAGAAGCTGACGCCGCATGTCCTGCGTCGCGCGTTCACGCTGCCTCATCGGCTGATGATTGTTCTCGGCGGCCCGGTTGTTCAGGCCCTTGTGGGAGCGGTGCTCGACGGAGGACATGATTTCGCGGTGAGCGGCACCGTAGGAGCGAAGCTTGTCCGTGACGACCACCCGCGGTACCGCACCGGTCTTCTTCATCAGCCTGCGGAAGAAGCGCCTGGCCGCAGCCTTGTCCCGCTTCCCCTGGACGAGGATGTCGAGCACGTTGCCGTCCTGGTCGACGGCCCTCCACAGGTACTTCCGTTCGCCGTTGATCTTGATGAACACCTCGTCCAGATGCTTCCCAATGCTGTTGTCAAGCCGGTTCGGTGACAGGGGGTGTGATCCGGTAGCACCGTCGGTCACGGATCAGGGCCCACAGAACGTTGACGC
>NZ_JBIAUE010000057.1:0-18394 GCF_042892615.1 Streptomyces sp. NPDC001750 | reverse complement strand
CCGCCCTGCGCGTATCTCACCCAACCAGAACTACCGGACCTGGCGCTCAACTGTCAGGCCGATAGCCCGACATCACTCAATCAAGTTCAGTAGCGTGGCGGTCATGTCTGACGATCTTCGAAATGGTGGGCCGGACTGCGAGGGTGCAGTGGCGGGTGTGCGGTTGACCGACCCGGGGTGGCTGGTGAACGCCGACCCGGGGCGGGTCCTAGCGGCGCTGGATGGTGCGGCGGGTCGGGAGGAGATGCTGGCGTCCGCGGTATACCAGGCGTCAGCGCATCTGCACCGTGACACGGGTACGGGGGTGCGGCGGCAGCTGCTGGCGTTGGACGCAGCACGCTACGGGGATCGGGGGCTGTCCGCATGCCTTGCTGCAGTGGGTGTGGAGGGGGAGCCTGACGCCGCATGGAGTGTGGAGTGGGCCACCGGTTCGCAGGTCGAACCGCGGCTGCGCAACGTCCTCACCGACCACGACGACTGGATAACAGAGGCGGTGGCGACGGGAGTGATGGAGGGTCGCCCTATCGCCGTCACCGGCGCCGAGAATGGCAAGGTACGGGTGTGGGACCTGACGACCTGTGAGCAAGTCGATGAGCCCCTGACCGGCCACACCGGAAGTGTGAAGGCGGTGGCGACGGCGGTGGTGGAGGGGCGTCCGGTCGCCGTCACCGGCAGCGACGATGCCACGGTGCGGCTATGGGACCTGACGACCCGTAAGCAAATCGGTGAGCCCCTGACCGGCCACACGCACCCGGTGCTGGCGGTGACGACGGCGGTGGTGGAGGGTCGTTCGGTTGCCGTTACCGGCGGCTGGGATGGAACGGTGCGGGTGTGGGACCTGACTACCGGTCAGTCCGTCGGTGCTTTTCCGACCGGCGAGGGGGTGTTCGCGGTGGCGACGACGGTGGTGGGGGGCCGTTCGGTTGCCGTCACCGGCGGCGACGACGTGTTGGTGCGGGTGTGGGATCTTGCCACCTGTGAGGAGGTCGGTGAGCCTCTGACGGGCCACAATCACCAGGTTGGATGGATAGTGCCCACGGTCATTGAGGGCCGCGCTCATGTCGTGACCGGCAGCATGGACGGTACGGTGCGGGTGTGGGACTTGATCACCCGCGAGCAGGTCGGCGAGGCGCTGAAAGATGAGTCCGACCACATGGTCGTTGTGGGGATTGTCTCGGTGGACGGGCGTGCCCTCGTTCTTACCGGTGGCATGAGTCCCATGGTGCGGGTGTGGGACCTGGCCAGCCGCCGACAAATCGACAGGCTCGCGATCGAGCATTTCCCCAGAGTGTCTGCGATGGCGACAACGGTGGTTCGCGGCCGGCCTCACGCCATCACCGTCGACTTCACGGGGACGGTACGAGTGTGGGACTTGAGCAGCGACCGGCAACTGGGCGCGCCTGTTGTTGGCCACACTGACAAGGTGTACGCGATGGCGACCACAGTGCTGGACGGGCGCGCGGTCGTCGTCACCGGCGATGGGGACAAGACCGTGCGGGTCTGGGGCGTGGACACCGGCCGACAGTTCGGTGAGCCCCTGACCGGCCACACCGGTCCGGTGTGGGCGGTGGCGACCACCGTGATTGACGGCCGTCCGGTCGCCATCACCAGCAGCGGCAAGGAGCGGATAGAAATACGGGTTTGGGACCTGGCCACCGGCCGGGAGGTCGGCGAGCCCATCATCAACCGCACTGATCCGACGCCGGCGGTGCCAAGCTCCGAAGATTGGCCGTGGCCAGAATTCAACGAGCTCCCCAACTGGATCACAAACATGCGGGCAGTGGCGGCCGTGATAATCGACGACCGCCCCCATATCGTGACCGGCGGCGATGATGCCACGGTACGGGTGTGGGACCTGACCACCCGTGAACAGGTCGGCGATGTCTTGACCGGCCACACCGGCCGGGTGTGGTCGGTGGCGACGGCGGTGGTGGATGGCCAGCCAGTCGCCGCTACCGGCAGCGACGATGCAACGGTGCGGTTGTGGGATCTGACCACCGGCCGGCCCGTCGGCCAGCCCCTGACCGGCCACACCGGCAGTGTGGATTCGGTTGCGACAGCGGTGGTGGGGGGACGTCCGGTTGCCGTCACCGGCGGCAGCGATGGAACGGTGCGGGTGTGGGACCTGACCACCCGTGAACAGGTCGGTGAGGCCCTGACCGGCCACGCCCACCCGGTGAAGTCGGTGGCGACTGCGGTGGTGGACGGCCGCCCGATCGCCATCACCGGCAGTGGCGCCACCAACGTCGATGTCGATACGGTCGGGGCGGTGCGGCTATGGGACCTCGCCGACATGGAGCAGATTGTGCCCAACGTGGTTGTCCCGCCGGGTATCAAAGCGGTTGACATGACATCGGACGGTCGGCTGGCCGTGGCCTTCGGCCATGAGATCGCGGTGCTGGCTCGGCGTTGAACCGCATCCCGTCGAAGTGCAATCGCGTGGTCCGACCATCCTGGGTTCGGTGGCTGACGGGCATACGAGTTGCGCGCAAAAATCCTCCGGTCTGTGGGTTCTGGTCTTGCAGCAGAACAGCAGCGTGTACCCAGGTCCACGACCGGACATGTCCCGGTTCACGCAAGGTAAACCGGGCAAATTCCCCGAGGGTCCGGCCGGGTTCCAAAGTGGAGGCGGGAGCGGGCCCGAGGCGAAGGTCGACGCGCTGCGAGTGCGGACTACGCCTGCGGCCTGCGGGTCCAGGGCTTCCCCGTTCCGCAGATCGCCCGCAAGGTCGTCATCTCCTCAGGCAGGAGCAGGGGGAGAGAACCCCTCGGTGCCAACGTCCACCGCATTCTCTCCGAAGCCGACGCGTCCGACGTCGCCGAGTGAGCCAGGCTCTGGACGTTCGTACCGAGCCGTTGGCAGGGCTACCTGGATGAGGCCTCGGCCAAGGGGGATGCGACCGCGTACCGACACCACTGGGAGCTGTGTACGCTGCTCGCGCTGCGCGACGGGCTGCGCAGCGGAGACGTGTACGTGCCGGGCTCGCGCCGCTACGACAACCCGGCCCGCCCACCTGTTCACCCCCGCCCAGTGGGAGAGACGCACGCCAGGTCAACACCGTTGGCGGGCCGACCTGGAAGTCGCCGCCGGCAGTTCACGGTGCAGCCAATTCAGCGCGCTCACAAGGGGCGTGATATGACGTCAGGCGGGTATCAGGTATGCGTTCGTTCTCCCCTCCGCCGGCCCCCGGCGGCCCTTCGCAGGGAGCTCTGACGACGACGGAACTGGTCGTCGTGGTCGTGGTCGTCGTGGTGGCAGGGGTCCTCGCGGCCCTCGGGATGCCGGTATTCGGTGCCCTTGAGTTCATCGCCGGCTCCCTCTGCGTTGCCGGCCGGTCCGTCAGGGCCATGCGAGCGGCGGACGTGCCGCCGCTCGAGGCTCATGGGACGGCGTGAGAACGCCGTTGCCGCCGATACCCGGCAGTCCGAGGCGCTCGCGCTGTGGCTACGCGCCCAGCGCGAGCGCCGAGGCGTTACCTACGCGGCAATGGCCAAACTGACCGGTCACCAGTTCACCGCGTCCGCTCTGTCGCGCGGCGCCAACGGCAAGGTGCCATCCCGCCGCCCGGTACTCGCATACACGACCGCGTGCGACGCGGACACCAGGGAAGCCATCCGTTTATGGAAGGCCGCGCGCAGGGCCGAAGAAGAACGCCGACGCCGCGCGGGAATCTCCCCGGAGTTCCGGGACCTGGCCGTATCGCTCCGCTCGGTGATGACACACCCCGACCTCATCGACAGCTCCGCCAAGCTGCACGACGTCATGGTGGAGATGCGGGCCAGAGAAGGCCAACACTCCCTGAGTGACCTGCAGAAAGCGGCAGGACGAACCCCCGACGGCCAACAGCACCGGCTGCCCAAGAGCAGCCTCAGCGTCATCCTCAGAGGTGAGGCCGTTCCCTCCCGCGCCCACCTCACAGCGTTCGTGGAAGCCCTGAACGTCTCCCCCAACAACGTACGGCGCTGGCAACAGGTATGGGACCGCCTCGCGGACAGCACCGCCCCAAGATCATCCGTGACTCTCACGATCAAGATGGTGGACGTCCCACCAGCCGAAGAACCACACGAATTCCACACCCCGCCCGACACCAGCACCGCAGACCTCGACTTCCTCCGCGGCCAGGTCCTCCTGAAGACCGTCCTCCTCACCGGACCCGGCGTACTGCAGGGCCCCGAGCCCCCATGCCCCCCAGCCGGCACCACCCGCTCCGGCCTGCCCATCAGAACACCACGCCGCTACACCCTTACGCCCCGGTCGCACGTGCCCCCCGGCAACCGCACAGCCAGGCACATCACGCTGCTGCCCCAAGAGATCCCTCCCAACCATCCCATAACCGTCAGAGGCTGGCTTCCGGCCGCCACCGAGCACTACCCGGTGGAGACGGCCGCGCCACCGGTTCCCCGCGGACGGGTAGGACACAGCCGTGGTCGTCACGGGCTCATGTTTCCCGGGTCTCGCACGAGGGAGGACAACGGCCGTCGCGCCGGAAGCCTGGAAGAGGTCCGGTTCACGGACGTGGAATACCCGGAGCTCGACCTGTAGCAGGCGCGCCCCCGAACAGCGAGCGAGCCCCGGTGTGACTGAGCGCTCCAGCTGGCCAGTGAGCACCTCAGTGGGCCGCTCCATGCTCAGCGGCCGGTTGAGGCCGGCTTGTCTTCGTTCCCTCGTGTTTCCGGCTGCCGCATTCCCCAGTGCCGCCGCGCCTTGATCTCGCTTCGATCCCAGCCCCAAGTACCGGCCCGATAGCCGATCTTGTGGAGCTGACAGACCGGCTGCTTGACTTCCCCCATGACTAAAGGAGCAGACACGTTCGGCGACCTCGGCCCGGTGGTCAGCCGACATGCGGTGGACCACCGGAAGCGATGGGTGAACGCAGGCTGCGCACTGCTTATAACCATCCCGTCCGGCTGGCTGGGCGTGTGGGGCTGGTCGGCAACCGGCGAGGGGTCGGCCGGCAGCAACAAGGCGATCGGTCTGCTGCTCGGCCTTGGGCTGGGCGCCATTGCGATCGCGGCGACCCAGATCGCGCGGGCCCTGCGCGGGGAGCGCGGCGAGTATTTCGAGGTTCGCCAGGGCGGCCTGGTTCATGGATCCCAGCGGGGCGCTGCGGGCTGGCCCTGGAACCGCGTCACCTCGCTTCACATCGACGGCGACGCGGTGAACGGCCTCGCGGCCCGACTCGGCAACGGCTACCGCATTGAGATCGAACTCGACGACGGCACTCGGCTGCGGGCTGACGGGCTCACCGAACGCGCCGGCGACCTGGGACGCGCCCTACTGACACAGTGCCCGCACGTCGCTCTGAAACCGCGGATCCCCTGGTACGGCCGGGCGGGCAGTTGGCCGCTGGCAGGGGCCGCGGGCTGCGCGGCAGCGATCCCCGCGATGATCTTCTACATCGCGGACCACCCGGACAAGGAACACCGGACCTACTCCGGTCAGGGCATGACCATAGTGAGCACCGAACCGGGCATCAGCGAGGCTGGCATCGCCTTCCTGACCATCGGCATGCTGGTGTGCGCCATCACCGCAATCACCCTCGTCATTGCCTACGTGCGCGGCAGGGCGTATCGCTGAACCCCTTGGTGCACAGCACCGCCTCCTCGTGGTTACACGGGAGCCGCCGGAGGAACTCTGCCGCGGCTGCACACAGGGCGTGCGATGAGGGCCGTCTCGTGCGGACAAGGCAGCGCGGCCACCTGTGACGCTCAGAATGGCCAGCTGAAGCACTCAGTCACACCCGGTGTGGTCGGGTGCGGGGATCAGCGGGACGGAACCGCCGCTACAGACGGTCGATGCCGAGAGTTTCAGTCAGCGCGGAGCGGGTCCCCTGCAAGAATGCGTCCGCTTCTGGTCACCGCGTGCCACGACACACTCCACATCTGGGCCCCCGCAACCGCGGAGCATCTGGGGTCCGTCGACACCGGCGACACTATGCGCGCCCTGTCTGCCGTCGAGATCAACAGGCGACCCTTGGTGGCCGCCGGAGACTACCGGCGCACTGTGCGGCTGGGGGACGCCGCGACATGCCGACAGGCGAGTTCCCCTCTCACCCTCCCTGAGGAATCGGCGCTCTTATCCTGATCCCGAGGGCCGTCTCGCCGTCGCTTTCGGACCGGATATCGCCCTGCTCTCGTGGGGGGTTGCCAACGGCGGGTCGTGTCCAAGGACGCGCAGCGGGTGGTCCATCCACCACCGCATGGTTCCCCAGGGGGCTGTACACGTCCGACGGCGCCCGCGCGGGCACAGCAGTGGCCAGGATCCCACCAACCTCCTGGCCCAGAGCCGGGCTGTCGAAGAGGGCGACGGTGGCTGTATGTCAGATCCCGTCCCTGGCGTGCCGATCGCGGTGCGCCGCCCGTCAGGCGATTTCCGCTGCGAGGCGGGTACGCAGGCCGTCGACCAGTGCTGTGAGCGCGACCTCGAAGGCGAGGTCGGCGGCCGGGCGTGCCTGTGAGGCGGAGGATTCGTCCCGGGCGCGCACCGCGGCGGTGAACCGGGGCACCTCGGGGGAGTCGGGCCCAGGGTCGAACATCGTGGGCGGTGCCACCAGGTCGAGTGCCGAGCCCAGTATGAACGACTCCACGCCGACCATGACGGGGATGACCGACGCGGTCGGCCAGCCGCCGCGCTCCAGCCCGGCCACCACCGACTCGTACATCCGCAGGGTGTGGTGCGCCCCGGACACCGGGATGGTCGCCAGCAGTGAGACCGCCTGCGGATGCGCGGCGAAGGCGGCGCGGTACAGCCGCGCCCAGCTGATCAGCGCCTCGTCCCACGGGTGGTCCTCGAAGACGCCGGCGTCGATCGGCGCGGCGACCAGCTCGCGCACCCCGGCCAGGATGTCTTCCCGACCCTTCACGTGGTTGTACAGCGACGAGGGGCGCACCCGCAGTCGGCGTGCCAGCAGGGCGATCGAGAACCCCTGGGCGCCCACCTCGTCGATCAGGTCGAGCGCGGCCCGGACGATGGCCTCGCGATCGAGCACGGGAGTTGTCGGACGTCCCGTCCTCCGAGAGCTGATGCTCATTCGGTTTCCACACCCCTCTTCCCAAGCAACGTCGAGCGAGCCTAACCTGCGTCCACTAAAACGAACGGCATTCGCTTTTGGAGTCCCGCATGCCCCGTACCGTTTTCCGCCGCGCCACCGTCTGGACCGGCCTTCCCATTCCCCCCGGTGCCGCGCAGCCGACCGCGCTGGCCGTACGGGACGGGCGGATCGAGGCCGTGGGCGCCGAGGCGGAGGCACTCGTCGGGTCGGCCGACGAGGTGCTGGACCTTGGCGGGGGGCTGCTGATGCCGGCCTTCGGGGACGGTCACTGCCACCCTGACCAGGCCGGTTACGAAGCGCTCGGCCCGCGCGTCAGGTCCTGCACCAGCGTGGAGGCGGTGGTCGCGGAGGTCCGCCGGTACGCCGACGAGCACCCCGAGGGGGACTGGATCCTCGGCGGCAGCTACGACTCCACGCTCGCCCCCGACGGCGCCTTCGACGCCCGCTGGCTCGACGCGGCCGTACCCGACCGCCCGGTGGCCCTGCGCGCCTGGGACTATCACACGCTGTGGTGCAACACCGAGGCCATGCGCCGGGCCGGCCTCGACGACTCCGCGCAGGACACCGACCGCGGCCGGTTCCTGCGCCGCGAGGACGGCAGCCTGGCCGGGACGATGGTGGAGTGGGATGCGGTCGATGCCGTCCTGGGCGCCGCGCCCGAGCGCGGCCTGGACGTGCGGGTGCGCGCGCTCGCCATCGCCACCCGGGCGTACGCCGGGGCCGGCGTCACCTGGATCCAGGACGCCTGGGTCGAGCACGAGGCGGTCGACGCCTATCTGGAGGCGGCCCGCCGGGGCGTCCTGGCCACCCGGGTAAACCTCGCGCTGCGAGCCGACCCCACGCGCTGGCGCGAGCAGCTCGCGGTGTTCGCCGCCGACCGCGACCGGGTCGTGGCGGCCGGGCACGACCGGCTGACCGTCCGCACCGTCAAGTTCTTCGTCGACGGGATCGTCGAGAACCGCACCGCGGCCCTGCTCGAACCGTACGCCGACGACCCCTGCACCAGGGGCATGCCGGTCTGGTCCGCCGCCGACCTGCGCGAGGCCCTGGTCGAGATCGACCGGCTCGGCCTGCAGCCGCACCTGCACGCGATCGGCGACGCGGGCATACGCACGGCCCTGGACGCGATCGCCCACCTCACCGAGGTGTGCGGCCCCGGGGACCGCCGCCCGGTGATTGCCCACGTTCAGATGGTCGACCCGGCAGACCTGACCCGCTTCGCGGAGCTGGGCGTCATCGCCAACATCGAGCCGCTGTGGCTGCAGCCCGACCCGGCGATGACCCACCTCACCATGCCCCGCCTGGGCGATGCCCGCTCCCAGCAGCAGTACCCGCTGGGATCGCTGCTGCGCTCGGGCGCGCGGGTTTCCTTCGGCAGCGACTGGCCGGTCACCGATCACCGTCCGCTGGCGGGTCTGCCGGTCGCGGTCACCCGGCAGACCCCGCAGCGCTTGCCGGAGGGCGGCTGGCTGCCCGGGGAACGGATCGACATCGAGACCGCGATGGCCTGCTACACGGCGGGCGTCGCCCACCAGGCGATGGCCGACGACCGCGGCGTGCTGGCCCCGGGAATGGCCGCCGACCTGGTATGGCTCGAGCGGGACCCGCGCGACTGTGACCCGCACGACGTGCCGGCCATCGCCGTCCTCGGCACCTGGCTGGCCGGCGAGCGCACCGACACAGCCGGTTCATGACCGGCCAGGCGGGGCCCACCCCAGGCGTCCCGCCGCCCCACCTCGGAAGGAACGGCGCATGACGGCGAATGACCTCTCCGCGCAACCCGGGCTCAAGCGGGTCCTCGGGCCGCCCGGGCTCACCCTCTTCGGTCTCACCTACCTCGCCCCGGTGGCCGTGTTCACCACCTACGGGGCGGTCGCCGGCGTGACCGACGGCCACCTCCCGGCGGCCTACCTGATCGCGCTGGTCGTGATGCTCTTCACGGCCCTCAGCTACGCCCAGATGGTCCGCGCCTTCCCGATCGCGGGTTCGGCGTACACCTACACGCAGCAGACCTTCGGCGGGCACGTCGGCTTCATGGTCGGCTGGACGCTCATGCTCGACTACCTCTTCCTGCCGATGATCAACTTCCTGCTCATCGGCATCTACCTGCACAGCCAGTTCCCATCGGTCCCGGCGCGCGTGTTCGTGCTGGCCGCGCTGCTGCTCTCGCTGCTCCTCAACGTCCTGGGCGTCAGCTTCATCCGGCGGCTGAGCACACTGGTGGTGGGCATGGCGGGCGTGCTCGTCGTGGTCTTCGTCGCCCTGTCCGTCAAGCACGCGACGAGCAACGGCGCCCCCGACCCGTTCTCCTCCTTCGTGCCCGGCACCTCCGGAATGTCGGCGGCCTTCTCCGGCGCCGCGATCCTCGCGCTGAGCTTCCTCGGCTTCGACGCCGTCTCCACCATGTCGGAGGAGGCCAAGGAACCGCGCCGGACCATTCCCCGGGCCATTGTGCTGACGACGGTCATCGGCGGCCTGCTCTTCATCACGGTCTCCTGGATGGGGGCGCTGGTGCATCCGGGCTCATCCTTCAGCGACCCCGACAGCGCGGGCCTTGACATCATGGCCCAGCTCGGCGGATCGACCTTCACCTCGTTCTTCGTCGCGGTGTACGTGGCCGGCGCCTTCGGCTCCGGCGTCACCACGCAGGCCAGCGTGTCCCGGATCCTCTACTCGATGGGCCGTGACGAGGTCCTTCCAAGGCGGGCGTTCGGCACCCTGCACCCCCGCTTCCGCACCCCGGTCGCCGCGACCGCCCTGGTGTCCACGGTGGCACTGGTCGCACTGTTCATCAGCCTGGACAACGCCGTGGTGATGGTCAATTTCGGGGCCCTGATCGCCTTCTCCGCAGTCAACCTGAGCGTGGTCAAGCACTACTTCATCGACCAGCGCCGCCGCAGCGGGCTCGACCTGCTGTCCTACGGGGTGCTGCCGACCGTCGGCTTCGCCCTCACCCTGTGGCTCTGGACCAGTCTGGAGGGCATCACCTTCAAGGTCGGTCTGTGCTGGATGGCGGTCGGCTTCCTCTACCTGCTGTTCCTGACGCGAGCATTCCGGCGCAAGCCTCCGGTGATGAACTTCAGCGAAGAACCGGGCGGAAGAGAGGACCATGCCAGGGGCCGCGACAAGGCGGGGCCGCTGCCGGAGCACGTCCGGCAGCCCTGAGGAACAGCCGTCCGCGGGCCCGCGGAAGCCCGGCGCGGAACCTCGACCGATACCAGCAGGAGCCGAGATGCGGTGGCGACGGCCCGCCCGGCTCCCTGTGCCCGGCAGCCGCCGAGAACTTCGCTGCCTCGCGATCCACACCCACCGCTTCCTGCGGCACGTCGGCCGACCCGAGCGTCCACCCAGATCCGCCGCCACCACGCACCGCACCGCACCGCACCGCACCGCACCGAGGAGATTCCCAATGCCGCACACCGAGCACCGCACGATCGACTTCTTCGCCGAGGACGCACTCCCCGCGCCGCGGACAACACCGGCCGAGGCCGAGCTCATAGCCGCCCGGCACCTCGGGATCGAGGCGCACGCGGACCCGCTGGGCAGCCAGCAGGACGCCAACTTCCTGCTGCGGGAGGGGACCGGGGCGCCCCTGGCGGTCCTGAAGATCGCCAACCCGGCCTTCGGATCCGTGGAGGTCGAGGCGCAGGACGCCGCCGCCGACCTGATCGCCGCCGCGCACCCGGACCTGCGGGTCGCCACCGTCCTGCGGCGCCCTGACGGCTCCGCCCGCCGTGCGACGGTGGAGTCCGGGAGCGGGCGGGCCGTCGCCCGCCTGCTGCGACACCTGCCCGGTGGTGCACTGTCCGGGCCGCGGTACCTGTCTCCCGGCACGGTCGCGGCGATGGGCACGATCGCCGCGAAGGTCAGCGTCGCCCTGCGCGGGTTCCGGCACCCGGGCCTCGACCGTATCCTCCAGTGGGACCTGCGGCACGCCGACCGCGTCGTCGCCAGACTCGCCGGACACCTCGACGAGCCCGAGCGGCGGGCCGCCGTCCAAGAGGCCACCGCCGAGGCCTGGGCCCGCGTCCAGGAGGTCGCCGCGGCGCTGCCGACGCAGGCGGTGCACCTGGACCTCACCGACGACAACCTGATCCGCCGCCTCGACAGCCGCCCGCCGACGCCCGACGGGGTCATCGACTTCGGTGACCTGACCACGAGTTGGGCGGTCGGCGAACTCGCCGTGTCACTCTCCTCGATGCTCCACCACGACGGTGTCGAACCCCACCACACGCTGCCCGCCGTCCGCGCCTTCCACACGATGCGGCCGCTCTCCGCGGAGGAGGCCGAGGCGCTCTGGCCGCTCGTGGTCCTGCGTGCCGCCGGCCTCGTCGTGAGCGGGCGGCAGCAGGCCGCCGTCGACGCGGACAACGCCTACGCCACGGCCGCGCTCGACCGGGAGTGGCGCGTCTTCGAACAGGCCACCCGCCTGCCGCTGCCGGTGATGACCAATCTGATCAAGGACGCGGCGGGCTTCGCCACCGCGCCCGCCCCGATCACGCCGCCCGGGCACCGCCTGCTGCGCGACATCACCGCCGACCGTTTCGCCGTGCTCGACCTGTCCACCGAAGCCGACTCGATGGACGACGGAGCCTGGCTCAAAGCCGGGGCCGAGGACCGACTGGCGGCCGCCGCCCTGGCCCGCGGCGCGGCCGCCGCCCGCACCCCGTACGCCCGGGTCCGGCTCTCCCGGACTCCCGCACAGGCCACCGTCTCCCCCGCCACCGTGTCCACCGGCGTCGACCTGTGGCTCGGCCCGGCCGTCGTGGCACAGGCGCCCGACGCCGGCCGGGTACTCGCCGCCGAGCCCGGCCGGCTGGAGATCACCCAAGACCGCCGGGTCCTGGAATTGTCCTTCGCCCCCGCGATCCGCCCACTGGTCACCGCCGGCGCGGCGGTCCGCGGAGGCGAGGAGCTTGCCCTCCTGCCGGCCGGCGTCGTGGTCCACCTCGCGCTGCGCGACGTAGACGGCCCCGCCGTGCCGCCCCTGGTGCGTCCCGAGTACGCCGTCGGCTGGCTGCCGCTCACCGCCGACCCCGCCCCGCTCCTCGGCCTGGCCGCCGACGACCGCACGGAGCGGACCGACCTGCTGGAGCGGCGCAGCGCCGTATTCGCACCGGTGCAGGAGCACTACTACGCCGCCCCGCCCCGGATCGAACGGGGCTGGCGCCACCACCTGCTGTCCACCGACGGCCGCTCCTACCTCGACATCGTCAACAACGTCACCCCGCTGGGCCACGCCCACCCCCGCGTGGAGCAGGCAGCCGCACGGCAGTTGCGGCGGCTCAACACCAACTCGCGGTTCCACTACGCCTCGGTGGTGGAGTTCACCGAGCGCCTCGCCGCTCTCCTCCCCGACCCCTTGAACACGGTATTCCTGGTCAACTCCGGCTCCGAAGCAGTCGACCTGGGCCTGCGGCTGGCCATCGGCGCCTCCGGCCGGCCCGACGTGGTCGCCGTGCGCGAGGCGTACCACGGCTGGACCTACGCCTCCGACGCGGTCTCCACCTCCCTCCAGGACAATCCGAACGCCCTCGCCACGCGGCCGAGTTGGGTCCACACCGTGGACTCGCCCAACTCCTACCGGGGCCGCCACCGCGGGGCCGACGCGGCCCGCTACGCGCCGGAGGCCGTCGCGGTGATCGACGAACTGGCCGCCGCCGGACGCCCGGCCGGGGCGTTCGTCAGCGAGACCTTCTACGGCAACGCCGGCGGGGTCGCCCTGCCCGACGGCTACCTCGACGCGGCGTACGCGGCGGTCCGGCGACACGGCGGTCTGGCCGTCGCCGACGAGGTCCAGGCCGGCTACGGACGGCTCGGACACTGGTTCTGGGGCTTCGAGCAGCAACAGGTCGTCCCCGACATCGTCTGCGTCGCCAAGGCCATGGGCAACGGGCACCCGCTCGGTGCCGTGATCACCACCAGGGCAATCGCCGACCGGTACCGCGACCAGGGATACTTCTTTTCCTCCACCGGTGGCAGCCCGGTCTCCAGCGTCGTCGGCCTCACCGTCCTGGACGCCCTGCGCGACGAAGACCTCCAAGGCAACGCGGCCCGCGTCGGCGCTCACCTGAAGCTCCGGCTCCAGACCCTCGCCTCCCGCTACGGCATCATCGGCGCCGTCCACGGCTCCGGCCTCTACCTCGGCCTCGAACTCGTACGCGACCGCACCACCTTGGAACCCGCCACCGAGGAGACCGCGGAGCTCTGTGACCGCATGCTCGACCTCGGCGTCGTCGTCCAGCCGACCGGGGACCACCTCAACATCCTGAAGATCAAGCCCCCACTGTGCATCGACACTGCCGCCGCGGACTACTTCGCCGACACGCTCGGCCTGGCGCTGGGCCAACTCGGCCACACCGTCTGACCTCGCACGTCCGCGGGTCGGGGTGCGGGGGGCGTACGCGGGGTCGGGCCGAGCCGCCGCACCGATCTCCCGACCGTGCAGCGCCTTCCTCGCTGGCATCGGTAGCGCCATGTGGGAGCACCTGTCAGGTATCCGGCGAAACCTCTGCGTGTGGTCAGTGGTCGGCTTCAGGATTGAGCGGGAATCCGGCTCGGCCGAGTGCGGTCATCTGGCGAGTGACGTGTTCCGGGTCGGGAGTGTCGAGGACCGCTTGGGCGACGTCGACAACGTCTTGTCGGGCCGACGGAGGGGCGTCCCGCCAGGTAGCTGCGAGGCGCCGTCCGGGGCGTCGGTGATGTCGCCGGTGTGTTCGCCCTCGAGCTGGGTGAGGGCGGTGTACGACAGCCACGCGATGGTCTGGAATTCGGCGTCCAGCATCAGTGCCGAGAGGTCGTAGTCGGTGGAGCGGCTCGTCTGCTTCCAGTGCACGAAGAACCGCGGCAGTTCGCCGTCGACTGGAGACCGGGAGCCGCGGGGCAGCACGCCGGGGCCGGCTGCCGTCGCCCTGCCGCTCAGCGGGAGCGCGACGTCCAGGACGTCCGGGTCGATCAGCAGGTGTCCCGGGGCCGGCAGGCGGCGGCTCAGCTCGACATCCTGGGCGGCGAGCATGCGGTCGCGTTCGGCTGCGGGCATCGGGGCGCGGGTCTCGTCGGTGCCCCAGGCGCGTCCGAGCCGGTTGACGAACACCCGGCGCCCACCGCCGTCCTCGTGCTGCCCGGTGCGGTTGTGGAGGTTTTCCCGCACGGACAGCAGGACCCGGGCGGCCACCTGCGGGGCCAGCGGTTCGGCGGCCGCGACCACCGTCTCGCGTTCCTCCTGGGTCGTGCCGGCGCGCAGGAGGCGGTCCAGTGCGCGAAACAGTCTGCCCGGCGCGGCCGTGAGCAGCCGTACGGCTCCGGTGACATCGCCCGCGCCGAGCAGTTCCTCGACCCGGCTGTCGAGGGACCGGGCCTCCCGTTCGCCCCGGGCGACGGCGAACACGTCGGCGGCGTGCGGCCAGCGCGCCCGGTACTCGTGCGCGTGCAGGCGCTCGCCGAGCCGCTTGAACGCCTCGCTGTGCGCCGCCACGTCGGCCAGCTTGGCCGGGGACGCCGCGACGACGGCGTCGAGGCCCGCCAGCAGGGCGCGGCGGACCCGGCGCGAGGGCGACCGGAACCGGGTCGGCTCGGTGAGCGTGACATCGCCGTCCGACAGCGCACACGCGTGACGCGGCACATCGGTCACGGTGTCGACGAGGAGGTCCGCCCCGGCCTCGAGCCGGGCGCGGTTGACGACGGCGCGGTTCTCCCGCACCGGAATCGCCTCGGGCTGCGGGCCATCCACGCAGTGCCCGGCGAGCGCCGCCAGGTCGAGCAGGACCTCATCGCCCAGCAGTGTCGTGCTCCCAGCCAGGGCCAGATACAGCGCGCTGATCTCGTCGTCCAGTGCACCGCCCAGGCCGCAACCTCCTCGCCCTGCTCACGGAGGACCTGCGCAGGGAATGCAGCACCAACCGGCTCGTGGCCGGGCTATGGCCCGACGAATTTCCCGAGCGGCCCGGCAAGGCGGTTCAGGTCCTGGTGTCCCGGGCCCCCACGCAGTTCGGCGCCGATGTCGTGGCCACCATCCCGAGCGGCTACCCGGCTCACCTTCGACGAGAAACAGGTCGACGCCTCCGTGCTCCTGCTGCACGCCGAGCGGCCCAGGGCCGGGGACCTCGCGGGGTCACTGGCCTCCGCCTAGGCCGGACTCGCCCTGTGGGACGGCTCCCGAGGTGGGGAGCCGTCCCTCGCCGCGTTGCGCGCCGAACGGGCCCGCGTGCACGGCGCACTCGTACCGAAGTCCGGTCGTCAGGGCGGGCGGTGAAGCGATCATCGGGGAGTAGCCAACGAGATTGGGTGCGGCGCGTCGGTTTTGGGCGCGCCGTAGAGATGGGGCCGGGAACCGCTGGGCGTGGGTGGTCAGGCCAGGTCCCTGATCAGGTCCGAGAGTTGGCGCAGGCCGGGTGCGAAGGCCGATTCGGGGGTGTTGCCGTATCCCAGGAGGAGTCCGTTGTGGGTGGTGTCGAGCAGCAGGGAGTGTTGGGACAGGGGCCGGGGGGCCATCCGGTGACGGCGGGCGGCGCGGGCCAGGGGCTGGTCGGGGGCGTCCGGCGGCAGCTGCACGGTCAGGTGCATTCCGCTGTCCCCGCCGGTCACGGTGTGGGGCGCATCGAGGTGTTCGGCCAGTGCCGTCCTGAGTGCATCGCGTCTGCGGCGGTAGAGGCGGCGCATGCGGGAGAGGTGCCTGCTGTACTGGCCGCTCTCCATGAAGTGCGCGAGGGCGAGTTGTTCGTGGCGATGTCCGCCGCGCAGCAGCTCGTCCACGACCGGTGCCGCCCGGTCGACCAGCGGTTCGGGCAGGACGAGGAACCCCAGCCGCAGGGAGGGGAAAAGGGTCTTGCTGAAGGTGCCGACGTAGAACACGGGCGCGCCGGGTGTCAGGCCCTGCATGCATGCGAGGGGTTCTCCGCTGTGGCGGAACTCGCTGTCATAGTCGTCCTCGATGATCCAGGCGCCGTGCAGGCGGCACTTCTCGATCAGGTCGAGGCGTCTGGACGCGGTGAGGACCGCGCCCGTCGGGTACTGGTGCGCGGGGGTGGTGCACACGAGGCGGGGCGGGCGGTCCTTCCAGTCGGATGCGGAGGTCCGCAGGCCCTCCGCATCGACTGGGACGGGCACCACGATCAGGTCGCCGCCGGTCAGCGCGGTCTGCGCGCCGCGGTAGCCCGGGTCCTCGACCCAAACGGTGTCCCCGGGTCGGTGACCGGGCACGTACATGCGCCGCGTCCCATGGGCTGGTGGTGATGAAGTGTGCCAGGGCCTGACGGTTACCGTCCTTGCCCAGCCGGGCTGCCATCGGTTCCACCGACTCGCGCCGCCCGTCCGGCAGCAGCCCCCGCAGATAGACCCCGCCCCACCTGCGTTGATCCGCCCGCCCGAACGGCTCGAACATCTCCACCGCGAAGTCCTCCAGATCACACCGGACCGCGGCCAACTCCCCACCCATCACACCTGGTCAACGACACACCGATCAAACGGACACGCCACCGACGAAAGAACCTGACCAAGCACTACTAGTGCCGCGGCAGGCAACGTTTGCCCATCAAGGAGCGCGTCCGGTACGTGCTCTCGGTGTGCCGGCCGGAAGCCCTCGTACTGGATGTACTTGGGATTTCGGCCGGTGCGGCGAGAGGGCGTGCCGGGCGTCGCGACGGGGCGAACGTTGCCTGATGCGGCACTAGTGCCGTATCAGGCAACGTTCGCCCTGTCCTGGATACGGTAGGTCTATGAGTGGTGGTGGCCAGCCAGACCTGGACGAGATCGAGGCATGCTTTGCTGCCGTGGTCGAGGGACGTGTGAGCCGGGATGCAGCTGACCGGTGGGCCGAACGCTGGGTTGTCGACGACACGCTTGAATGGGACGAACTGTCCTGGTGGGCGCTGGGGCTCCTGTACGGGATCGATCTGCGGGTGGGTCCCGAGGAACCGTTACCTGCATGACGACGAGCAGGTACGGGGATGGCTGGAGGAACTACGGCGGCGCCGCGCCGGGTGACGCACAGCGAAGCTCCTTTCCCTGGCCGCACGTTGACGCCAGGCTGTTGGCCTATGGCAGAGCGAGTACGCGTACGCGAGATCGACGATGACGAGGGCAGACGGCTGCTTCGGATCATCCGCCGGGGAACCGGGTCGGTGGTGACCTGGCGGCGGGCCCAGATGGTCCTGCTGTCCGCGCAGGGCATGCCCGTGGCGAAAATCGCCGAAGTGACGTTCACCAGTGATGACCGGGTCCGGGATGTGATCCACAACTTCAACACCGACGGCTTCGATTCCCTGTATCCGAAGTACAAGGGCGGCCGGCCGAGCACCTTCACCCTGCCCGAGCGGCGCGAGATCAAGAAGATCGCGAAGTCCAAGCCGACCGAGCACGAACTTCCGTTCTCCACCTGGAGCCTGACCAAGCTGGCCGACTTCCTGGTCGCCGAGGGGGTGGTCGACGACATCAGCCACGAGGGCCTAAGCAGCCTGCTCCGCGAGGAAGGCGTCTCCTTTCAACGCCTGAAAACCTGGAAGACCTCCCGCGACCCCGACTACGAGGCCAAGAAGGCCCGCGTTGAACACCCCCATGCGATCGCTGACGGCGAGATCATACCGGAAGAGGACGAGCTTGAAGTCGTCTTGTGCATGGACGAGTTCGGGCCGCTCAACCTGATGCCCAACCCGGGCCGGCAATGGGCCGAACGCGGCGGCAAGCACAAGGACCCCGACCGCGAACCACGCCGCAGGCGGCGGGCGACCTACAACCGCTACGGCGGAGTACGACACCTGTTCGCCGCCCTGGACCTGGCCAAGGACAAGCTCTACGGCCACATCAAGCCGATCAAGAAGCGCACCCAGTTCCTGGAGTTCTGCCGCTACCTGCGCAGCCTCTACCCGCCCCAAGTCCGCATCGCGATCGTCTGCGACAACTTCTCCCCGCACCTGACCACGAAGAAGTGCCAGCGGGTCGGCACCTGGGCGGCAGCGAACAACGTCGAGATCGCCTACACCCCCACCAACAGCTCCTGGCTCAACCGGATCGAAGCCCAGTTCACCGCCCTGCGCTACTTCACCCTCGACGGCACCGACCACGCCAGCCACAAGGAACAGGGCAGCATGATCCGCCGCTACATCATCTGGCGGAACAAGCACGCAGCCGACGAACATCTACGCGAGGTCGTCACCAGGGTAAACGTTGCCTGATGCGGCACTAGGGCACGTATTTGGTTGTGATCAAGGGGTGGTCCGCGTCAGGTCTTTGATCCAGATCATTGAGGCGCGCAGGTGGAGGCCGGCGAGGTAGCTGTCCGGGGTCTTGTCGTATCGGGTGGCGATGCCTCGCCAGGCCTTCAGCTTGTTGATCAGGCGCTCGACGGT
>NZ_JBIAUE010000056.1:0-21431 GCF_042892615.1 Streptomyces sp. NPDC001750 | reverse complement strand
GCGTACTGGACGTACGCGGGTGATGCGACAACACCGCGAGGTGCCGTGCCGGGCATCGCGAGCCGGTGAACCTTCCCGGTCACAGCACTAGCGGCCGGGCTTGCGCATGTCGGTGGTCATGTGACGTCGATGACCGTGGTCAGGTGCTCGCTCAGGAGCCGGTGGGTACGCTGGCGGCGTTCGGTGGCGAGGCGGATCAGTTCGGTGCCAGCGGTCTCCAGCCAGTCGGCCATCTCGGTGTCGACGTCCCCGCGCGCGGTCCACTGCGGGAACCATTCTGCCTCGGCGCTCGCCCACTGGTGGGCGAGCGCGGCCAAGGCGCCGCTGGTGTCAGCGATGAATGACCGGGGAGGGGGCGGGGCCAGGGATCTTCTCCAGGCGCGGCGTTGCACTCGTCGTGGCCTCGCCCGGCGCCCGTACGACGTGAAGAACACGGCGCGGGTGATGTTCGAGGGCGGCTACAGCGCGATGATGACGGCCCTCGGCAACGCGGTGGCTGTCCTGCTCGCCCGCCCCAAGGCCCTTGCGCGGATGCGGCGTCAGCGTTCAAGAGTCCTCGCTCCTGCTGGTGGGTGTACCAGGTCGACGTCGGCTTCCTTCTGGGGCAGCAGGTCGAGCTGGGATTGGCCGGGGTCAGTGAGACCGACCCCGCCGCGGCTCATGTGTCCACGGCGCAGCCGACCGATCACATGAACGATGGCCATCGATCGGCGGCCCACTCCAGCCACCCTGGCCACCCCGGAGGCGGAGCACCAATCTCCCGCCCCTCAAGTTCCGCGGTGTCGGGTTCCTGGAACAGCGCCCTCCAGTTCAAGAGGTCCGCCTCGCCCATCGGGAAGGTCTGGTCCGGGGCGGTGGACTGGCGATGGGCGATCCGATCGCGTTGGGTGCCATGGTCCACCGGCACATACACAAGGTGACAGGACGCGCCCACAGAGGCCGCCAACCAGCGGATCGCGGACCGCTCATCGCGAGACCAACATCCGAAATCCAGAACCACGTTCGTTCCAAGCCTCAGCGCCTCCAGAGCAAGCCGGAGCAGTCGGCCTTCCAGCACATCGCGCTTCCCGTCCGCCTCCGGCTCGCCGAACAGCGGAATCATCCACTCATCGGGGGTCAGGCGCAGCGCGCTGTGCTCCTTGGCCAGCTGCCGAGCCTTCGTGGTCTTTCCGGCCCCTGGCAGGCCGACTGTCAGGAACAACGTGGTCACACTCGGATCGTTCACGGAAACCATGCGGAGGACAACTGCCTTCTCTGCGAGATCGCCAGAGCCCCGTGCCCGGGCCACTCGGGCCACCCGACCCCTGTCGGGAGGTCCGGGCTTCCATCGAGGGTGGCCACGGCCTGCTCGCTGTCTGCGGCCCGACGAAGGCGTATGCACGGGCGCAGGAGCGCTGTCCAGCGCTGAGCAAGATCGCCGGGAAGCTCCTCGGCAGCAAGCCGGGAGTATCGCTCATCAGTCATGAAGGCCACTATCCCTGGCGCCGTTGACACTGCGGGCGTCAACCTCACGCGTGGCGAGACGTCCGAGGGCTGATCAAGAGAACGAGGGATAGATCCGGGCTCAACGGGCCTGCCCGCACCCGGGGCCCGTACGACGCACACTCGTGGCTGCAACATCGCGGGGCCGGGGCGTCGCCCCTGCGGGGAAGCGTGCGTTCACTCGCACTCGCATACCAGCCAGGAACCCTGCTCCGCAGACCGGCCTCCTTCCAGGGGGCCGCGGAAATCCGTGGACGGACCCGCGGCAGATCACCTACCGTGTGACTCCACGCCCTGAGATGGACGGAAGGAGGCGAGTGCCGTGCGGTTCACACCTTTCCAGCGCTCCCTTTTCCGCTGTCCCGGCGTGGTTCGTGAGTTTTGACCGGGAGCGCTCCAAGCAGCCTGTATCCCGGAGGAATCCATGACCGATCTGGTCATCCGCTCGCTCTCCGCGAGCGACACCCGTCTCTTCGACGCACTGCCCGACCCGCTGGGCGCCCGTGAAGCCCATCGGCGTACCCGGTTCCGCACCGACTGGATGCGTGTCGCCCTGCGCGACGGCGAGGTCGTCGCACGTGGCGCGTGGTGGGGCGGCCCCGACGACTCGAAGCCCGTCAACATCAACTGGTTCGACGTGGCCGAGGGCGAGGAGGAGGCGGGGGCCGAGCTCCTGCGCTCCGCTCCCTGGCAGGTCGGACTCGAAATCAACCTGCCCGGCGGCTGGCGGGACAAGCCCGAGCTGCGCGCCGCCGCCGATGCGCGCTTCGCCGCCGCACGAGCCGCCGGGTACGAACTCCTGGTAGAACGCTACCTGTACCGCTGGACCCCGGACCGAGGCCTGCCCGAGCGCCCCGGACGCCTGCGCTTCAGTGCCGAACCCGACGACACCGTGTTCTTCGGCGCGTTGCGCCAGATCCACTCCGTCACCCTGGATGCCCACGCGCTCAGGGCCGTCGAGGAGGGTGGCCTCGACCAGGCCGCCCAGGAGGAGCTCGACTTCTTCCACTGGTGCCCCTCCCCACGGGAGTGGTGGCAGACCGCGTACACGCCGGAAGGCGACCTGGCCGGCATCCACATCCCGGCCCACAACCCCTCCGGTCCGACCATCGGTTTCATCGGAGTCCTCCCGGAACAGCGCGGTCACGGCTACGCCTACGACCTCCTCGCCGAGTGCACCCACTTGCTCGTCGAGGAGGGCGCGGAGTTCGTCAGCGGAGCGACGGATCAGGGCAACTTCCCTATGGCCGCGAACTTCGCCAAGGCCGGCTTCCCCGTCGTAAGGGAACGCATCAACTTCCACCCGACAGGCCAAGCGGCCCGCGAGGAGTAGCACGCGGTGAGGGGTCCGGCCCGAGGACAGATCCGGACCCCTTGTCCGTGACATGCGGCATCTGCGCTGTGGTCAGCAGCCACCATCTAGTGCCGCTCCCGGCAACGTTTGCCCCTTCGCACCGTCCAGCACGCACGCTCGCGGCGTTTGGACTTGTCCGGGCGAGCACGTTCGCAACCAGATTCTCGCCGAGCTTGCCTCGTCGAACGGCACACGCCGGAGGCAGGAGCGCAGGACCGCCCGTCCGTACCCCGGCGGGGGCCGGAGGCCGCTTCGCCCGTCCCGCTTCTGTGCCCGGCCCGGTTCACGGAAGGCCGGTCGCCCCTGTCCAGTGGGTGGTTGCGATGTGTGATGGGGTGCCGGTCGGATCCGGTCACACTTGGCGGGCGAACGGCAATGAGATCAGGAGGAGTTCGGGATGGGTGAGGGATTCACACGTCGTACGCAGAGCAGGTGGGGCGAGGGTGCCGCGCTGAAGGAGGAGATCGTCCGGGCCGCGGCGCGGATGCTGATGGAGTCGGGCCGGGAGCGGGATCTGTCGCTGCGTGCGGTGGCGCGGGAGGTCGGGATCTCGGCGCCCAGCGTCTATCTGCACTTCAAGGACCGTGCGGAGTTGGTGGCGACGGTGACGCAGCGGGCGTACGCGCGGCTGGCCGCCGAGTTGCGGGAAGCCTGGACGGGCGAGCGGGCGGCCGGGGCACATGCCGCCCTGCGGGCACTGGCGCAGCGGTACTGCGGTTTCGCGCTGGACAACCCCCGGGTGTACCGGCTGCTGTTCGGGATCGAACGGATCGAGGTGTCACGGGACGAGGCGGCATCGCATCCGTTGTGGACGGTGCATGCCGTGTGGGCCGACGCGGTGGCGACCTGCCACGGCGAGCACGGGGGAACGACCGACCCCGAGCGGGTGACCGCCCTGCTGTGGGCGTCGGTGCACGGCCTGGCCGCGATGGCGGTGGCGGTGCCGTTCGCGGCGGACCGGGAGCGGATCGAGGGAATGGTGGACGACCTCATCGATCTGGTGGTGGCCAAATAGAGCGCAACGGCCGGTCACCCTCCGCGATTTAGTTGTATGAGGCTACTAACGCTGTTAGGAAAGTGGCCACGTGATCCCTCTTCCCCACGGAGGCACCGTATGACCGAGACCGCGGACACCACGGTCGAACTGCCCGAGCACCCCAGCCCCCGAGCGGCCGGCTGCCCGTTCGACCCCCCGCCCGCGCTGCGGACGCTCCAGGCGGACAGCCCCGTCGCCCGGGTGCGGATCTGGGACGGCAGCAGCCCCTGGCTGATCACTCGGCACGATCACCTGCGCACGCTGCTCGGCGATCCGCGCGTCAGTTGCGACCCGGCACTGCCGGGCTTCCCGCACCGCAACGCCGGGATGAGGGAGCGGGACCGGCAGAACCCCACGTTCCTCAACATGGACGACCCCGAGCATGCCAGGCTGCGCCGCATGGTGACCGCTCCCTTCGCGGTCAAGCGGATGAACGCGCTGCGGCCGGCGGTCCAGAAGATCGTCGACGATCTGATCGACGAGATGCTCGCCGGGCCCAGGCCCGTCGACCTGGTCGAGGCGTTCGCACTGCCGGTCCCCAGCCTGGTCATCTGCGAACTGCTGGGCGTCCCGTACGAGAAGCACGACTTCTTCCAGCGCCGTACCAAGGTCATCGTCCGTCGCACATCGACGCCCGAGGAGGTGCGGGAGGCGACCGAGACACTCACCGACTACCTCGACGACCTCCTGGCCGCCAAACGCGCGACGCCCGGCGACGACCTGCTGTCCGAACTCGCCGTCAAACGTGTGGCCACCGGCGAGATGACGCAGCGCGAGGCCGCGCGAATGGGCGTCCTGCTGCTGGGCGCGGGGCACGAGACGACGGCCAACATGATCGCGCTGGGTACCCTCGCCCTTCTGGAGAACCCGGACCAACTCGCCCTGCTGCGCGAGTCGGAGGACCCCGCGGTGACCTCTGCCGCGGTCGAGGAACTGCTGCGCTACCTGAACATCACCCACTCCGGACGCCGCCGGGTGGCGCTGGAGGACATCGAGGTGGGCGGCCTCACCATCCGCGCGGGCGAGGGCATCATCTTCGCCAACGACATCGCCAACCGCGACCCCGACGCCTTCCCCGACCCGGACCGCCTCGACGTCACCCGCGACGCCCGCCGCCACGTCGCCTTCGGATTCGGTGTGCACCAGTGTCTGGGGCAGCCGCTGGCCCGCGTCGAGTTGCAGTGCGTCTACAGCACCCTCTACCAGCGCGTACCCACTCTCCGGTTGGCCACCGGCATCGACCGACTGGACTTCAAGCACGACGGCTTCGTCTACGGCGTCTACGCACTGCCCGTCACCTGGTGACCTGTCACTGTCCCCCGAACGGAAACGAGAAGCCCATGCGTGTGGAAGTCGACCAGCCCAAGTGCGTCGCGTCCGGCCAGTGCGTCCTGCTGGCCCCCGATGTCTTCGAGCAGGACGACGACGGCATCGTCGAACTGCTCACCGACACCCCCGACCCCGCCCACCACGACGACGTCAGGGAGTCGGCCGCCGTCTGCCCGGCCGCCGCGATCCGCCTGGTCCGGGCGTGACCGCCGCCCCACTGCGCCGGATCGTCGTCGTCGGTGCCTCGGCGGCCGGTCTGTCGGCCGCCGAGACCCTGCGCCGGGAAGGCTTCGACGGCTCGCTCACCCTGGTCGGCCGAGAACGCCACCTGCCCTACGACCGGCCGCCCCTGTCCAAACAGATCCTCTCGCGCGCCTGGGCCGTCGAGCGGACCGCACTGCGCCCGCGGGCCGATGTGGAGGCACTCGACCTGGACCTCCGGCTCGGGACCGCCGCCACCGCCCTGTCCACCGGGACCCGTACGGTGACGCTGGACGACGGAACCGAATGCGGCTACGACGGCCTGATCATCGCCACCGGAGTCCGGCCGCGCCGCCTCCCCGGGCCGCCCACACCGGGCGTCCACACGCTGCGCACCCTGGACGACGCCCTCGCCCTGCGCGAACGCCTCGGCGAGGGGCGCCGACTGGTCGTCGTCGGTGCCGGGTTCCTGGGCGCCGAGGTGGCGTCCTCGGCCCGCTCCCTGGGGACTGCCGTCACCCTCGTCGAGGCCGCGCCCGTTCCCCTCGCGCACGTCCTCGGGCACCGGGCCGGTGAACACCTCGCGCGCCTGCACCGCGACCACGGGGTGGACCTGCGCACCGGCACCGGGGTCGCCGAGATCGTGACCTCGGGCGGTCGGCTCACCGCCGTCCGGCTGTCCGACGGGACGCTCGTCCCGGCCGACGGCGTACTCGTCGCCATCGGTTCCGCACCCGACACCGCCTGGCTCGACGGCAGCGGCCTGCGCCTGGCCGACGGCGTGGTCTGCGACCGGTACCTCGCCGCCGCACCCGGCGTCCATGCCGCCGGGGACGTGGCCCGCTGGCACAACCCCCTGTTCGGCGCCGACATGCGCGTCGAGCACCGGACCAACGCCGCCGAGCAGGCCATGGCCGCCGCCCGCAACCTGCTCCACCCCGAATCCGCCCGCCCCTTCGCCTCCGTCCCCTACTTCTGGTCCGACCAGCACGGAATCAGGATCCAGGCCTACGGTCACCTCCGCGGCCACGACGAAGCGCGCGTCGTCGAGGGCGACTCGGCCCGGGGCCGGTTCCTCGTCGCCCATCGCACCGGCCATCGGCTCACCGGCGCCCTGTCCTTCGGCATGCCGCCCAAGGCGCTGCGGCGCTGGCGGACGGCCATCGCCACCGGGAGCGAATGGCGGGCCGCCACGGCGACGGCTCCGGCCGCCTGACCACGAAACCCGAAGACGTCCAGGGCATTGACCGGCCGACCGGGTCGGCCGGTCAATGCCCTCGCCCCGGACGTCGGGTCGAGCCGGAGTCCGCGATCGAGTCACCCGGGCGGCGGTGGCCCCGAACCACCGGGGGGCGGCTGCCGGACCGGCACGCGCCGGTGGTGTGCGGCGCGCACCCGCCACTCGCCCCGGCTCGGACGGCCGGGGCGAGGAACGTGACGGCGACAGCGAGCGTGGTGAGGCCGGTGCGGCGATACCGCGGCGGTCGGGCGCCGTGCGGGCAAGAAGCATCGTGTGGCCCTCCGGGGCCGGGTCCCGCCCCGCTGTCACGGGGTGCGGAACCGGCGGCGGGCGTTCGTCTCGGGGAAGGAGAGCCGGGGCTGGGCTCCTGCTTCTCCTCCCCTCCGGCAGGTCACGGAAGGACCGACTCGTCTCCGGACCGGGCTCCGACGGTTCACCGGGCGAGTTGCCCGGCCGGGGCGGCTCGGCGGAGGTCGGGCGCAGGTGTCGGGCATCCGGCCGACCCGGACGGTATTCCAGGGAATTCCACGGCCAACTCCCGGCCGCGGCAATACCGAAGACGCTTGCGTCCCGTCACGTGCGTCGGCCCGCGACGCGGCGTTGTCGCTGTTGAGACATGTCGCAACAGCGACACCTGGATGCCGTGACAGCCCTTCCGGCTCTGCCGGATTCTTTCGGACAGCGCGTATCCAGTCGTGTCGAAAGAAGGGTTGGAAAAATGAGACGTGCCCGCCTCTTGGCGGCAGCACCGACCGCTTTGCTGCTGGCCGCAGGTGCCGTGGCGCCGGTCTCCGCCGATTCCCCGGGGCCGGGCGGCCCCCTCCGCTCGGCCCCGGCGGAACCGACAGCCACGGTGCGGCTGATCACGGGTGACCGGGTGACCGTCAGCGCCGGCCCCGACGGCAAGCAGGTCGCCTCCGTTCAGCCGGGCCCCGGCCGCAAGAACATCATCTTCCGGACCACGGAGGAGGACGGCGCCCTGTCCGTCCTGCCGTCCGACGCCATCGCCCCGCTCTTCTCGGGAAAGCTCGACCGGCGGCTCTTCGACGTGACCGGGCTCCTCGCGCAGGGCTACGACGAGGCGCACACCGACGCCCTCCCGCTGATCGTCTCCCGGCCGCACGGCGAACCGGTCTCCGCCCTCGACTCCCTGTCCGCGCTGAACGACGACTCGGCCCCCACGCGCCGGCTGGACAGCATCAACGCCCGTTCGATGCACATCGGGGACAAGGACCTCGGCCGCTTCTGGAAGCAACTCGCCCACGGCTCGGGCAAGTCGCCCTCCGCCCTCGACGCCACCGCCGCCACCGTATGGCTGGACGGACGGGTGAGCCCGACGCTCGACCGGAGCACGGCACAGATCGACGCGCCCGCCGCGTGGGACGCCGGCTACCAGGGTCAGGGTGTCAAGGTCGCCGTCCTGGACACCGGCGCGGACCTCGACCACCCGGATCTGGCCGGTCGGGCCGCGGCCACGAAGGACTTCTCGGGCAGCGCCGGGACCAATGACGCCTTCGGGCACGGCACTCATGTCGCGTCCACGGTCGGCGGCACCGGAACCGCCTCCGGCGGAAGCCGCAAAGGCGTCGCGCCCCGGTCGGAGCTGATGATCGGCAAGGTCCTCGGGGACGACGGCTACGGCAGCGAGTCCGCCGTGATCGACGGCATGGAATGGGCGGCGGCCGGCGGTGCCCGGGTCGTCAACATGAGTCTGGGCTCGGACGCCCCCAGTGACGGCACCGACCCGATGAGCCTTGCGGTGAACGGGTTGACGAAGAGCAGCGGCGCCCTGTTCGTGGTGGCCGCCGGGAACAACGGCGAGCAGGGGAACCAGACCATCGGTTCGCCCGGGGCGGCCGACGCGGCGCTCACCGTGGGTGCCGTCGACCGCGACGATTCGCTGGCCCCCTTCTCCAGCCGCGGGCCGCGCCCGACCGACAGGGTGGCCAAGCCCGACGTCACCGCGCCCGGCGTCGGCATCGTGGCCGCCCGTGCCGCGGGGACCACCATGGGCGACCCGGTGGACGCCGACTACATCGCGTCCTCCGGAACGTCCATGGCCACCCCCCATGTCGCCGGGGCCGCGGCGCTGCTCGCCCAGCAGCATCCGGACTGGGACGCGGTGCGCCTCAAGGACGCGCTGATGAGCACTGCCCACCCGGTGCCCGGCCAGCAGGTGACCGAGCAGGGCGGCGGTCGCGTCGACCTGGCTGCCGCGGCCTTCGGACCGGTCACCGCGACCGGTGCCGTGGCGCTCGGCTCCTTCGTGACGGGCGGCACCGCCGAGCGGTCCGGAAGCACCACCGTCCGGTACACCAGCACCTCCGACTCCGAGCTCACCCTCGGCCTGACGCTCCGGCTCGCCACTACCGGCGGACGCGAGATCACCGAGGGCGCGGTACGGCTCGGCGCCGACTCGGTCCGTATCGCCCCCTCCGCCACGGCCGAGGTGTCCCTGCGTGTCGATCCCTCGCTCCTTCAACGGGGCGACTACTACGGGTACGTGAACGCCTCCACCTCCGACGGCAGGACGAGCGTCCACACCGCGGTGAGCCTTTCGGTCCACGGTCCCAAGCACCGGATCACCGTGAACGTCATCGATCGCGACGGGAAGCCCGTCGACGAACTGCCGACGATCTGGGGTGCCGACGGGTTCGAGGGCTACCTCAGTACCAGCCCGGCCGTCGCCGAGGTCGAGGAGGGCACCTACCAGCTCAGCCACTCCTCGCTGGACAACGCCGCGGACGGCCAGGAGCTGCGCGAGGTCGTCCTGCCCGAGGTGAAGGTCACCAAGGACATGTCCGTCACCCTGGACGCGCGCAAGACCACCAAGGTCGAGATCCGCACGCCCCGGCCCGCCGAACAGCGCGGCATCATCAGCTATCAGACGTACCGTCAACTCGACGGGCACAGCCTGACCCAGGGCACGATGTACTTCGACGTGGCCAAGCGGCTCTACGTCAGCCCCACGGCGAAGGTCACCGAGGGACGTTTCGAGTTCGCCTCCCGCTGGCAGCTCGTCGCCCCGCTGCTGGAGGCGGAAGTCCCCGGATCACCGCTCGCCGTCAGCCCGTACTACGCGCACAATTCCCCGCTGTTCAGCCCGAAGGGCACCCGTCTGACCGCGGTCGACGCGGGAACCCACTCCGCCCCCGATCTGCGCCACGTCCGCGGCAGACTCGCGGTCGTCAGGAGCGACGGCACCGATGCGACGGAACTCGCCCGGGCGGCGGCCGACGCCGGCGCCGGCGGTCTCATGCTCGTCCATCCCCCGGACAGCTACCCCTGGAGCCGTTGGACCCCGGACGGCGAGCGCCTCCCCCTGCCCACCATGGGGGTGAGCGCGGCCGAGGGCGGCGCCCTGCTGGAACACGCCGAGCGGCGCCGGACCGCGGTGGCGTTCTCCGGCACCGCCAGGAGCCCGTACCTGTACGACGTGATGCAGGTGTCCACGGACCGCGTCCCCGAACGCGTCGTGCACACCGTCTCGGACCGCAACAGTGCCGTCGTCGAGTCCACGTACACCGAGAACGGCGGCATTCCCTGGGCGAGCGAACAGCGCTTCGGCAGCCGCCCCTACCAGAACTTCTTCTGGAACCAGTACAGCCGATACGTGCCCACCGGGGCGCGGCGCACCGAGTACGTCAGCGCCGGCGACACCCAGTGGCTGCACGTGGTGAATCACGGGCTCGTCTTCTACGTCGACACGCCGTTGACGGTCGGAATGCGCGACTTCCTGCGGACCTATCGGCCCGGCAGGCAGCCTGCCGAGAACTGGTTCGGGGCCGTGGTGCGGCCGTCCGTCCCGCGCGGGACCACGACACCGTCCGTACGCGCCCGCGACGTTCTCGCGCTCCGTGTGCCCGAGTTCAACGACTCCGATGCGGGGCACTGGTCGCAGGCCCTGACCGGCGGCTTCGGCGCGGCCGACGACGGAGCCGAGGGCGACACCGTCTCCGTCGCCCTGTTCCGTGACGGCAAGAGGATCGCCGATGCCACGGACGCCTGGGAGGACTTCGAGGTGGCGCCGGGGAAGGCCGACTACCGACTGGACCTGTCGGCCTCCCGTGTCTCCCCCGAGTGGAAGTTCGGTACGCGGACGCGGACCTCCTGGTCCTTCCGCTCGGACACCACCACCGGGAGGACAGTGCTCCCGCTGCTCCAGCTCGACTACGACGTGCCGGTCGACGAACACAACACCGTGGCCGCGTGGCGCGGCCACACGATCGGTCTCGCCGTCCGCAACCAGGACGGTCTGCCCGCACCGCGCGGTGTGTCCGTCCGGGTCGCGGTCTCCTACGACGACGGCAGGACCTGGACGAAGGGGGCAAAGGCCCAGGACCGCGGCAGGAACCGATTCACCGCCGCCGTCGGACGGGCGGGCCGAACCCACGGCGACACGTTCGTGACGCTGCGGGTGACGGCGATCGACGGGGTCGGCAACAGGGTCCAGCAGACCGTGGAACGCGCGTACATGATCGGCGGGTAGCCGGGGCGCAGGCCTCGGGGACCGAAGGTGCGGCGGGCACGGAGGTGGTCAAATCCTCCGTCCCCGCCGCTTTCCCCTTCCGGTCCGGGCATGTCCGGGGCGTATAGTGCGGTTGCCACCGGCGATTGTTCCCGGCAAGTCCCTGTCGCCGGGCGCTTCCACCAGGCCGTTCCGTCGCTCGCTGCACGTTCGGCAGGGGGCGGAAAGGAGCACGATGCTGGAAGCAGTGGGGCTCACCCCGGCCGAGGAAGCCGTGTACCGGCTTCTCGTCACCCAGTTCACCGCCTCGGCGGACGACATCGCGGAGCAGTCGGGTCTGGCGACGGAGGAGGTCGAGCAGGTCCTGGCGGCGCTCACCGCGAAGGGGCTGGTCGACGCGACGGACCGGGCACCCCGCAGTTTCACGGCCAGTCCCCCGGACGTCGCCCTGCTGCCGCATCTCCAGAAGCAGTCCGACGCCCTGGACCACGCCCGAGTGGCGGTCACCGATCTGCTGGAGACCTACCGGCGCACCCGGCGCCGCCGGGACCCCGACCAGCTCATCGAAGTGATCACCGGTGCCAAGGCGTTGCGCCAGCACCTGCGCCGGATACAGGACAACACGCGTCACGAGATGTTGTGGTTCTGCAAGGCCCAGTACGTGGCCATGCCTTCGGGGAGCAACGAGGCCGAGTACGACGCCCTGGCGCGCGGGGTGCGTTACCGCGTCCTGTACGAGCGGGCGTTCTTCGACGACTCCGGCGCCGTCGGCAACGTGGTGCGGGGCATGCGGGCGGGAGAGACGGCCCGCGCGGTCCCGCGCCTTCCGCTGCGGCTGGCGATCGCCGACCGGGCCATCGCCGTCTGTCCCCTGGTACCCGGGGGGCCGAGCGGCAGCACCGAGGAACCCACCACGGCCCTGGTCCGTGGCAGCAGTCTGCTGGAAGCGCTGGTCGCCCTGTTCGAACGCTACTGGGAGGACGCGGTGCCGCTCCATGTGAGCGAGTCCGGAACGGTCAGCGGCACGGACGGTTCGCCCAGCAACCACGAACTTTCGGCGACCGACCGTCAGTTGCTGTCGCTCCTCGTCGCGGGTGTCACAGACAAGGCCATAGCCAGTCAGATGCGGCTCAGCAGACGGACCGTGCAGCGGCGCGTCCAGTCGATGATGGCCCTCGTGGGCGCCACCACGCGGATGCAGTTGGCATGGCAGGCCGCCCGGCGGAACTGGATGTAGCGAGACGTCGGCGTCTTCCCCCCTTCGACCGCTGCAGCCGCAGATGACGCGGGTCAGGGCCACGGCTGCGACGACAGGCGCCACGAAGGCGGCGCTCCGTCGTGGGGCGTTCGCCACGCCGTGGTGAGGAACGGTTCGGGCTCGCCCACCAGGGAGCGGAGGGTTTCCATCGGTATCGGTGGCCTTCTGTGACGGGTCGGGGCGCCGGGCGTGCGTCGGCACCACGGGCTGGTCCCGTAATCCCTGGCGGGCGCACGACAACAGCTGCGGCACCTCGCCGCGTCGTCGGAACGTCCGCATACATCCGGCCTGCGGGCGCCGCCCCGCCTTGCGCTGCACCGCACCGGACACCGCGGGCCCCGCCCTTCGGGCGAACGACGCCACTTTCGCAACGCGCCTCCCCTGGGCCACCCCGGGTCGGGTCGTCTTGCGTGAGACGTCGGGAAGGCCATCCTCGCTGTCCCGCCCTCTGCTCGGCTTCGGCCGGAGCAGGGGTCGGTGTCGTACGGGCTTCAGCCGTCGTCGCCGCCGGCCGGGTGTCCGGGCGATGCGGTGTCAACTGAGCAGCAGGTCACGTGAGCACTGCATGCGGACGCCCCCACAGCTTCCTGCTGTTTCAGGATCCTGCTGTACCTGATATCGGGGATTCGTGTACGAGACCTGTTTCTATGAATGGGCATAGAGAAGCCCGCCAGTTCAAGTCGGCCTTGGACAGCTTCTTCTGGGACCGGCGGGCACCCGACGATCACACGTGGAAAGGTGATGCATCGTGTCCGAACACCGTACCTCTGCTCGTGAGGCAGGACCTCATGGTCTGCGCGGTTGGAGTGTGGTCCTGGCAGCGATCTCAGCGTGCGCGAACGTGGCCCGCCTGGTCCGCGAACTCCTGGTTCACCACTGAGGGCTGCGCTTCGAATCACCCAGCCCGGTAACGCCCCTGGTCAAGAAGCCTGGTCCCCGCGCACGCGGGGTGATCCCGGACGGAAACGGCCCATCGTCCGACTCGGTCTCTGGTCCCCGCGTATGTGAGGCTTCCGCTCATCCCGCCCCCCTGCCCGGCTTTTGGCCGGGCAGGGGGGCGGCTTCATGCGTCTGAGGTCAGGCGCTGCGACGGGCGCGGAGGGCGTCGGTGTACAGCTCACGCGTCAAGTCATCGTTGGGCGATGCGGAGTTCGGCGAGCACTTCACGCATGTCGGCGAGCGCTGCGTGCAGGTGGTTGGGGTGGACGCGGGTCTCGACTCCCAGGGATATTCCATCGACTTGAGTACGCACACGAGTGTGGTGAACACTTCGCGGCCTCGGACCTCGAATGCGTAGCTTCTGCACCGACACCGCCTGCCGGGAAGTGCGCCGCAGCGTGGGCAGGCCGGCGTGGCCGTGCCACGGACATCGACCGCACGGGTGTGAACATCGAGGACATCCGTATCGACCACGGGCCGATCAACTCGCCGGTCCGGCCCACATCAGCGTCGTGTCCGGCCTCGGCAGGACCCTTCTCAGAGCCCTTCGGACTCACGGACGGCGTCAGTGCTGAATGCACCATCGTCTCTCCGAGCATTCCTTCTTGGGCATACCGGGCCGGCAGCAGACCGGTTGGTCACGCGTGGGTTCCTGATGCCCCGGCGGGTCAGCCGGTCCGGGAATAGTGCTGGAGGTAGAGGAAAATCGAATTCCAGCCCGAACCCACGTGCACGATGTGCAACTGGCCTCCCGAACCGAAGTCCCAGGCGGCGATCCCCTCGACCTCGTCCCCGGATTCGACGTCCTGATCGAACGCGTGGGAGACCTGTCCGGAGGCCGCGTCGATCGAGTAGACCGACTTGGCCGAGTCGTCCACGGACGCGTAGAGCTTGCCCTGCCACATCGCGGCACCCTGGATCCTGCTCAGGGGCTGCGACAACGTCACGGTATTCACCACCGGGAGCGTGGAGCCGGCCGGAAGGGTCAGCAGGTCGTTCAGGCTGTATGCGACCAGTTGGTTCGTCCCCTGCGCGGCGTCCTGGGTCCACGGTGCGGTGTAGACCAGTCCGGCGGCGGCGTCCACCGCGACCCACGGCACACCGCCCGGCATCTGTGCGAGTGGCAGTTGCACATAGCGGCCCGTGTAGCTCAGGTCACTCGCGTTGTACAGCGCCAGCAGCGGATGTCGGTAGTCACTGCCGCCGTCCTCGATCGGCGCGATCACGTACCCGTCGTGGTACTCCACGTCACCGATGTGATCGCTGCCGTACGTCTGGCTCATCGCCGACGGAATGGGGAACATCGACGACGCGACTTCCGAGTCGTTCGCGACGGTGGCCTTCACCATTCCGCCGGGTCCGGCGTAGTAGAAGTACGTCCCGTCCGTCGCCACGCCCTGCCCGCGTTCCAACGCGTTGAACCCGGTCCAACGGTAGTAGTCCCCCGTCCGTGTCCAGGCCGAGGCCATCGCGGGAGACGCCGCACCCCCGATGGCCAGCGCGATCGTGGCCGCCGCGGCCGTCGCGGTCGCTGAAATCCTGCCTGGCTTCATCTGAGCCCGACCTCCTTCGTCCGATGTCGCACACCTACGTCTTCCGTGAGCGAGAGCGGTGGCGTCCCGATGCCGAGCCACGGTGCTCCTCGCTCATGCGCCGAGGACGTGGTTGCGCATGGTGGCGACGGCCCGGATTGTGTGATGCCGTCCCTCCTGCCGGTGGTCACGACATGAGAAGCCGCCCCGAGCCGCAGATCGCCGCCGGCTCGCCCACAACACACCACCCGCGACGACCGCTCGCCGGCCGCGTCCGCGGACCGGGAGAAGTCTCACACCACAACGCTCGGACCTCAACACCCCATGCATACGGAAGAACTGACGCCGATCACAGCCTGCTGCACCACGCGACGGGCCCCGGTCAGGGGCCCGCTCACACGTACCGCTCGCCTGAGAAGTCGGAATCGCCGCCCCGATGGCCACCTGAAGCGGCCGTCGACGATGTTGCGGTAGCGACAGTCCTCCCGGTGGAACTGGATCGGTGAGTGGAAACTTCCGAAAGATGGATGCACCCTGGAGTCAGGAGATCCATCGTGCCTTGGGCGACACCGGGAAGACGCGCAGCGAAATGCGCTGGCCCCTGCGGTAAATCCATGATTTGCCCGATGTGGAATCCACTCAGGGGATCTCCCGGCCGATCAGCCGGGCCACCTCCGATGATGTCGTTCGCGGCACCTCACTGAGGAAGTTTCAGTAATCCCTGGCGGAATTCGGCAATGCCCTCCTTACGGAGATGCGCACACATCACCGGTATCCCACCGACCTCGAATCGGGCGCTTCCGCGACGCTTGGTGATGGTGAGACGATAGACGAGTTCAAGAGGGACCTGCTCGACGGCCTCACCAACCGACTCCGGCCCGAACTCACCCCGCTCAGGCTACCAGTTCAGAAAGGAGCATCGCCATGGTTGCTCGACAAGAAAAGGACGCTCAGCGATACTGCGCCCAGCCTCCGCAGAAAATTCCCGCACTGCCCCCGGGTCTCAGCCTTCCACGGACCAGGGCGATACTGGCCAATCATGCGAAGTGGGTGAACGGTACCCAGCTGCGGTACAGCTTCCTCGACGGCGCCGACGACGGTGTGGCAAAGGCCTGGTTGACCGAGGTTCATAACGGTTTCGAGGAGTGGGAGAGCCTTGGAATCGGATTGCATTTTCGTCCCGAGGACAACTCTGCGGAATCGGAGATCAGGATCACCTTTGCCGACGACGGATCCTGGTCATATGTCGGCACAGACTGCCTCGGCATCAGCGCCGAAAAGGCCACGATGAACTTCGGGTGGGATCCGACCTCGCCCTACGGCAAAGCCACGGTCCGGCACGAGATAGGGCACTCGATCGGTTTCTGTCATGAACACCAGAATCCTTTCGCCGGCATCGAGTGGGACGAGGAGAAGGTTTACGCCTACATGGCCGGGCCGCCCAATTTCTGGCCACGGCAGACGACCTACGACAACATCATCCGCAAACTTTCCACGGACCAGGTGACCGGTTCGCAGTGGGACGTGGCGTCGATCATGGAATACGGGTTCGGGCCCGGTCTGATCAAGCGACCGGAAGCATATCAGAACGGCATTCCTTCCCCCCTCAAATTGTCCGACCCGGACAAGGAATACGTGCGCATGTGGTATCCGTCGCTGGCTCCTCACATGGACGAGTTGAAGCCGTTCCAGTCGGCGGTCCTCGGCCTCGGCTCAGGAGAGCAGGCCAACTACGAGGTTGTCCCGGACAGTAGCCAGAAGTATCAGTTCGGCACCTTCGGGCACGCCGATGTGAAGATGGTCCTCTTCGAAGAAACCGAAGGTGAGAACCTGCGCTACGTGACGGGGGAGGACGACAGCGGCGAGGACCGCAACGGCCGCTTCGAGGTCAAACTCTTCAAGGGGCGCCGGTATGTCCTCCGCGTCCGGATGTACTCCACGTGGGGTTCTGGGAACGCGTCGGTCATGTACTGGTGACCACCGGCCGGTCGCGGAGCGGCGATGCACCGTCGCGGGTGAGGTGCCGAACATCGGCGGCAGGTGCCGCCAATTAAGGGCTGTCCCGTACAACGACGGACGGACGGATAAGGCAGTCCGGCGAACCACTCTGCTGCGCGTCGCGGCATCCGGCAGTCCGGTTGCGGGCCATCCGAAGCGGAGTAGCCTTGAATTGACCGACGTTGCCTGAATTCTGGAGGTAGCGATGTTTTCCCGACTGCTGCGGCGTGGTAGGCCGCATGGGCTTGTCCTTCTCGGAAACGGCCGACTCATCCGGGGCTTCAGCGGCGGCCTCTACGACGGTCACGGATACCAGTCCTGACATCGCCCGCTGCCGCAAAGGCGCTGTCGACAGGCCGACCTTGGAGGATGTGCGGTGGCAGAGGACACCGACGCCCTGGTGGTCATGGCGCGGTTTCTGTCACCGCATTGCCATGTCGTCAGGACGTCCAGCGGAGCGTTGATCGCGGACTGGAAACGGACGCGCTTTCTCGGAATGGCAACGGCAGACGTCCAGAAGTTCGCTGACGAAAGCTCTGAGGAACGCGCGGAGCTCGTCACGGGTCTCATTCGCGCCGGGTGTGCGCGGGCCCGCCAGAAGAGGCATCCGCACGTCGAGGCCGGGCTCTGGCTGCGCGGAGTGCACCTGCTGATCTGGACCATGGGGTTCGGGCGCGTCCTTAGGCTCCTGTCCTTGGCAGCCCCCGATTACACTCGGGCGGACCCGCCCTCGGCCGAGGACGTCGCGCGGCTGAAGCGGGCAGTGCAAGCACACGGCCGCAGAAGCTGGTTCGTCAACGACGACTGCAAGGCCGAGGCCGTAACGGCCTTTCTCCTGCTGCGGCGGCGCGGCCTGGAGGCCGTGCTTCATGTCGGTCTGCGCGAGCACCCGTTTGCCTTGCACGCCTGGACGTCTTCGGCCGGACTGTGCATCCCTGACGCCGATCCGCGAGGGCACGCGTTCACCCCGGTTCTCTCGATCGGCTGCGGAGGACAGTGACGTGGAAGCGCTCCGCCTCGCGTGGGCCAGGGGCTCACCTGAGCTTTGGACAGCCGAGGCCATGGCACGGCAGGGACTCGTGACGACCGTCTCCTCGCATGCCGGCACCGCGGCGGTCGTCGGCTGGGTCGGCTCGGTCCGTGACCGTGTGGCGGGCGCACGCGGCCTTCTCGAGGACTTCGGCCAACCGGGAGCCGTGCCGCGTCTGCCGATCGGCGACTATGCAGCCGTCCTGGTGTGCCGCGACCGGGTCCTGCTGGTGCGGGACGAGCAGGCACGTATCCCTCTGTTCTTCAGGGAGTCCGGTGGCCGTGTGACCGCGGTGAGCACCTCGGCGCGCTGCCTGGGCGGCATCGCAGAGTTGGAACGTCGCTACTTTTGCCGCTACCTGACCGGGAACATGGCGCAACCGCACTCGGACCTCACCCCGTTCGCCGCGGTGCACCGTGTCCTTGGCGGCGAGGTGGTGGAACTGTCGATCAGCGGGGAGATGCGCGGTCGGGTGGTGCGCCGGTTCCGTCAGGCCCACCACCCATCGGTACCAGCGGCAGACGACGGACAACACCTCAGTGCGGCGGCGAAGAATCTGCGCCTCGCACTGGAGAGCGCTGTCCGGTGCCGTGTGGGCAGGATGACCGCATGCCACGTCTCCGGCGGCATGGACTCCACCAGCATCGCGTTGCTCGCAGCACGTCTGCTGGCTGCGGGACAGGGCCACCTGGGGGAACTCGTTCTTCTCGCCGGACGCTTCGGCAGGGGCGAACTGGGCGGGGAGCAGTCGTACCTCTACGAGGCGGTGGAAGCGATCCGCCGTCACGCACCGGCAGCCCGTCCGCTGATCGTCGATGCCGACGATGTAGCCGACTTCGACGACTTCCAACACCATGCGGGGGACGCGGACGAGCCCTACGCGCACGCCTTCCGCGCCCCGTTCTGGGGCAGGCTGCATGGTGCTGCGGCGGATCTGGGCTGCGACACTCTCCTGACCGGCTGCGGCGCCGATCCGATCGTGGACGCCAACCCGCTTCACCTGCACAGGCTGGCCCGCACAGCACAACTCCGGCAGATGACGAAGCAGGCACGCGCCTGGGCCGTGGGCAGTGAGCGGGGCTTGTGGGACGTCGTCTCCACATACGTAGTGCAGCCGGCTCTTCCGTTGGCAGCCGAACGGGTCACAGCACTCATCCACCGCCGTGGCACGGTGCTCGGCGGCCTCGGCAACTTGGCCCGACCCCCATGGCTGCGGTCCGAATTCGCGCGGGCGCACGGCTACCGCGAGGCCAGCGTCGCGGAGAGCCGCTTTGTGTTCGGGCGTAAACCGGAACAATCCCGCTACGACGCGGCCAATTACATTGCCGCGCCCGACTCTCTGTCCTGGAGCCGCGCACCGCAGGACGGATTCTTCCTCTCGCATCCATTCCTCGACCCGGAGGTCATCGCCACGGTGCGCCACCTCCCCGCCGAAGCGACGTTCCGTCCGGGCCTCCCGAAGGCGGTTCTGCGCGAGGCCATGGCGGATCTGCTCCCGACCGGGATCCGCGGCCGGACTGTCAAGATCCCCTTCAACGACCTCTACGCCCGCGGCCTGCGGACACACGGCAACGAACTCATCGACCTCTGCCGCTCCGCCAGGCATCCGCTGATTGCGGAGATGTTCGCCATCGACACGCTGTGCCAGGCGGTGAGGGAGGCTCAACTCGGCCTGGGGGACTCATACTCCTGGGATCGTCTCAACAGCTCGCTCGCCTTGGTGGTGTGGCTGGAACGACTGGGCCGCCGTCCCCCCGCGCTCGACGCAGCCGTGCCGGTCATCGCCGACTCTTGATGTCCCACAGGGTCAGGTTGATCGGGCCCGTCAGGATATCGACAAGACCATACCGACTCACCAACTCTGCCTGGGTGTGATCTTCGCTCCCGTTACGCGTGATGGTTTCCCGTATACCAGCGCCCTGCGTGCCGAAGCTCCAATAGACATTCACGAAGCGAGGAACCCTCGTGTGCTCGTCGATCGCATTATTTTCGTGCAACCTGCCGCGATAGATGAGGGAGTCGTATTCCTTCGTATTCATCCACGGGGGCACTTTGCCGCCACGCCAGGAGTACCCCTGGAAATCGATTCTCTTCAGGATGACACGGTCCTTGCGGGCGAGACTTGCGCTGGCGTAGAACCCCACCTGGTCGTATGGCGTGTTCATGGGCAGCTGTACAACCATCCGGGTGGCGAAGGTGTCGTTTGCCTCGATCCACTGTCCGATGGGCAGCCACGGTTGCGCCTCAATCAGCTCTCCGGGTTGGTGAATCTCCCTACGGGAGAGCGGATTGATATCCTGGTATCTAGTCCACTGCTCGGCATCAGCCCGCCACTGATGGCGCAGCCGGTCCTTCGTACTGAGCGGCACCCTTTCAGCCATGGCATGGAATTCGGTTCCGAGCACGTAGAAATTCGCGTCGTTGCGGTTTTCGAGCGTGATGTCGACAGGAACGGAGAATGCCTTTTGGTCATGACTCACCACGGGTTTGCCCGTGGTCAACCTGATGACAGGCCTGGCCTCGTTCTGAGACGGCTGATAGAGGTTCTGGTAGCCGAAATTTGCTATCGCGATGGCGGAAGAAATGATCAGTGCCGCAGCCACCCGCTTCGGAGCGGGGATGACGACCGATGTCCGCCACACCGCGAAGACAGCCCACGCCGAGCCCGCCGTGAGCGCGCCGAGCAGCACCGGATAGGCCACGGAATCACCGTTTTTCAGTACCTCGGCCAGGAGCAGGAGGTTGGTCAAAAAAGCAGCCAACGCGCCGATCAGCGCCACCAGGTCGGAATGGGGGAAGCTGTGCCAGACCCAGTGGTCCGCAACCGCGGCAGCGCCCAGCAACGTGGTGAAGGCGACCACGATGAGGACGGCACCGGTGATGCGACCGGGGAAGGTCAGGGCCCTGCTGAAGTTTTCAGTGCCGAACCGCCCCGTCACCGCAGTCGTCACGAGGAGGACCAGCAGGATCACCACCATGGAGACCCGCGAGCGTCTGTTCTTCACCATGTTCCGTTGCGCCCGCAGGCGGGTGGTGGTGGCCGACTTGGGGGGGATTTTCACGTGATCCCCCTGAGGCCGCACGCCATGCGTCGGCCGCGCTGACGGCGACCGGAGTCGCGCCTGAAGGCGACCGGGAAAGGTCCCGCCGGTCGGCACCGGCGTACGCCAAGAGGACCCACGGGGTGTCTCCTTCGACCGCTACTGGGGCACTGAACGGGTCAAACGCCCTCCGACAACTCCCTGCCGAATTCCGGCGGCACGTACCTCACGGCTCATCGCGGATTTTCGGCCCTCGGCAGCGGCCCCGGGAAACCCGTCGCTGCCAGGTGGTTCGAGCACCATCGTCCGCGGTAATCCGCCGGATCACCATCCGGATGCCTCCGGACGGCCCAATACTCCAGCGGCAGATCGTGATCAGGCTGGGCAGCGGCTTGGCGGTGACAGTGGCTGCCCTGCGAACGAGCCTGAGGGCTGATTCTGTCGGGGATCTTGAGGATCCCCGGCGGGGCAGCATGATCAACGGGCATGCTCGACTCTGTTCAAGGACCGATGCAGTTGTCGA